>JALSLM010000247.1 GCA_026988295.1 Thiotrichaceae bacterium
GTGTTAAATTTGAGGCTGAGGCATTGACAAACATATGAATAAAATATGCAAAAAAAGGGGGGGATGGGTATAGATGCAAGCTTCTATTCCACGAATCTATATTTCTGCTGCCCATAAGTCATCAGGCAAAACGACTTTGTCGATTGGTTTATGTGCAGCGTTGTATGCGCAGGGTTTAAAGGTTCAACCTTTTAAAAAAGGCCCTGATTATATTGATCCTCTTTGGTTGACAGAAGCAAGTGGAGGGCGCGCTTGTCATAATCTTGATTTTAATACCATGTCAGATAATGAGATTTCACGCACTTTGCTTGAGTATGCTGATAGTGTAGAAACTGCTGATATAAGTATTATTGAGGGTAACAAGGGTTTGTATGATGGTGTTGTACTGGATGGTTCAGATAGCAATGCGGCTGTTGCCAAGCTTACTCAATCTCCAGTTATTTTGGTGATTGATACGCGGGGTGTAACGCGAGGAGTCGCACCTTTGTTAATGGGCTATCAGCAATTTGACCCAGATATTAATATTGCAGGTGTTATTTATAATTTATCTTCTGGTGGTCGCCATGAGAGTAAACTACGTGCAGTGACAGAAGAATATACTGATATTCCTGTGTTGGGCGTGGTAAAAAAGAGTTCTTTGCTTGAAGTGGATGAGCGTCATTTAGGTTTAAAACCTAGCAATGAAGGGCAGGGGGCTACACAGAAAGTTGCAGATATTGCACGGCTAGTTGCTGAGTCAGTGGATTTGTCACGAGTCTTGGAAATAGCTAAGCAAGCTCCTGATATTACGATCCCTGATACTACAATTAGACACTCTGCTATTGTCACGAGCCCTGCGAGTCAACGCTCTAAAATACGTTTGGGGATCTGTGAAGATTCGGCATTTGGTTTTTATTATGCTGGTGATAAGTTAGCTTTAGTGCGTGCGGGTGCTGAACTTGTCAAAATTGATACTATAAATGATAAGTCTTTAGCTGATGACCTCGATGGTTTGTTTATTGGAGGCGGCTTTCCTGAGACGCAGATGCAGATGCTTTCTGATAATACCTCTATGCGTCAGAGTATTTATGATGCGATTGAAGCGGGTTTGCCGACTTATGCAGAATGTGGGGGTTTAATGTATTTGTCACAGAATATTCAATGGAATGGGTGCAATCTTCCAATGGTTGGTATTATTCCTGCAGATGCAATAATGCACAAAAAACCTCAGGGCAGGGGTTATGTAAAGCTGGAAGAGACTATTGACATGCCTTGGGTCGCTAATTCAAAGAAAGAAACCGAGTGTAAAATCATTAATGCACATGAATTTCATTACTCTGCTTTAGAAGACACTGAGAAAGCACTTGAATCTAAGGGAAAATTTGCTTATAAAGTTCATAGAGGGGTTGGTATTAATGGTGAGCATGATGGTTGGGTGTATAAAAACCTGTTAGCAAACTATTCACATATGCGTGATACTGATAGTTTTCATTGGGCGCAACGCTTTATTGAGACGATTCAGGAATATATAAAATGTAAAAAGGAATTAAATATTAATGTTTAAAATAACCGACAATGCAGCAAAACAAATTCTTATTTCATTAGATCAAATGAATGAAAAACTACCATTAAGAGTGGCAATTAAAGTGATGCCAGACGGCTCATTTCATTACAATATGGGGTTTGATGACCATAAACATGAAACTGATAAGCAGTTTGAAGAAAAGCATATCCAGTTTGTAGTGGATGCCGCTTCTATTCCATTAATAACAGGTATGACAATGGATTATGTTGAAATTGAGGGAAAGCATGAAATTGTCTTCTTGAATCCTAATGACCCTAATTATAAGCCGCCTACGGATGTATAGTTTGAAACAACGTAACTACTTAGTAATCTGAGTGGTTACAGTATTCTGCTGATAGATAGGTAGGTAGCTTCTTGAGTAGTTACTGAGTAGTTACAAAATAAATAAACTGCGGTTAAAAAAGATAATGTCAAATGACAGTGTTGCTAAAATTCCAGTTAAAGTAGTCGATAGTACAATAGCGAGAGAACAGGGCGCACGATCTCAATTCACCACTGAGAACAAAAACCAATCAATGTCAGATCTGGAAGTGACAGAGGCGCGAATAGAAAAAGAACAGCCAGCTTTAATTAAGTTTCCTTGGCGGGCAAGAGTTGTTTTAGTTTTTTTATTTACTCTTTTTATCGGCATAGGGGCTACTTATTTCTGGGCGATTTCTACTGAGAAAGCTCCTTATTGGTTAGCTCCTGCTATGACTATTTTATGGCTAGCGGCAGGTATTGGTGTTTTGCTTTTGTTGTATTGGATGTGGCGACAATTTACACGTTTTAGTAATGATCTTTCAGTATGGGCCAGTCAATTGCTGGAAGGGGATTTTTCATCAAGAATGCCATTGCGAACTGAGCGCTGCCCATCTAAGGGCATAAGATTGCATATCAATAAAATTGCGGCTGATTATGAGGCTCTTTCTAAGCTTCAGAAAAGGCGCTTATCGCGTCAAGAAGCGCATATAAAGCAGAAAAAGCATTATTTAAGTGTATTATATGATGTAGCGTCGTGTATTAATAAATCACATAACCTTGAAGATTTATTACAGCGTTTTCTACATACGTTAACCTCAGTGGTGAATGCTCAGGCTGCAACAGTACGCTTGCTTGATAAAGATGATAATATGCGCCTTGTGGCAAGTATCGGTTTAAGTCAGGAGGTAATCAGACAAGAAGAAACCTTACCAGCTCATGATTGTTTGTGTGGTCGAGCATTAACAGATTCCACAGTGATGATTAACTCCAATAGTAAGCGCTGTGGGTTGATCAGTGAGGGTAAATTTTTTAAAGATGATGATGACATTGAACTGCTTGCAATCCCTTTGCAATACCGAGGTAAAACTCTAGGAGTTTACAATTTATTTGTGCCTCGCAAACAACATGAATTTCTTGAAGGGGAGCATGAGTTATTAGAAAGCATAGGTCAGCATTTGGGTATGGCAATAGAAAAAGCAGGTGTTGAAGAAGACGCACGCACCCTGTCAATTATCGAAGAAAGAACCCGTATGGCACATGAGTTACATGACTCGCTTGCTCAAACATTGGCCAGCTTGCGCTTTAAAGTAAGATTATTTGATGATTCATTGCATCAGGGGAACGAAGAAGTAATCTGGTCAGAACTTGAAAGCTTGGAAAATACCATTGATGATGCCTATGCTGAATTGCGTAGTTTGATTACTCATTTTAGAGCACCGTATGATGGCAAAGGTGTGGTACGATCAGTAGAACGTGTTGTAGAACGCTTTAGGCAAGAAACTAAACTTGATGTCTTTTTCTATCATAACTGGGATCTTGAAGATCTCTCGCGTGACTCAGAAATAGAAGTGGTGCGTATCGTTCAGGAAGCATTGGCAAATGTTAAAAAACATGCTGACGCTGAAAATGTTCGGATTCTAATGATGAGTACAGAGGAAGGGCATTGTAGTGTATTAGTCGAAGATGATGGTAAAGGGCTAATAAATCGTTCTAGACCTAATAGTGAAACGGGTGAACATATAGGTCTTTCTGTGATGCAAGAAAGAGCAGAACGAATAAATGGTGAAATATTTTTTGAAAGTGATGACGGCGAGGGTACATTAGTGCAGTTAAATTTTGATGTGGAGATTAATACTAATACCTGAATCTGTTAACAATGTCGCAACCATAACCAATACCGCAACAAATACCGCAACAAAAGATGCTTTAAGGAACCTTGGATGAATGAAAGAATTTTATTAATTGATGACCATACCCTTTTTCGAGCAGGTCTATGCGATTTATTAACACGCCGTAAAATTGAAGTAGCAGCGGCTGTAGGCAGTGGTGCGGAAGGGATAAAATTTGCAGCTGAAGAAAAGTTGGATATTGTCCTGCTGGATATGAGAATGCCCCAGATGGATGGAATTAGTGTTCTGAAAAAGCTAAAAGAAGCACATCCAAATTTACCTGTTGCCATGTTAACTACCAGTAGTGATGAAAGCGACTTAGTCGGAGCACTACGCAATGGCGCACAGGGCTATCTACTAAAAGATATGAAGCCAGATGATCTAGTGGTCGCTTTACGCGATATTATTGCGGGTAAAACAGTTGTAGCACCTGATTTAGCACCTGTTTTAGCAAGTGCAGTACAAGGTGATAATAATGAAAAAGAAGAAGAGAAGGAAGACCCGTTTGCTATTTTGACACCTCGTGAATTTGAAATATTGACACTTTTAGCAGAAGGGCAAAGCAATAAAGTGATAGCCAGAAACTTAGGCATATCAGATGGAACAGTAAAGCTTCATGTTAAGGCAATACTGCGTAAATTAAATATTAGCTCAAGAATCACAGCAGCAGTGATGGCAGTTGAGAATGGCGTAAAGAAAACACCAATAACAATGCCACCTAAACGGGTGCTTTGATTGGATATTGTGCTGTAATATCTGGATTTATAAAGGTTAACACGAATAGTAGGGCATAGAAATTCAGGTTTGTACAGCTTATAGCTTATACCCATCCCCCCCCCTTTTTTTGCATTTTTTAATACAGAGAGTCTCTTAGGGAAACCCTGATCAAGTCCAATTATTTTTAGCTTGCCAAATCTGCCGATATTTTCCATGAAGATCGCCGCAATAGAATAACTATTACGTCTCACTTCATAAAAAATAGCGACAGATTTTTCTGCGCTAAATTCTAATCGACTTAATCAGGATTTCCTTAGCAAGGCGCGTATTAGACTCGCTTTCTATTTTTAACGGGCAAAAAAAACGAGCCTTATATTATTATATATAGGCTCGTTTATATTTGCTATCAGAGATACCCCCGTATTTTTGATAGCTATCAAACGCATGGTTCCATTAGACAGCTCCCCAATAAATGCCGCGTAATGGTGCGTTTGACAAATTTCAGCGTGTTGATTAAAAAATTCCTTTGTTAGCCAGAGTGATGACAATTTATTTTTAGGAGTTAGGAATTCCTTATTTCAACGAAACGTCGCACCACAAACCCCTTTGAAAAGCGACATTTCTTGCTGAACATGTGTATAGAATACAAGGGGGTGGCTGAATAAAACCTGAATGAAAGACTTTTAGTCTGGATTTATTCTTATATAGCTTGCTATAGTGGGTTGAATATCTTTTAAAATCAACCAGATAACTCGTTATCTATTTTCCCCTTTTCTTTCTTATTTTGTGCTTTTGTAAAAATAATACAGGATCAATGGCATTACCATTCAGATAAACTGACCAATGTAAGTGAGCCCCAGTGACTCGACCCGTTTTACCAACTTTACCTATTATTTTACCTTGTTTTACATGTTGCCCTTTTTTAACATTAATTTTGCTTAGGTGAGCATATAAGCTAATTAAACCATTGCCATGATCCAAGTAAATAACATTTCCTGTAAAAAATAAGTTACCCACAAATATAACTTTCGCTGCTGCAGATGCTTTTACAGCACGCCCCGATGGTGCGGCGATATCCATACCACTATGTGGATTTCTTTTTTTCCCATTTAAAATACGTCTTAAACCAAACCTGCCACTGTCGCGTCCTGAAGTGGGTCTAATAAAATTAAGCTGAGGCGGCTTTTTAGAAAAAGTATTTTTTAGTTTATTTTTAAGAATAAACTCATGTTTTATTCTTTGTTGTGACTTTTTATTCGGTGTAACTTTATTTTTGTCTTTTATGGTGAGGCGTTGGGTGCGATATTTATAAGGTTTTACTTTAAAACTCTTATGGTGCGTTTTACCACGCTTATCTCGAATTGTTATATGCTCAGCACCTGTTTTAGTCTTTAATGATATACCGATAATAGCTAACCAGTTTGTACGACCCTTAACGAGAGCAACGGGCTTTTTGTGGTAGCTTACAAAAGGCTTGCTACTTGTTGATGGAGCTACAGCGATAATTGCTATACCGCCAGGTTTTGTATTGTTTTGAGGAAATGCTATTGCAACGGCACTTGATAGGTATAAGATAATAAAAAAAGTAAGATTAATTTTCATGTCTATATCTTTTCCATACAGAAAGTTCAGAGGTTAATGAGTAAAATGAGTCAAAATAATAAGCCAAGAAATTTGGCAAAGAAGATGGATTATATCGAACCTTTCCACGTTATGCGGGTTTTAAAAAGAGCCAAAGAAATGGAGAAAGCAGGGCATCAAGTTATCCATCTGGAAGTGGGAGAGCCAGACTTTATTACACCCAAACCAATTATTACAGCGGCAAAAAAAGCCCTTGATGATGGTTTAACTCAATATACACCTGCGGCAGGTATTTTAGAACTCCGTGAGGCTATTGCTAATTTTTATGCGGTACGTTATGGCGTTGATATTTCTCCAGAAAGAATACTTATTACTCCAGGTGCGACGGGGGCGTTACAGTTAGTTTTGGCTGTTTTACTAAATTCAGGAGACGAGGTGTTATTACCTGATCCAGGCTATCCTTGTAATCGTCATTATGTGGAGCTTTATAATGGAAAACCCGTTGCTATTAATACACAAGCAGAAAATCGTTATCAGCCGACGTTATCTAGCATAGAAGAGAAATGGTCGAGTGATACCAGAGCATTAATGCTTGCATCACCAGCTAATCCTACAGGCTCAGTTTTAAGTAAAAAGGAATTGCTT
>JALSLM010000248.1 GCA_026988295.1 Thiotrichaceae bacterium
TCATCATCGGGTTTGGCAAAGTGATCCATGCCGATATATTCATAACCTGCATGAGTGAGTGTTTCGATGCTTTGCTGTAGTATCTCTAATTTTTCTTCAGAGCTAGGGAGTTGATCGGCATTAATGCGACGCTGTGGCTTAAAAATATGGGGCAAGTGTGCGTAGTTAAACACAGACATGCGGTCTGGATTCATTTCAATCGCGGTTTGCAGTGTTTGTGCAAAGCCTTCTACGGTTTGCAGTGGTAATCCATATATTAAATCAATACTGACAGAGTGTGCGTTATTCTCTCGACAAGCATCAATAATGGCTTGCGTGTCTTTAATGGGTTGAATGCGATTAACGGCTTTTTGTACTTTCTCATCAACGTCTTGTACGCCTAGACTAAAACGGTTAAAGCCTACATCACGCAGTAGCTTGATAGTGTCTTTGCTAACACTTCGTGGATCAATCTCAATGGAATAATCACCTGAATCATCATTTAACAAGTTAAAGGTTTTACGGGTGTAAGCCATCAGGGCTTTAATTTCGTGATGCTTTAAAAAAGTGGGGGTGCCACCACCCCAGTGCAGTTGTTCAACAACCCGTGATGCATCAAATAGCTTTGCCTGCATATCCATCTCTTTGTAGAGATATTCAAGATAGGTGGGAGTTTTAGAATAATCCTTGGTGGCTATTTTATTGCAAGCACAATAAAAGCAGATGGTGTCACAAAAAGGAATATGGAAATACAGGGATAAAGGTCCACCCGCTTGATTACTTTTTTCAGCATGTTGCGTGAAATTTTCTTCAGTAAAATCAGGGGTGAAAGCAACAGCAGTAGGATAAGAAGTGTAGCGTGGTCCAGATTTGTCGTAGCGTTTTATTAGGTCAACATCAAATTCAATTTTCATCAGGTGGGTTATTCCGAGCTCTTAATTTTTCATCATTATATTTCATTAATTGTAATGTGAGGTAAATTTTTGCGGGAACAGAGATAAATAAACCACCTGCGATAAAACCTGCAATTTTTAGGATGCCATCCGAGCCACCTTTAGTGACCGTATCGGTAAAGACGATAAAGTAGATTCCAATCGCAATTAGGGTTAACCCAATGGCAATAAAGAGCATCATTAATTTTCTGATTGATTGTTCACTCATATTTAAAACAATATAGGAATATTGCTAAGCAAGGAATGATTATCATCAATCTGTTTTTATAATAATGAGATTATCATGCCAGCGACTTAGTGCTAGAATAGCAATAATCGCTCCAATTAATGCGACTGCCATATCTGACTGTGTATCCCAAATATAACCTTGTGTGCCGAGGAATGCTTCTGCATCTTCACCTGAAGCTAGTGCAACCCACCATTCGATTAGCTCATAAAATGCACTGAATGCTAGGGCAAAACAGATGGATAAAAAACCAAGCCAGACTTTTCCATTGATAATTTTTTTTCTTATAAAAATTTCACGCGCTATCATTACGGGCACAAAACCTTGAGCAAAATGACCGAGTTTATCGTAATTATTTCTGGATTGATTGAGTGCGTCTCTGATCCAGTCAAATAGTGGGACTTCTGCGTAAGTGTAGTGACCACCGACCATTAGAATAATGCTATGAATGAGAATTAGCATATAAAGCAGAGGAGTCAGGGGAAAACTTTTGCGAGTGATTGCTAACACCACAAAGCCCACTAAAGCGGGTACAACTTCTAAAAACCAAGTGAAATTGTCATGTGGATTAATGCCTGACCAAGTTAGCACTGAGGTGAAAATAGCGATCCACATCCACTGCATGATTGTATGTGTATTTTTTTGCATGGTCGTTTGTATTTTCCCTTATTTTCCCTTAATTTTCTGGTGCAGAAAATATTTTCCAGAGTGCTTTAGGTGCAACTTTAAAGAGTTTATTAAAGCGTTCAATATTCATATCTGAGCCTTCTACGACTCTGATTTGAATTGATTGAATGTTGTTTGGAAATTGGCGATAAATTTCAGTATAAACTTCAGGGTCATGCTCGCCACTATCACCAATTAGAATAAATTGATGTTTGGGATAGCGTTTGATGATATTGCTGATAGTTTTAATCTTATAATCCTGAGAAGAGCCTAAAAATTTAATCAGGCTCGAATCTTTGATACGAAAGTTACGCAGTGATATTGTGCCTTTTGGATAATGAATTTGCATAAAGGCTTGCAGGCTTGGGTAGAGCTGCCAAGGAGAAGCGGATACATAATGAAAATATGCACCTTGTTGTTGTAACTGTTGATAATAAGCTGGAAAGCCGGAGGTCGCTTTATAGGGTTTCGCAAATATATTTTTTATCAATGCTTTTTTATTGAGCACTTCGCTGATTTTAATGGTGTCATCAATATCTGAAATGACTGAAAGCCCTGTTTCTGGTATTAACTGGACTTCACCAGAGAAATCTCTGTTATATTTATCCTGTGCTTTTATTGATACCCATCCCCCCTCTTTTTTCATATTTTTTGCGGGTATCGGTTTGAATGCTGATTTTGCTATAAGCAATGTGGTGTTTGCATGACCGTTTGCTGTGGTTTGATTAAGTTGCTCAAGTTTATTATTCAGAAAGATATTTACTTGCTTATTGCGTTTATTATCTACCAAAAACCACATTAGTCGCTCTTGGGTACGAGGTGTTTTGCTTTGCTTTTCAGACACTCCAAGACCTTCAAGCATTTCAGAAAGGGCTTTCTTGGCAAATATGCGGCTAAGATCATTTTCTTCTTTTTCTAAAACCCAGTGGTGTATTGGTAGGCTCCAGTTGCCATTTGTATTTAAGTGTGCCGATGTAGGGAAAAAAACGACAGTTTCATCTTTTTTAATGCCACTGCCACTACAGGAGGCGAGCAGCCAAGTTAGAGATATTATTACGAGTATTTTCATAATTTGTATACTGTCTTTCCTTTTATTAATGTTTGTACTGTTTTGCCCTCAAAACTCCAGCCTGAAAAGGGGGTATTTTTACCATTGCTTAATAACTTCTCGGCCTCTAATTGCCAAAATATTTTAGGATCAAATAGACTAAGGTCAGCTTTTGCATTTGCTTGAATTGTACCTGCTTGCGAGTTAATAAGCGTGGCAGGTTTATGGGTGAGATAGGCAATGGCTTGCTTCAAATCTAATACATTTTCTTCAACCAGTTTTAAGGTTAAAGGTAAAAGTGTTTCAAAACCTGATATGCCAGGGCTGGTTTCTTCAAAAGGTGCGAGTTTGGCATCAATTTCATGGGGCTGATGATCAGAACAGATTGCATCAATAACATTATCTGAGACTGCCTGACGTAGTGCATCGCGGTCACGTTCAGAGCGGAATGGTGGAATCGTATGGCATAATGGGTTGTAATCACAAAGATCCATTTCAGTGAGGAATAGTTGGTGAATTGCCACATCAGCAGTAATTGGTAAGCCATCTTGCTTTGCTTGCTTCAGTAAATGAATACTTTTAGCAGTTGATAAACGGCAGAAATGCACGGGTGTATGAGTCTGTTCAACCAGCGAGATGATTTGTGCCATCGCGGCTGTTTCAGCGGCAACGGGGATGGGTGGCAAGCCTAAACGAGTTGCCAAAGCACCTTCATGTATGCCGCCTTTTTCCATGAGCGAATGTTCTAGCGGATGAAGAAACAAGGGTAGCTCAAAGGTGGCAGCGTATTCCATACATTTTCGCAAGGTAGCGAGGTTTTCTATAGAGTTCCAGCCTTGAGTCACACCGACACAACCGACATATTTGAGGCTACCCATGTGACTGAGTTGTTTGCCTTCAAGTTTTTGAGTTAGTGCGCCAATCATACTTACTTGAGCAAAGCCAGCCTGTTTGACTTTGCTACGAATTAGTTTTACTACTGCGCCTGTATCAATGGGTGATTCTGTTTCTGGCATACAGCAGATGCGAGTAATGCCTGCACTTGCGGCAGCGTAAGTTTCATAGTGAATGCGCGTTTTGTTTTCTAAACCTGGTTCACGCAGATAGGCGCTGAGGTCGATAATACCAGGCAGTACCCATAAGCCATCAGCAGCAATAGTAATTTCGGCATTAAAATCTGTAGGAATCTGTGTGCCAATAGCAATTATTTTATTTTTTTGGATGGCAATATCAGTGACTTTATCAATATTGCTTTTGGGGTCAATAAGCCGTCCATTTTTAATTAATGTTGTATTTTTAAATGCGTTTTCCATCGCTTCTTTGCTCTTTTTTTGGGCTTGGGACACTTGGGGTTATAACATCTGAAACAATTATTATGCTATCTATCACCCCATTACCATCGACATAATAGCCATACGCACGGCAATACCATTGGTTACTTGTTGCATTATGACAGATTGTGAGCCATCGGCGACGCGAGAATCAATTTCTACGCCACGATTAACGGGGCCAGGATGCATAACAATGGCATCGGGCTTTGCCAGTTTTAGACGTTCTTCAGTAAGACCATAGCGTGCATAATATTCACGAACTGAAGGGAGTAAGGCGGTAGTCATGCGTTCATGTTGTAGGCGTAGCATAATCACTACGTCTACATCTTTAATGCCTTTTTCAATTTCGTGATAGACACTTACACCCATATTTTCAATACCTTGGGGTATAAGTGTTTTTGGTGCGATAATTCGAATTTCTCCCGTACATAAAGTTGATAGCGCATGGATTTGTGAACGTGCTACACGGGAGTGTTTTATATCACCAACAATCGCAACTTGTAGTGGGGTAAAATCCCCTTTGTGCTGGCGAATGGTGAGCATATCTAGCATTGCTTGGGTAGGGTGTGCGTGTCTGCCGTCTCCTGCATTCAATACGCTAATATGTGGTGCGCAATAGCGCGCAATGAAATGTGCTGCCCCAGAGCTAGAATGGCGTACTACAAACATATCACAACCCATTGCTTCAAGGTTACGGATGGTATCTAGGAGGCTTTCTCCTTTGGTTGCTGATGAGGTGCGAATATCCATATTGACCAGATCAGCGGATAAGCGCTTGGCGGCAAGCTCAAATGTGGTTCGAGTGCGGGTTGAGTTTTCAAAAAACAGATTCATTACTGTTTTTCCACGAAGCAGTGGTGCTTGAACCTGTGCCTTATTAGGGAGTGATACAAATTGCTGACTACGATCAAGAATTTCTTCAAGCAATAAAGGCGGAATACCCTCAATAGTGAGGAAATGCTTAAGTTTGCCATCAGCATTAATTTGAATGGATGATGGCAATGGACCAGGTGTTATTATATTTTTCTGGCTTGTTGAATTGGATGAGTCAGTATTTATCACTGTTTATAATAGTTAGCTCTAGTTTGTTGTTGTCATGGCTTAGTTGTAAATAGCGGTTTGCGTCCATCTTTTCTGTTAATCCTACGACCTGTGCTTCGATGGGTAGTTCTCGACCTCCCCTGTCGATTAACACTGCTAATGTTATGCTGGCAGGGCGACCAAAGTCAAATAGCTCGTTCATTGCAGCTTTGATGGTACGACCAGTATATAGTACATCATCCACTAAAATGATGTGTTTATTTTCAAGACTAAATGGAAGTTTTGAGGGTTTTATTTGAGGGTGTAGACCAATGCGGCTAAAGTCATCACGATAAAAACTAATATTAAGCTGACCTAATGGCTCTTGTATTTCGAGTGACTGATGCAGGCGTTCTGCAATCCAAACACCTGCGGTATGGATGCCAACCATAACAGGGTTGTTAAGCTTTCTTTTTTGTATCAGGTTTTGTAGATCTTGCGACATTCTGTTTAGAAGTTCGTCGATATTTTTATTCATATTTTTATCAATACTTTTTTTATTATTTTCTTGTTCCATAATAGTGCCCATTATTTATCTGTAGCCATGTTTTTGCATCCAATTTTCTAAAATTATGGATGCAGCAATTTTATCAACTTCCTCCTTGCTGACTCTTTTCTTTCGTCCTGTTTGGCGAAGCTGCTTTAAGCGAGCTGCTGCTTCAATAGAAGTGAATTGTTCATTTTCTTGATCGACAGGTAAGTTATAACGTCCGTTAAGTTGATTACAAAAACGGTTTATTCGCTGAGTAAGTGGGGATTCACTACCATCAAGTTCCGTTGGCATTCCAACAACTAACTGATCAGGCTTCCATTCATTAAATAAACGGGTGATGCTTTGCCAGTCGGGTTGTTCATTTTGACTGAGTAAGGTGGATTCAGGTGATGCACTGCCCGTTAAGGTATTACCAACAGCAACTCCGGTGCGTTTTAACCCAAAATCAAATGCAATTATGGTAGCCATTCAGGGTGCTCTTTAGGGGAGGGGTAGGATTTAGTGTATACCCATCCCCCCTGTTTTTTAACTATTTTTATATTGTCTGATTAAAAATCAGTCATGACCTGCAACATTGCTAATGAAATTAATATCAATCCCCATTTGATCGACAGCTTGATTCCAGCGTTTGCTATAGGGTGTGTTGAAAAGTATTTTGTTATCAGCATCACAATTTAGCCAAGCATTTTCTTTAAACTCATTGATCATTTGATCTGCCCCCCAGTTGGCACAACCGAGTGTTAATAGAAAGTTATCAGGCCCTTTACCAATGGCTATATCCAGAAGAATATCGCGTGAGGCAGTAACGGATAAGCCTTTGCTAATTGATAA
>JALSLM010000249.1 GCA_026988295.1 Thiotrichaceae bacterium
TCTGTGCCGTAGTGACCTCACGGATTCAGGTTTAGGTATTTATACTTTTGATGACAATCAACAGCACACAAATTTTTGCAATTATGTGTGGAGGTAGCCTAGGCGCATTGATGCGCTATATTATCTCGACATGGGTAAATAATAAAATTGATGCCAATTTTCCTTTTGGAACTTTAGTCGTAAATATGGCAGGTTCATTTCTTATGGGATTTTTGGTAGTTTACTTGGTTGAGAAAATAGGTTTGAATCCACTCCTACGACTGGCTATTTTTGTTGGATTTTTAGGGGCATTTACCACTTTCTCAACATTTTCAATGGAAACACTCAATCTCTTTGAAGAAGGCTTGGCTTTGCGAGCCTTGTTGAATATGTTGATTAATGTAAGCTTTACGGTACTTGCCGTATGGTTTGGTGTGTTGCTAGGAAAACAAATGTGACAACCGATATAGTGCTAGATATAACACCAGATATAACACCAGATATAACAACAATGGATATAAAATGTTAGATATTAAATTATTACGAAATGATATTAATGGGGTTGCTGAGAAATTACTTAAACGTGGTTTTAAACTCGATGTTGAGCAGTTTCAGGCACTTGAAAATAAGCGCAAAACTTTACAATCTGCTACGCAAGATTTACAGAACGAGCGTAATACCCGTTCAAAATCAATAGGTAAAGCAAAGGCGGCAGGTGAAGATATACAGCCACTATTGGCACAGGTTGCTGACCTTGGTGATAAGCTAAAAGCGGCTGAGCAAGAATTATCTGAGTTACAAGCTGAGATAGATGCGGTTGTGCAGGGGATTCCTAATATATTGCAAGACTCTGTTCCTGAAGGCAAAACAGAAGATGATAATGTCGAGATAAGCACATGGGGCGCACCAACACAATTTGATTTTGAGCCTAAAGATCATGTTGATCTTGGCGCAGCTCATGGCTGGATGGATTTTGAATCTGCCAGTAAGCTGACAGGCTCTCGTTTTGTTGTGATGCGCGCTGGTATGGCAAGGCTTCACCGTGCTTTAACGCAATTTATGCTTGATACACATACTGCCGAACATGGTTATCAAGAAGTTTATGTGCCTTATATGGTGAATGAAGACAGTCTTTATGGCACAGGGCAGTTGCCTAAATTTGCTGAAGATTTATTTAAACTTGAAGGTGATCAAAACTATTATTTGATACCGACCGCAGAAGTTCCTGTCACCAATTTAGTGCGGGGTGAAATTATAGCTGAAGACCAGCTCCCCATGCAGTATACGGCACACACGCCTTGTTTTAGATCAGAAGCAGGTTCTTATGGAAGGGATACACGCGGCTTAATTCGCCAGCATCAATTTGAAAAAGTAGAGCTACTGCATTTCACCAAGCCAGAAGATTCTAATGACGCGCTAGAGCGTTTACGTCGTCATGCTGAAGTGATTTTAGAAAAACTAGAACTGCCTTATCGGACAGTGGTTCTTTGTGCTGGAGATACCGGGTTTTCAGCGACAAAAACCTATGATCTGGAAGTTTGGCTTCCCGCACAGAATACCTACCGTGAAATCTCATCCTGTTCAAATATGCAAGATTTTCAGGCGCGTCGAATGCAAGCACGTTTTAGAAATAAAGAAACAGGAAAGCCCGAACTATTACATACACTAAACGGATCAGGCTTAGCCGTAGGGCGTACTTTGGTTGCAGTGATTGAAAACTATCAACAACAAGACGGGAGTATTAAAATACCCGAAGTATTATTGCCATATATGGGTGGTTTGACTGTTTTGGCAGTCTGATAGGAGATAGCTCAAAAACTGAACCTGTACAACCCATCCCCCCCTTTTTTTACATTTTTTGTATAACGCAAAATATGTAAAAAAAGGGGGGGATGGGGTTATATATTGTATTAACTCTTGTTTTATGTCTAGGAGGCTGTCTGAGAACTCGGATTGAAACGAAAATGCCAGAAATATTATAAGGTGAGCTTATCAAAAGAGGCGAATAGTCGTTCTATTTAACGAATTTGATAAGCTCAGATTATGATGTTTATGGGATTTGCAGTCAATTCTTAGTTCTCGGACAGCCTCCTAGGTTATCAATGGCTTTTCAGAGACGACTATTCCATCTTCATCAATATAAACAAAGTCTGCTGGTGCAAAGTTTAAGTCATTAAATGTGATTGAAACATTGATTTCACCGACTCCTTTTTTACTACTTTTGTGCGGGTGAGTGCCAAGTGCTAGTACACCTAAATCCAGTTTGGCTATATCTACTGAGTCACGGATACAACCATTGATGAGTATGCCACGCCAGCCATTTTCAAGTGCTTTGAGAGCAAGTTGATCACCGAGTAAAGCGCGGCGCATTGATGCTCCACCATCAATAATAAGCACTTTTCCCGTGCCATCTGACTCAAGCTGATCTCGAACAAGTTGATTATCTTCAAATAATTTTAAAGTAACAATTTCTCCGTAGAATTTACTTTTTCCACCGTAGCTTACAAAACTATTGCCAGTAACTTGGGCAAAGTCACATTGATTCGTTGGGCTTGTACCACAAAGTTTATCGCATATATCGGCAGTTTTAAAAGTCATAGGCTCTAATTAATTAATTGATTGATTAATATTTAGTGTAGTCTAAAAATAAATAAAATTAGGCATTTTATTGGGCTAAGTAGCCAACAATGGTTAATACGATTGTATAGGGTAAAGCCATAATAACCATTTTCATATAACCTAAGCGTATTGCTGGAGCTAGTGCTGAGGTTAGTAGGAATAAAAATGCAGCTTGACCGTTGGGTGTCGCAACACTGGGTAGATTCGTTCCTGTGTTAATTGCAACGGCTAATGTTTCAAAATGCTCACGGGATATTGTTCCTGCGTCAAAAGCGGCTTTTACTTCGTTTATATATACCGTAGCAACAAATACATTATCACTAATTGCAGATAAAATGCCGTTGGCTAGAAAGAATGCTCTAGGTTGCTCTTCCTGTGGGAGTTGTAAAACCCATTCTACTATAGGAGTAAATAAGTGCTGATCATGGATTAAACCAACTATAACAAAGAAAATTACCAGTAAAGATACGAAAGGTAGAGATTCTTCAAAAGCATGACCAATACGACTTTCTTCTATAATTCCTGTTAAAGCGGTAACAACAACAAGAAGCATTAAACCAATTAAACCAACTTCCATTATATGAAATGCTAAGCCAAAGATGAGTAAAACGGCACATACACCCTGAACAATTAAGGCGTATTTATCTTTATCTCTTCGTTCAGCATCTTGTTTTTCAATATACCCTTTTAGTATTTCTCTGACATGTGGTTGTAATTTTGCACCATAGCCAAAAGTTTTGGTTTTTTCGACAAGGATAACAACAAGGAAACCAGCAATAACAGCAGGGGCAGTGACATGCGCCATTTGCAGTGCAAATTCAGCAAAATGCCAACCCATTTTTTCACCTATTAATAAGTTTTGAGGTTCGCCAACTAAAGTCATAACACCACCTAATGCGGTACCAACTGCTCCGTGCATAACAAGAGAACGTAAAAATCCACGGAATTCTTCTAGTGAATCACCGCCCATTTCCTTGCGGTCGAAAGTGTCATTTTCATTATAATCAATACCGATTGTCGAATGGACTTTTTCATAAACGCCGTAAAGGGCAACAAATACAGAAATCAAAACTGCGGTTACGGTTAAAGCATCAAGGAAAGCTGATAAAAAAGCAGCTGCAAATGAAAACATTAGGGAGAGTGCTATTTTATTTTCAACTTTTAATAAGATTTTACCAAAAATGAAAATCAGCAATGGTTGCATGAAGTAAATAAAACTGACCATAAAGACCAATAGTAAAATTACACCAAGATTCTGTTGAATTTCATGCCAGACTGTTTCGGGAGATGTTAAACCAATTAGCAAGGCGGCTATTGCCAATAGCCCGCCAGATTGCAAGGGGTAACACTTTAGAGCCATCGCCAAAGTCAGTATAAACATGGCAATAAATGCCCAGCCAACGACTGTTTTGCCAAAGATTAGCATTAAAGGAAAGCAAGCAAGCAAGAAAACCAGTATTAAGGTTTTAAACCAGTTTGGACTTTTCCCCAAAAAACTTTTATAAGCTATGCTTAGCATATAGATATTTCTCCATAAATTGGTTAATTATTATGATGCGAATCATATAATAAAGTAGGCTAGTACTCCATTAATATTGGTTTGATGGATTCAGGTCAGAGTAAATTTGTAGGCACCCATCCCCCCCTTTTTTTACATTTTTTATAATGTAGAAAACCGTAAAGGAATCACAGAGAGCCACTTTTCCCATCAAACTAACGTTAGAGGAAACTCAAACGGAAATCCTTTATTTGTGCTACATTTCATTTATGAGTATTAAAGTTCTATATTTTGCCAGTTTAAGAGAAGAAATTGGTCGGGCAAGTGACAAGATAGATATATCTGATGCTAATAATGGTTCAGTTCAGGTCACTCAGCTTTGGATGAAAGCAACAGGGCGCGATAGCTTGCCTGATGAGTTGCTGGTTGCTGTCAATCAAGAATATACAAGTATTGATGCCTTTGTTAAAGATGGTGATGAGGTGGCGTTTTTTCCGCCAGTTACGGGTGGCTAGTTTGCGCAAAATTGAAATTGTTGAGTCAATTTTTGATCCTTGGAAGTTGCAGCAGGATTATCAGAACCAAAGTATGCAGGGTAAAACTGATTATGGCGCAACAGCGAGCTTTATCGGAACTATGCGAGACTTTAATGAAGGTGATGATGTAAACAGCATGGTGCTTGAACATTATCCTGCAATGACTGAAAGACAACTCCATCAGATTATTGATGAGGCTTGTGAACAGTGGGCGGTTCAAAATACCCTGATTGTACATCGCGTTGGAGAAATTCTTCCTGCCGAACCTATTGTATTAGTTGCCGTCTGGTCAGCACATCGAGCAGCGGCCTTTGATGCCTGTCGGTTTTTAATGGAGGCTCTAAAACATCGTGCGCCTTTTTGGAAGAAAGAAAACCTTGTAGAAGGTTCTACTCGTTGGGTTGAGAAGAATACAGCAGGTTAAAATATGTAAAAAAAGGGGGGGATGGGTATTACTCGGTATTAGTTAATATTACTCGGCTACCCATTCTCCTGATTTTCCGCCGCTCTTTTTTAAGAGTCGTACACCATCAATGACCATGCCGCGATCAACTGCTTTACACATATCATAAACGGTTAATAGGGCAACCTGCGTGGCATTCAATGCTTCCATTTCTACGCCTGTTTGACCACTCACTTCAACGGTTGCCTGACAATAAACAGCGGGGGGTTGTGCTTCTGTTGTAAGCTTGATATCAACATGGGTTATTGCAAGAGGATGACAAAGTGGAACTAAGTCTGCTGTTTTTTTAGAAGCCATAATCCCTGCAATACGGGCAATTCCTAAAACATCTCCTTTTTTATTATCACCTTCAATAATGCGTTGAAGAGTTTCAGGCTGCATTAAAATACGTCCTTCTGTTACAGCAATACGCTTAGTCACCGCTTTGCCGCCTACATCAACCATGTGTACGTCGCCTTGCTGATTAAAATGAGTGAGTCCGTTATTTGTTTCTGTCATAGTTGTTTTGCCAGTGAGCAATCTGAAGATTTAGTGTGTATTTATGCTTTTTTCATTTGTCCATCAATTAGGGTATAGATTTTATCCATTTTTTCAGCAAGTTGCATGTCATGTGTAACAATGACAAAGGCTGTTTTCATTTCTTGATTAAGTTCTTGCATTAACTCAAATATTTGTTGTGCTGTTTTATGATCAAGGTTGCCTGTTGGTTCATCGGCTAAAACTGCTTGTGGTTTTGAGACGAGTGCACGCGCTATGGCTGCGCGTTGTCGTTCACCACCTGAGAGTTGCCCTGGTTTGTGTTTTGTGCGCTTACCTAAGCCAACTTTGGTGAGTATTTCTTCTGCCATTGATGATGCTTCGGCGACGGCTAAACCACGGATGAGAAGTGGCATGGCTATATTTTCGAGTGCGCTAAATTCGGGTAGCAAATGATGAAATTGATAGATAAAGCCTAGCGATTGGTTGCGTAATATACCGCGTTCGGTATCTGATAATTCAGCAATATCTTTATTGAGAATTTGAACCTTGCCTTCGGTCGCTAAGTCTAGCCCGCCAAGAATATGTAGCAAGGTACTTTTGCCGCTTCCTGAGCTACCTACTATGGCAATTTTTTCACCTGCATGTATATCAAGCGTGATACCTTTTAAAACTTCAACATCAAGCTTGCCCTCGGTGAAACGCTTGTAGATATTTTGACAGGATATAATTGTTTCTGAATTCATAATCATTTCTTCTTATTTATCTTAGGACTCAGGAGTAAATAACTTACGAAACATAACTTGCCTTTTTGCCCCAGATTGGATGATCTAAAGTCGTTGCGTAGAATAACTATGCGCCTCTTTAGATCATCCAATCTGAAACAAAAATTCTGCGTTAACTTCCGCAACTTATTTAATCCTGAGTCCTTATTCATATCGTAATGCCTCGGCTGGGTGTACCTTTGAGGCTTTCCACGCAGGGAAAATAGTTGCAA
>JALSLM010000250.1 GCA_026988295.1 Thiotrichaceae bacterium
CTCCTAGGCACGGGACGCAAGCTATTTTGCAGGTTTGCGCTTTTTGTGAGTTTTCTTTTTGCTGTATTTTTTGGTCTTCTGGCTATACTTTTGTTGTCCTTTTGATTTTGTCTTTATTCGGTGATGATAATCATTCCCTTGATTGTTAGGTCGTGTGCCCTTCTCCAATCGTGGTGTATATTCAGGAATTAAATGCTCTTTGCCATTGCCGATTAAATCAGTGCGTCCCATGCGTTTTAGGGCTGCACGAATCATTTGCCAGTTTTCTGGGTCGTGGTAACGTAAAAATGCTTTATGCAATCGACGTGTTTTTGCTGTTTTTGCGGTATCAATAAACTCAGATTCTGAACCAACTTTTTTAAGTGGATTAACCCCCGTATGGTACATGGCAGATGCTAACGCCATCGGTGTGGGTATAAAAGCCTGCACTTGATCAGGCTTAAATTTATTTTGCTTTAACCAAAGTGCTAAGTTCAGCATATCTTCATCTGTTGTGCCGGGGTGTGATGAGATAAAATAAGGGATTAAATACTGCTCTTTGCCTGCCTGCTTTGAGTATTTTTCAAATAGTTCCTTAAAACGATAATAATTACCAATAGGTGGCTTCATCATTCTGGAAAGAGTGCTTTTTTCGGTATGTTCTGGTGCGATTTTTAGACGACCACCGACATGATGTGTGACTAATTCTTTTACATATTCAGGGTCACGAATCGCTAAATCATAACGCAGACCTGATGCAATAAAGATACGTTTAATGCCTTTAACCTTTCGCGCTCTTCGATAAAGTTTAGTCAGTGGTTTATGATTGGTTCCCATATTGACGCAAATATCAGGGTATACACAAGACAAACGACGGCAAGATTCTTCAATCTTATTATCTTTACAGGTGAGCCGATACATATTAGCCGTAGGGCCGCCTAAATCAGAAATATTACCCGTAAAGCCCGGCACATTATCACGAATAGCTTCAATTTCACGAATCACCGAATCTTCAGAACGACTCTGAATAATGCGCCCTTCATGCTCTGTAATCGAACAGAAGGTGCAACCACCAAAACATCCACGCATAATATTGATGGAGAAGCGAATCATGTCATAAGCAGGTATTTTTAAATCCCCATAAGAAGGGTGTGGCTTGCGCGTATAAGGGAACTCAAACAGCTGATCAAATTCTTGTGCAGTTAAAGGCTGTGGTGGCGGGTTTAACCAGACATCACGCTTACCATGCATTTGCACTAAAGCACGCGCATTGCCAGGGTTGGTTTCAAGATGAAAAACACGCGAAGCATGGGCATATAAAACCTTGCTTTCAACCACTTGATTATGTGAAGGTAGACGTATCACGGTAGTTGTTCGATTGAGTTTTTTAGGGCGCTCATGAAAGTGTATGATCTGCGCTGCACCGCTATTTAGTTTATCTTCTGTTTCTTTTTGCTCGCGCGTTTCTTTTGACTCACGTGTTTCTTCACATTTACTATCCTGACTGGTATCCGCATAGGGATCAGCCTCAGGGTGCTCAATTGAGCCAACTTCATCAAGATCAGTCGAGTCAATTAGCGTCCAACCTTCGGGGATTCCTTGGCGCATAAAGCCTGTGCCACGAATATCGGTAATCTCAGCAATTTTCTCGCCACGCGCTAAACGATGCGCTAATTCAACAATGGCACGTTCTGCATTGCCAAATAACAGCATATCGGCTTTTGAATCAGGCAAAATCGACCGTCTGACTTTTTCCGTCCAATAATCATATTGTGCAATACGGCGCAGACTGGCTTCAATCCCACCAATAATTATCGGCACGCCTTTAAAAGCTTCACGCGCTCTTTGTGCATAAACAACCGTTGCCCGATTAGGGCGTTTGCCTGCTTTAGCGCCTGCCGTATAAGCATCATCAGAGCGAGGTTTACGATCAGCCGTGTAATGATTCACCATTGAATCCATATTACCCGCAGCGATGCCAAAAAATAAATTGGGTTTACCCAGCCTTTGAAAATCATCAGCAGAACGCCAATCAGGTTGTGAAATTATCCCCACCCGAAAACCCTGTGACTCTAATAAACGACCAATAATCGCCATACCAAAGCTAGGGTGATCCACATAAGCATCCCCTGTTACGATAATAATATCGCAGGAATCCCAACCCAAAATATCCATCTCATCACGAGACATTGGCAACACAGTAGCCGTACCAAATTTATGTGGCCAGAATTTGCGGTAAGAGAAGATATTGGGAGCGGTTATATTCATAAAATACGGGTAGTATACCTATCATTGTACTGATAAAGAACACCATAAAGTGTCACTTTACGAAGCTAATGGCAAAAGCTTACACTTGTAATACTAGAATTAGCCTTCTCAGAATATATATACCTGTACATACCCATCCCCCCCTTTTTTTTGATATTTTTAGAAAAGACGTGAAAAAATGACTCGATACATCCCCTTTATTTTCGTTCTACTCTGGTCAACAGGCTTTGTTGGTGCAAAGTTTGGGCTACCCTATGCCGAGCCATTTACTTTGTTAATGTGGCGCATGGTCATTGTTGTTCCGTTATTTTTAGCCCTGATTGTAATTTTCAAACGTCCAAAAATAAACATAGTTGATGCTAGCATTCAAGGCTTAGTAGGCTTACTCATTCACGGCTTTTATTTGGGCGGCGTATTTGCTGCCATAGCCGTCAATATTCCCGCAGGTTTATCTGCCCTATTTGTTAGTTTAAATCCTATCGTAATTGCCATATTTTCAGGTGTTGTTCTAAACACAAGCATTAGCAAACGCGAATGGTCAGGCTTGCTCTTAGGTTTGCTTGGCGTGATTATCGTTCTCTATGGTGCTTCAAGCTGGGAAGGAGTAATTAGCACAGAAGGTCTTGCATGGTTAAGCTTTTCATTGATGGGAATTGTCGCTGGCACACTGATTCAAAAACGCTATGCTCAAAATGTTGATCTGATCACAGGGTCAAGCTATCAATATGCCGCCGCCCTGCTCTTTTTTGCTACATTATCATTTTCAATGGAAGCAGGAAAAGTAGATTGGAGTTTTGAATTTATGCTCACTCTCTCATGGCTTGTTATTGTTTTATCTCTTGTTTCAATCTTAATTTTGCTCTATATGATTCGTCATGGTGAAGCCACTAAAGTAGCCAGTTATTTTTATCTAACACCACCATTGGCAGCTTTTTGGGGATGGTTATTTTTTGATGAACAATGGAGCTGGATTACATTAACAGGGGCTAGCCTAGTTATAGGTGCTTTGGTGTTGATTAAACCAATGAAAAAGCAATAATGGAGTAACTTATAGCTATTACCCGAAGCATAACTTCGGGTTCTTAGCTATCACTTTTTTATTATCTTATCGCTTACAATCTATATAGCGATAGGTATCACAACTAGGTGAATTACAGATTTGTCCAGTACGCATGATTTTGGTGCAGCCAATATTGTTGCGTTTCTTAAAGCGGTATACACCTTTATTATACGAACTCACGAAGCTAAAAATAATTGGACTTGATCAGGGTTTCCTTATAACTGGTTTATATTATTTCGCTATATTCAAGAATCTAACCTACACTTCTAAAACATTAACACCTCAGAGACTAAAAAAGTGACAAATATGCATCCTCCCCTCAGCCCATTTTTTGACCTTAAAACGGATGACAACCAACAAAAATATTTAGAAGTCTATTGTAATGGCCTTCAATTATTACGTTTATCTGCTTTAAACAAAGGCACTGCTTTTACTGAAAACGAACGACAAGCATTAAATTTTGAAGGTTTATTGCCGCCGCGTGTCGTAACACAAGACGAACAAGTAATACGTCTTTATAAAGGTTTTAGCGAACAGGCAAGCGATATAGATAAATATCAATTTTTACGGGCAGTACAAGAAAGAAATGAAGTGCTTTTTTATGCACTACTATCAGCACACATTGAAGAAATGATGCCCATTATTTATACCCCAACGGTGGGTAAGGCAGTACAAAAATATAGCTCATTATATCGTTCTCCTCGTGGTTTAACCTTTACTGAAGATAATATCTCACGCGCAAAAAACATTGTTAATAACTACCCGTGGAATGACGTGCGCATGATTGTTGCCACCGACTCTTCAGCCATTTTAGGCATTGGAGATCAGGGGCATGGTGGTCTTGCAATCAGTATTGGCAAGCTATCACTTTATACTGCTGGAGGCGGTTTAAGCCCTTTTAATACCCTTGCAGTTAATCTTGATGTAGGCACAGATCGGGAAGATTTACGTCAAGATTCTGGCTATCTCGGTATCCAGAAAAAACGTCTAACAGGTGATGCCTATTTTAAGATGATTGATCAATTTGTTGATGCAGTCGAAAAACGCTGGCCAAAAGCTATTATCCAGTGGGAAGATTTTGCCAAAGATGTTTCTTTTGCCGTATTAGAACGCTACCGTAATCGCATCCCCAGCTTTAATGACGATATTCAAGGCACAGGAGCGGTAGTTCTTGCAGGCTTATTAAACGCTTGTAAACTCAAGGGAGAAGCATTAGTTGATCAGCGCATTATTGTTGTCGGTGCAGGTGCAGGTGGTGTAGGTGTTGCTAAAGTCATACAAGACGGATTAGTACACGAAGGGCTAAGCCGTGAACAAGCTCGTCGCCAAATGTTTATTATGGATGAATTTGGCTTAGTAGTCGAAGGTATCAGCCCTGACGCATACAAAAAACCAATTATGCAATTTGAAGATAGCTACAAAAATTGGCAAATTGATGCAGAGATCCCCACACTCGCTGAAGTGATTAAAAACTCTAAAGCAACAATAATGCTGGGGCTAACGGGTATCTCTGGTTTATTTACACAATCACTTATTGAAGCGATGGCAGATAACAGCCAAAAACCGATTATATTCCCCTTATCCAATCCAACCTCTAATGTAGAAGCCACCCCTGAAGATATTTTTAACTGGTGTCATGGCAAAGGAAGCGAAGCAATTGTTGCCTCTGGTAGCCCTTTTCCTGATATTACGCTAGCGGGTAAAAAGCACACCATTGGGCAAGGTAATAATGCCTTTATCTTCCCTGGGCTAGGCTTTGCAAGCGTACTTGGTGAATGTAAACTCATCACTGATTCGATGATTATAGAATCAGCCTATGCATTAGCGGATTACACAGCGGATCACTATTTTCAGAGAGACAATTCACAAGAAGGCACAATCTACCCACCAATCTCAGCCTTACAAGATGTCAGCCTATATATAACCAAAAGAGTATTAACACTAATGCTTAAAGAACAAATAGCAACAAATCCAGAACTGGAAAAACATAAAGGCAATTTAGATACATTCATTCAAGATAATATATGGCAAGCTCAGTATTTGCCTTATAAATTCAAAATGAATCCCTGAGGTCACAAAGGATTCAGGCATAAGTGCTAGGAGACTGTCTGAGAACTAATAATTGACTGCAAATCCCATAAACATCATAATCTGAGCTTATCAAATTCGTTAAATAGAACAACTATTCGCCTCTTTTGATAAACTCACCTTATAATATTTCTGGGATTTTCGTTTCAATCCGAGTTCTCAGACAGCCTCCTAGGGATACTTCTTTTTATTGTAACTGACAGGTACAATAAATCTAATAGCAAAACTAACAGGTAAACTAACTATGCTCTCACTCAGCGAACTTTTATTAAAAGAAGGTGATAACATCTCAAGCTTCGAAGAATTAAAAGACATCATTCAAAAAACAGCAATAGACACGGGCGAACTCTATTTTCAGGTTGATATTGAACCACCTGCCTATTCTGACCGACCTTCCGACTGGCATGATCAACTCAACTTGGCTTTTGAGTCGGCTAGATAGCACTGTGTAAATAAGCACTTCCAACGCAGAAATACGACAAATAAAGAGTAAATAAAAGGGTAAATAAAGGGTACTGAGTTAAACATGTGGTTTAGCTAACACGAAAAAAATTCTGTAGGTTGTGGCTAAGGCATAAAGCTCAACATTACAAGTCTTGTTGGGCTTCGCAAGCTCAGCACCAACCTACAAATCTAATCATATAAGCTACAGGCTTAACCACTACCAAATACAGAAGTTAGGGACGAAGCAATAATATGTAAAAAAAGGGGGGGGATGGGTTAACAGTATTAATACCCTACTAATACCCTGCCTAAACCCTGAATCCAAGAGGCTATAAAATGTTTTGGCAAGAAGACGAAGATAAAAATCTCCCCTACACGGCATCGGAAGATGTTATTGATCTATGTTTTGCAATTCAATGCAAAACCTTACCCCTTGACCATGCTTGGGAGCTTTCACGCGAGATTATTAAACATCTCCCGTGGATGGAAAACCATAAAATTGCTGGCATTCATCAAATCCATGTTGCTGAAAGTAACAATGGCTGGCTACGCCCTGATGAAGATGAAAACGCCCTGCTTTACCCTTCGCGCCGCACCAAAATGACCCTGCGCATACCTGCTGAAAAACACCAAGAAACAACTGATACCCTGACTGGAAAAGTTTTAGATATTAAAGGTCATCCTCTTAAAATAAA
>JALSLM010000251.1 GCA_026988295.1 Thiotrichaceae bacterium
TCGGGGACGCAAGCAATTATTGACGCAATTAGTAGCAATAAAAGATATTAATATTCAGGTGAAAAAATTACCTATTTATATTCCACCGACTATGCCTGTCGGTGAAATAAAACTACAAAACAGATGGAATAATGGTTTGCTAATTAATACCCAAGATTTAAGTGAGTGGAAAATTCACGTTATAGCTAAAAATGTTGTAAAACAAACCATGCCAGCAATAAAGCAACAAATAATCTCTAATGAGTCATTACAAATCCTGCCCATACAAAGTAGCACAAAAGCATTAAGATCTGACTCAGGTATTATCAATCAACGTAGTTATATTATTCCCTTCAAAGCACAAACAAATGGCCAACTTAAGCTACCAAAAATAGAGCTTCAATATTTTGAGCCAGAATCAGGGAAACTGCAAACAGCAAGGCTGAATCCTCCTTTTGTTATCGCATTAAATCATGGGTTGTTTTGGACATTGGCATCAGTGGGTGCTTTTTTTATCTTATTTGTTTTTTTTAAAATACTACTTTTAATAATAAATTTTATAAAAAAAGGCTATCTCATAAAACAGGCTATTAAGTTATTAGATAAAGCCAAAAATTACCCACAATTACGCAGTGCAATCATTCAACTTGCCATAGTAGAAGGTTGGGATGCTAATCTAGCCTTGCCAAGATTCTTGCAAAGATGGGAGAGAAAATTTGGCAAATCAATAGAGTTGGAAGAAAAAATATCCAGATTGCAGATGGAGTACTTTTCTGGTCAAGACTAGGAGGCTTATTGTACTCCGAGTTCTCAGATAGCCTCCTAGAGTTTAGTGAAATCTGTTAGTGTAGGCAGATAGAAAAATACTATTAAAGTAGATTTCCATCAGTAAAAACTCAAAAAGCACAAACCTTAGATTCAGACAGCCTCCTAAGGTTCGTGCTTTACTAAAACCTGAATCTGTGAGTCCGTAAGTCCACTACGAAACAATGAATAAGCTATCCGCATTGGACTCAGGGATTCAGGTAAAACTCAGATATTGATAACGTGAGTTACTTTGGTGTTTCAGTATCCTGATTATTAACTGTGCCTCTTCCATTATCAATAATCAAGCTAGCGCTAGTTGGTGCACCACCATTATTGCCACTGCTATCACCACCGCCGTTAGATGAGCTTGTTTCACCACCGCCACAGGCAACCATTAAACTCGATAATAAAATCATGCTACTAAATATTATAAATTTTTTCATTGTCTTTAATCTCTATATTTTAATTTTAAAAAATGCAGGGATGACTAATAAATCCCTGCATTCTGCTAACTAGCAATGTGGCTATTAGTTAATAGTAATAGTTACTTTTGCCCATTCCTCATTACCACTTGCATCTGTAATGCTATACCATAACTCAAGATTAGCGACCTCATTGCCAGCTGTAAAGACAAGCTTATTATTTGCAATTGTAGCGCTACCTGTCCAAGTATCATCTACATTGGCTAATATCACATTTACACCAGTATCATTTGCTACAACATCAATGGTCACTGTTCCATTTCGAGTAACTGTTGCTGTATCGTTGTTTGCTTGTAAGGTCGTTGATCCACCACCATTTCCAACAGTGACTTGTACAAGACCCCAACTTGAGTTACCAGAAGAATCGACAACTTGACACCAGAAATCATCTGTTCCACTAAAGCCACTATTTGGCGTGTAGATCAGCTTATTATTTGATACAGTTAAGGTTCCATTTGCAGGGTTATCATACCAGCCGATAGAAAGACCAGTACCTGTATCATTCGCTAGTATATCAATTGTCACTGCAGTATTCACAGCAGTAGTTGCAGTGTCATTATTAACTTGGAAAGCTGGAGGTGGAACAGTCGATGTTACCGTCACAGTCACCGCAGCCCACTTCCAGTCTGAACCTGATGTTACACCATACCAGAAGGTATCTGTTCCACTAAAACCAGTATTTGGGGTGTATCGCAATTTACCATTAGAAATACTTACCTGACCATGTTGGGCATTATCAACAGCAGCTAATACTAAGTTATTACCAGTGTCATTACTTAACACATCAATACTTACCTGATTACCTGTTGAAGTAGCTGTATCATTATTTGCAGCAAAAGGTATGTTAGGTATAGTAGATGTAATACTACTCAAAGAGAGATAATTTCCTTGAATAGGTATACCACCAGTATAAAGAGAATCAGTTAAAGCGAGAGAATTAAGATTAATTTTGTAAAAAACACCGCCATCAGTCCAGAAGTTATAGTAATAATCTTGGGCAGCATCTACATAACAAGTATGAGATTGATTTGCATTAAATATACCTTCATTAGTAAATGGTAAGGAAATATTTTTAATTTTCCTTTGGGTATTTAAATTAATAATCGTATTGTACTTAGCCGTATGGTTAGTGACAATAGCCATACCTTTAGACCCTGCAAAACAAGTATGCCCAGAGCCGGAGTTTACTTTAGCATTGCCATAAGAAATTCCACCTGTATCAACGGTGTTCTCTATTTTCCAGCGGTTAACATTAATAATATGCATGAAACCACCAGCAGAACCTGCGTAAAGATGCTTATTATCAGGAGCAAAGTCTGCATTATGACCGCCATTTTGCTTGGCATTTAAACACTCAATGGGAAAATCTACACTTTTATCATCGTTTGTGTAAGATGCTAACCTTGCCCAGTTAAATAAAGTTTTAAACTTAAGATATCTAAATGTATCTGTGTACCCTGATCCTCTTCCATATTTACGATTAATATCAACACATACACGTGCAATAGTATTGGCTACGGAAGCTTTTCTTCCTTTTTTCCGAGCTAAATCCATACGTTTAATTAATTTCAAGCCTTTATTGGTAAGCTTCAATTTAAGTAAAGCGTGAGGTATTCCGTAACTACTATTGCTTCCTGGATTACCCTCTTCAACAGCATAAAAATCAGCTTGTTGACTGAGAGGCAAGGTTGTTCTATCACGTGGAACTATTTGATGAACAGATGTACGAGTTTTTAAATGATTAACTAATCTGCTTTTTAAGCGATTACCTTCTTTCCATACATAATAAACTGAAATCTGTCGATTAGCACGATCCACAATTGCTGCATAATCTGGTGTTAACCAATAAGGATGACCACTGATTTGATCTCCACCATTATCTTTGTGCGCACATTGATATTTGGTTGCACCAGATGGTAGATTTGCATCAGAATGTGAAAGTAAATAGCTACCATCTGTTAATTTACAATTAACATTCTTACCAATTGTTCCAACAACTTTATCTGTATCAACATCAATAAATGACCCCATTGGTCTATTTCTTGCTGTCATTAAGATTACATTAAACTTTTTGTTATATGCATCTCCAGAACGCGGCTTATGAATTAATGGGATTTGCTTGATTAGTTTCATTGATGTCGAGCCGTTCTGATCTTTTCTAAGCCTCACTACGTTGACATAACCCGAACCTTTTGGTACAGCATACAACTTACTGTTAAAGCTTCTATCAGCATGATGATTAGTAATGCCTGGAACACTCAGTGTATTAACTAAGCTCATATTTTCTATATCAATCTCAATCACACGGTTTCCAGTGGAGCTACCATTTGGAACATTATGTTCATCAGCATAAAAAGCATGGATTTTATCATTTTGTGCTGCAAAACCAGATTGTGATATAAGCACAATAGACACTGCTACACTTAATGTAGAAATAATCTTGCTTACTGATTTTTTTTGTGATTTTTTCATCTATATACCTCATTTTAAATTAAAATTAGATTTATGAGAGTTATATAAAGGAAATATCTAAACCTTGGGCTATATTATTTATAGAATAGTAAATATAAAGTTCATTGTAAAAAACTGAGTTTTATTTTATTTATCATTGAATATTATTGGATAGAATTACCAGATAACTTAAACAGATTAAAAAACTCATCTAAAATGAAATTTATTTCACGGTAAATCCTATTATCATATAGTTTCATGAGGATTAAATACAATATAATTCTCCTAAATCCTGAAACTGATATTAGACTTACATAATATAAACACAAACTCATAGGAGACTAAAGGTAGATTAATAGCGATAAATATTAAATATTAAATATTAAATATTTAATTCTATATCACCCATGTTAAACAATAATATGGTGATATAATCTAAATATAAATTTGTAAAAGACAAAAGGCTGATTATAACCGACAATCATTTTTTAATAAAATATCATGATTGTAAAAAAACATACGAATGGTTTTACAGGCTATGACTTAGAAGCGCGATGAAATAACTTTTCTATTTATGGCGTAGGATTTTTTCTTTAGATAGGATACTCCTCATGAAATGCACAGTTATTCTACTTAACGAACGAGAAAAAAGGCAAATCAGAATAGGGAAGTTATTTCATGCACATTCCTTACTATGTTTTTCAAACACATTCAATGTCCACGGTCTTATGGCAATAACCATTGTTGTTCCACGTTTTTGTTCAATGGGGATATTTTTGTCATTGTCTTTATGCAATTCAAATTCTTTGGCTAGGCGATGAATATTATCGTGAAATACTTGAATACTGTTCATAGACATCCAACCATTAACGACAACACGCAACTCACCTTTATTGCTGAAGTGAGAGGTAAAAAATTCACTTTGTACCTGACTTTCAAAAAATTGCTGTATAGGACCGTCTTTAAGCCATTGAAAATCAGTAGATAAAATAATTCTTACCTTGTTTTCAGGGAGTAGCTCAATAATCCCCATTTTATCGAGTTGAGTTAGGTAGCGTTGCCCTGCATGAATATCGACATGGTATTTCTCTAAAATCTTATCGTAGCTCCAGCCGTAAATCAGATGTACGGCTATCATCAAAAGTTTTTCATCACTAACCAATTGTTTTTCTTTTTCATGGCTTAGTTTTAATACATGCCGACGTGCTTCACTTGCTTTTTCAGCCAGTTGTGAAATATCCAGCGCAATAATTTCACATATTTTTTCTAAACGGCTAAGGCTCATATCTCTTTCACTAAAGAGACGTTTGATGCTGGATTCTGATAAACCCAATATCTGCCCAATATCACCATAAGTGACATGATTATGTCGTAACTCTTTTTTAAGCGTGTCGATGAGTTCTTTTGCAAATGCCATGTTTATACTTTCCACATAAAAACAAGATAGTATCAATATATGATACTTTAAGTCGCATATTATCATACGATAAGCAATATAGTTGTAAATATTACGACTTCAATTAATCTATAGCTGTCTTCGGCAATAATTGTTGAGGTCCAAATAAAAAAAGGAGAATAAAATGAAAACACTTTTGAGAAAAATATTTGCAATACCACTTACTGGCATACTAGGTATTGCACTATTAGCTGGTACAGTCACTAGCACTACAGCAAATGCAGCGGGTTTAATGACACCGCTTGGCTCACAATCTCCTCTGGAGATCAAATCACACCATGTTGATGTCACCATTGAAGATGGTTATGTTGTCACTGAAGTTGATCAAACATTTAGCAACCCTGGTTCACAAGACCTAGAAGCACTTTATAGCTTTCCAGTGCCTGAGAAAGGCACGGTTTCAGAGTTTACCGTGTGGATTGATGGTAAACCTGTTATCGGTGAGGTACTAGAAAAGAACAAAGCAAAAAAGCTTTATCAGGAGGAAAAAGCAGCTGGGCGAGATGCAGGTCTGACAGAAAAGAAAAAGCATTATCGTTTTGAAGTGCGTGTTAGCCCTGTCAGAGCCCAGCAAGAAACCCGAATTCGATTAGTTTATATGCAAAAAGTAACAATAGATAGCAGTATGGGTCGCTATGTTTATCCGCTCGAAGAAGGAGCAACAGATGACCAAGCAAATGCTTTTTGGTCATATAACCCAGTTGTGAAAGAAGATTTCTCATTTAATGTGCATCTGCGTTCCGCCTATCCTATTAGTGGGATTCGTATGCCACAACATCCTCAAGCTGTTATCAGTCATATTAGCCAGCAAGATTGGAAAGTATCACTCGGCACTCAATCATCCGTAAATATAGAAGAAGAGGGCGGCTCTCAAAATAAGCCTCAGAATAATCAACAACAATCAGTCACATCAGCTATGTCACTCGATAAAGACATTGTTATGTATTGGCGTTTAGCCCCTAATCTACCCGGTTCAATTGATTTAGTCTCATATCGTGAAGCAGGCGCAAAGCGTGGAACATTTATGATGACATTAACACCAGGTGATGATTTGGCGAAGATTACAGAAGGACGTGATTGGGCATTTGTACTAGATATGTCAGGCTCAATGAGTGGAAAATATCAAACACTGGTCGATGGTGTGCAGCGTGCCTTAAAAGGTCTAAACCCCAAAGATAGATTTCAGTTAATTCTATTTGATGACAGCGTTGAAGATTTAACACATGGATGGATCAATGCCAACCCTGAAAATGTAACACAATGGAGTAACAAATTAGCAA
>JALSLM010000252.1 GCA_026988295.1 Thiotrichaceae bacterium
CAAGGCACTCACAATTAGAAAGTGGGATAATGGAATCATGATTTCTTTTCCTCCGCTTTCATCTTCACAATACGTAGTCGATCATTTCGACGCACACGAACCTGCTTGGATGGATTCTGTTTCTTAACACCCTTGCGACGACGCATTGTTAATACAATTGCAGCAATCATCGCCACCACCAAGATTACCGCAGCAACCTCGAATGGATACATATATTCGGTATACAGCACTTCACCTAATGCTTTTGTATTATCTACACTCAATGGTACTGGCGCGGGTATATCGACCTTAAAGACATCAGAACTCATCACCAAAATCATTTCTACTGCTACTGCTACTGCCACCAAAAGACCGACTGGAAGATAGCGTATAAAACCTTCTTTTAAGGTATCTACTTGAATATCTAGCATCATGATCACAAACAAGAAAAGCACCATAACAGCACCAACATAGACCAACACTAGAACCACACCAAGAAACTCAGCTTCCAGCAATACCCAAGTTGCAGCACTACTGAAAAATGCCAAGATCAAAAATAAGGCTGAATAAATTGGATTACGCACAGTGACCACTGCAACCGCAGATAAGAGTGTTACTGCTGAAAAGAGGTAAAATATGAACAATTGAAATGTCATTTAATTTCCTAGTGACCTGATTCTATAACTAACAGTTTAACGATAAGGCGCATCAGCGGCTTTTCTTTTTGCAATTTCGGTTTCATGCTTATCACCAAATGCTAATAACTCATCTTTAGTAATGACATGCTTACCGCGCTCTTCAAAATGATATTCAAAAATATGAGTCTCTACAATGGCATCTACTGGACAAGCTTCTTCACAGAATCCACAATAAATACACTTAAAGAAATCTATATCATATTTAGTTGTACGGCGTGTTCCATCTTCACGCTCTTCAAGCTCTATATCAATTGCCAAAGCAGGACAAACAGCTTCACATAACTTACAGGCAATACAACGTTCTTGACCATTAGGGTAACGACGCAGTGCATGATGACCACGAAACCGTGGCGACATCGGTGTTTTCTGCTCTGGATATTGAATGGTAATCTTTCGCTTAAACAGGTATTTACCCGTTACACTCAACCCTTGCAACAATTCAAACAGGGTAAAGGATTTAACAAGATGTGAAATATATCTAAACATCTATATCTCCTCTACAACAAAAATATGTAAAAACAGGGGGGGATGGGTTTTATAATAATTTATAGCCATGGTTTCCACCCTAATGCAATTGCAACGCCTTCACCAAAGATCCAAACCAAAGTAACAGGGATAAGAATCTTCCAACCTAGACGCATAATTTGATCATAACGATACCGTGGAAATGTCGCACGAAACCACAGGTAACAGAAGAGGAAGAATAGTGACTTAATAAACAGCCAATGAAAACCATCACCCAGAATAATGCCAAGAACTGGAATATCATCCATCGCATGACCAAATGGAGATAACCAACCACCCATAAATAACAATGTTGTTAGGGTTGAGATCAATATCATGCTGGCATATTCAGCAAGGAAAAATAAAGCAAATGCCATGCCCGAATACTCAATATGAAAACCAGCAACGATTTCTGACTCTCCTTCTGCCACATCAAATGGAGCACGATTTGTCTCTGCCACACCCGAAATAAAGTAGACAACTAGCAAACCAAACAAGGGCCATGCAAACCAGTTTTGAATACCACCATCTTGAGCGCGAACAATATCACTTAAATTCAAACTACCTGCCGCCATTAGAACACCGACTAATGCAAAACCCATCGCAATCTCATAAGATACAACCTGAGCACCTACGCGCAGTGAACTTAAAATTGCATATTTAGAATTAGAAGCCCAACCTGCCAAAATAATACCAAATACATCCAGCGAAGTTATTGCTAAAACCAATAGCAAACCTGCATTTACATCAGCTAATACGCCACCATCCCAAAATGGAATAACTGACCAAACTGCTAATGCTGGGGCTAATGCCAACATAGGCGCAATGAAGAAAACAATAGTACTCGATTTAGTTGGAGAGATAATCTCCTTAAACATTAGCTTTACGGTATCAGCAATCGGTTGCAACCAGCCCTTGGGTCCAACACGATTAGGACCCATACGAACTTGCATATAGCCAATAATTTTTCGCTCTGCAAAAGTTGTATAAGCAACAGCAAGAATTAGCGGCAAAAGAATGGCGACAATCTTGAGTATGATTACAATTAGAGTAGTTAAACCCTCTGGCAAAAAGCCATTTAAAAATGTAGCTAAAGTTTCCATTTACACCATTTTTACACTGTTAATTCTATCGTTCCAAAAGCAGAACCTAATAAGGCACTTGACTGTGTTCCTGAATAAATTAGAGCACAAGCATCTGGAATTGAATCATCTAAAGCAATTCCCATTGTTGTACTATTATCACCCTGTTTAACATTCACTTCCTGATCTTCTAGTGATGCAGGCTCTATACCCAGTTTTTTAAGTTCTGCACTATTAACAAATACTTTATTCTGATCAGACAAACTATCTTGCAATGCGGTAGCACGACGCACTAAAGCATCACCACTATACATTGACACATCACCGATACGTTGCAATACACCAGCAGAAACCGCTGGTTTATTTGGCTTAGTATAAGAACTGTCTGAGACATCACTTGCATTAGTAACCGCATCCGCAGCATCACAGGCAATTTTAAGTTCATCGCGTATATCTGATGAACTTACATAATCAAACCCTTGTACTCCGAGCGTATTCCCCAGAACACGTAATATTTTCCACGCTGGTCGAGCTTCTGCAAATGATTTTGCTGCGGCTCTGAAACTTTGCCAATTACCTTCTACATTGACATAAGTTCCCGATGTTTCACCAAAACCTGCACTAGGTAAAATTATATCTGCATACTCTAATGTATTGGCACTTGCATAAGGAGTGATTGCTATAACGCAATCTGCATTTTGCATAGCATCAATAGCTTCTACTGGATTATCACAATCAAATTCTGGCTCTACATCGAGTAAAACATAGGTTTTCAAGGATGATTGCAACATTTCAGCCGCATTCTTGCCTATAACATCAGTTTTAGTATCCGCCTCTTTGCGGTGCGGAACAGCACCAGCTAGCCATGCACCAGCACTATTTGCAGATTCAGCGAAGTAACCCAGCTTTGCACCTGTTTGCTCTGCAATTACAGCCGACAAAGCTTTAATAACTGAATACGCAGGATGTTGTATTGACAGACTACCGACAAATAGTGCTGAGTTATCAGCATCTTTTAAATTCTGAGCAATAGCTTTTGCAATATCATCTGGCTTTATATTTTTCAACAGTTCAGTTAGCTCACCTGCAATTTTTCCATTAGCAAGACTAACACTTTGCTTGGCAATTGCCGCCAAAGTATCAACCATAGATATTGGATCACTAACCGCTTGAATTTCAACATCATAATTAAACTCAAGCTCACGCGAGTTCACACTCATGACCTTAGCACCCTTTAGGGCAGCTTTGCGTATACGATGATTGATCATAGGCTGTTCTTTACGAACATTTGAGCCAACCAATAACACTGCATCTAAATTATCAATATCAGTAAGACTCATGCCCAACCAAGGAAACAATGAGGTTGCTTCTTGCTGATTAAAATCCACTTGACGCAAGCGATGATCAATATTATTCACCCCAATAGCACGCATGGATTTTTGCAATAAATATTGCTCTTCAAGAGTCGCACGAGGTGAAACCAAGACACCAATATCACTTGCTTCAACTGCTTTTAAATTTTTACTTACCTGTTCGAGTGCTTCGGTCCATTCAACATCTTTCCAGACACCATTGACTTTAAGCATTGGCTTTCCAGCACGATCTTTTGCTTCTACACCCTGATAACTAAAGCGATCACGATCAGAAATCCAGCATTCATTTATACTTTCATTTTCAGCAGCAACCACACGTACCAATTGATTTTTTGATGTATGTAGACTGATATTTGACCCCACACAATCATGCGAAGCGATTCCCGCTGTTTGCATCATTTCCCATGCGCGAGACTTATAGCGAGAGGGTTTTGCAGTTAATGCACCTACAGGACAAATATCAATAATATTGCCAGATAACTCGGAAGACAGGCTCTTTTCAACAAAAGTACCAATCTCCATACGATCACCACGACCTGTCGCACCCATCTCTCGCATACCAGCAATTTCTTCGCCAAAACGCACACATCGAGTACATTGGATACAGCGAGTCATTTCAGTGGCAACTAATTCACCAATATCTTTATCAGCTACAACACGCTTAATCTCATGAAAACTAGAGCTACTGCCACCTGCCTCCATTGATAAATCTTGTAACTCACACTCACCACCCTGATCACAAATAGGACAATCTAAAGGATGATTGATTAACAAGAATTCCATTGTATCTTTTTGTGCTGACAACGCTTTCTCAGAGCGTGTCCAAACCTTCATACCTTCCATTACTGGTGTAGCACAAGCTGGCATTGGTTTAGGTGCTTTTTCTACTTCAACAAGACACATCCGACAGTTAGCCGAAACAGATAATTTTTTGTGATAACAAAAACGCGGGATATGAATACCAACTTCATCCGCAATTTCAATTAACATTGAACCAGCTGTTGCTTCTAGCTCTTTGTCATCAACAATAATTTTGACAGTTTGTACTTTATCAGAACTCATTTGCTATCCACCATTGAGCAACCATTTTCAACGTAATAAACAAATTCTTCACGGAAGTTCTGTACAAAACTCCAAACAGGCATTGCCGCCGCCTCACCCAAAGCACAAATAGTGCGACCTTCAATTTTATGAGCCACGGTTTCTAACTGATCAATATCCTCCATTGTGCCGTTACCTTCAACTATACGGGTCAACATGCGGTATAACCAACCAGTTCCTTCACGACATGGAGTACATTGCCCACAAGACTCTGAAAAATAGAAGCGTGATATTCGTTGCAAGACTTTAACCATATCTGTGGTTTCATCCATCACAATCACAGCACCAGAACCCAAATATGAACCTGCTTTAGCGATGGTATCGTAATCCATCGTCAACTCCATCATCACATCCCCTTTCAACACAGGAACAGATGAACCACCTGGAATGACAGCCTTGAGTTTATTTCCATTACGAACTCCACCTGCCATTTCGAGAAGCTCTTTAAATGGAATACCCATTGGTACTTCAAAATTTCCTGGCTTATTTAAATGCCCCGACACTGAAAATAGCTTTTCACCACCAGAGCCTTCGACTCCCATATTTTTGAACCACTCACCACCACCACGTAAAATTGCAGGTATTGATGCAAGGCTCTCTGTATTATTAATCGTTGTAGGGCGACCATATAGACCATAGCTTGCAGGAAATGGTGGTTTAAATCGTGGCTGACCTTTTTTCCCCTCAAGTGACTCCAACAAAGCAGTTTCTTCACCACAAATATACGCACCTGCACCCAGTGAGCCATAAAGATCAAAATCTACTTTACTGCCTTTAATATTTTTACCCAGATAACCTGCTTCATAAGCCTCTTTAACCGCTTGCTCAAAACGAATAAATGGCTCATCCATAAATTCGCCACGCAAATAGTTATAACCGACTGTTGCACCAATGCAATACCCTGCAATAGCCATACCTTCAACTAAAGCATGAGGATTAAAACGTAAAATATCTCTATCTTTACAAGTTCCCGGCTCAGATTCATCTGAGTTACAAACAATATATTTTTGCCCAGGCATCTTACGTGGCATAAAGCTCCATTTAAGACCCGTAGGGAAACCTGCTCCACCACGACCTCTTAAACCAGACTCTTTAACCTCGTTAATAATATCGTCAATTTCAGCGCCTTCTTTAAGGATCTTCTCCCAAGACTGATAACCACCCGTTTTAAGGTAGTTTTCCAATGTATGAGACTCATCGCCATATTGCTTAGTCGTGAAACAAACCTGATCAACCATTAGCTTGCCTCCTTGTCTGCTTTTGATGAAACTGAATCAAGCAATTCATCAATTTTTTCTGGCGTTAAATTCTCATGATAAACATGATTTAGTTGCATCATTGGAGCACCACAACAAGCCGCCAGACATTCTTCTTCTATTTTAAAGAAAAACTGACCATCAGGGGTAGATTTTCCCATTTTAATACCCAGTTTTTCCTCGATATGCTCAACCACTTTATCCGCACCATTCAACATACATGACACGTTTGTACAAACAGCAATAGTATTCTTTGCAGCTACTTTCTCATCCATTTCAAACATGGAATAAAAACTAGCAACTTCATAAACTGCAATTTTAGGTAAGCTCAAATAGTCAGCGACAGCATCCATCTTCTCAGTCGAAAGATAGTGATCCTCATGCATTACGGCTCTAAGTGCCGCTAACAACG
>JALSLM010000253.1 GCA_026988295.1 Thiotrichaceae bacterium
TTTAGTGCCTTCATCAGATTCTACAATAATGCTGTTAGCGGAGGTGAATTTACCATAGCCCTGAATAATTTTTACTTTACGCTGTTTAGCGAGTGCTTTTAAACCACCCGTTAGCTTTTTAACAATACCTGCTTTATTTGCTCGAACTTTATCAATGTCGATATTAGGTTTGGCAAAACTAACACCTAAATGATCAGCATCTGCCGCCTCATTGATAACGGCAGCCGTATGAAGTAGTGCTTTTGATGGAATACAACCAACATTGAGACAGACTCCACCAATATTGGGGTATCTTTCAATGAGGATGACATCAAGCCCTAAGTCAGCAGCACGGAAAGCAGCAGTATAACCACCAGGGCCTGAGCCTAGAACTACGACCTGTGCGTGTAGTTCGGTTGTGTCTTTTTTGGCTAGCGCATCTTTCTTGGCTGGCGCACTTTCCTTGGCTGGCACGCCATCTTTAGCTGGCTCGACGGGGTTAGTGGGTGTCGAAGAGGAGGCTGTAGATTCTTCGAGTATGGCAATTAAACTGTCTTGCTTGACTTTATCACCAACACTAACTTTGATATCTATGATGGTTCCTGCTGAGGGCGCGGGGATTTCCATTGAGGCTTTGTCAGATTCTACGGTAATTAATGAATCTTCAGCTTGAATTTTATCGCCCTTGCTGATTAATAGCTCAATGACTTCAACTTCGTCAAAATCACCGATATCGGGTACGTTTATTTCGATTGTCACTTTGTTAATTCTCTCATTTGTGGTTGCTTATAGAAGCAACTTTAGACCATCATTCTTCTTATGTCAGATAACATTTTACTTAAATGTGTTGTAAATCTCGCACCATCTGCTCCATCAATAACTCTATGGTCATAGGATAGGGATAAAGGCAAAACCAGTCGAGGCTCAAATTCTGTACCATTCCAGACGGGTTGCATTTTTGAGCGTGAAACACCAAGTATGGCAACTTCAGGGGCATTCACAATAGGGGTGAATTTTGTGCCACCAATTCCACCCAGACTAGAGATAGTAAAACAGCCACCTTGCATATCAGATGGCTTAAGTTTCTTGTCACGCGCTTTTACGGCGAGATCTCGAATCTCTTGTGAGATTTCAACCAGTGATTTTTGATCCGCTTCACGAATAACAGGTACAACTAAACCATTCGGAGTATCAACAGCAACACCAATATTAAAATATTTCTTTAAAATTAGGTTTTCACCCGTGGCATCCAAAGAGCTATTAAACCGAGGAAAGGCTTTAAGTGAGGCAATCACTGCCCAAACGATAAAGGCGAGTGGTGTGATTTTGATGCCTTCTTTTTCCATCTCCTTGCCCATTTGTTTGCGAAAAGCTTCCATTTCGGTAATGTCGGCTTCATCAAATTGGGTGACATGTGGGATGGTTACCCAACTACGGTGAACATATTCACCAGTGAGTTTATTGATTTTAGATAGTGCGGTCGTTTCGATATCACCAAATTGAGAGAAGTCGATTTCAGGCATAGGCTTAATGCCAAGGGATGCACCACTGCCACCTGTAGACATTGCTTTTTTAACAAAGTCTTTAACATCTTCTTTATTTATTCGACCTTTTCGGCTGGTGCCTTCAACCTTGCCAAGGTCTACACCAAGCTCACGGGCAAATTTTCGGACTGAAGGGCTGGCGTAAGCTTTACTAAAACGTTTTTCATCAATATTGGCTGTGGGAGAGGCTTTATTAGTGGGTAACTTGCCTGGTGATGATTTAGCTGGTGTTGACTTGGCAGGTGCCATTTTCTCGTGAGTTGATTTTTCAGGCTCTTTTCTAATTGTTTCTTCTTTAGTTTTAGTGGCAATATTAGTGTCAGTTTTGGCAGCTGCTTGTGTTTGATCACTTACGTCCATCATCAGAATGACACTTCCTTCTGAAATATCATTACCTATATTAACTTTTAGTTTTACAATTGTTCCTGATTCACTACTAGGAATCTCCATCGAGGCTTTGTCAGATTCAACGGTAATTAATGAATCTTCCACCTGAACTGTATCACCCTCGGCAACCAGTATCTCAATAACTTCTACCGAATCAAAATCGCCAATATCAGGTACGACTATTTCTTTAATACTCATGCTTAGTCCTCCTCCTATTATGAATAAAGTGGGTTTGATTTATCGGCATCAATAGCATATTTTTTGATGGCTTCATTAACTTTTCCAGCAGGTAATGCACCTTCATCAGCAAGTGCTTTCAAGGCTGCAATAACAACATGGTATGAGTTTACCTCAAAGAATTTACGCAGATTGGCACGGGTATCACTGCGTCCAAAACCATTTGTACCCAGTACGGTGTATTCCATTGGAACCCATTTACGAACCTGGTCAGCATATTGGGTAATATAATCTGTAGCAGCAATGGCAGGGCCACGACGAGCTTTTAATAATTGGCTTATATAAGGTGTTTTTTCATCTTCAAGTGGATGTAGTCGATTCCAGCGTTCAACATCTAAGGCTTCTCTTGCTAGTTCATTAAAGCTAGGACAGCTCCAAATATCAGCATCAACACCCCAATCTTTATCCAGTAATTCTGCGGCTTTTATGACTTCACGCAAAATAGTACCTGACCCCATAAGTTGTACTTTTTTCTTCTTTTTTCCACCACTTTTAAATAAATACATACCTTTTAAAATACCTTTTTCAGCGCCTTTAGGCATGGCAGGTTGTACATATGCTTCATTCATGGCGGTGATGTAGTAATAAATATCTTCCTGATTTTCATACATGCGTTTCATGCCATTATGGATGATAACCGCCATTTCATAGCCAAAAGCTGGGTCAAAACTCAAGCAATTAGGAATTAGTCCTGCTTGCACTAAGCTGTGACCATCCTGATGCTGTAGCCCTTCTCCTGCAAGAGTTGTGCGTCCTGCTGTTGCTCCAATTAAGAAGCCTCTTGAGCGGCAGTCTCCTGCTGACCAAGCTAGATCACCAATACGCTGGAAACCAAACATAGAGTAAGATATATAGAATGGCACCATATTTACGCCGTGTGTGCTATAGGCAGTTGCGGCAGCAATCCAAGATGAAATAGAGCCTGCTTCATTAATACCTTCTTCAAGGATTTGTCCTGTCTTATCCTCTTTGTAGAACATAACCTGCTCTTTATCTTGAGGCGTATAGAGTTGTCCAACGGAGGAGAAAATACCTAATTGACGGAACATACCTTCCATTCCAAAGGTACGAGCCTCATCAGGTACGATGGGTACAACATGGCGACCCATATTTTTATCACGGGTGATAATAGTTAATAGTCGTACAAATGCCATTGTTGTAGACATTTCTCGATCACCTGAACCATCCAGTATGGATTTGAAAGTACTAAGAGCTGGTATTTTTAGAGGCGTAGCATTGCTTTTTCTAACAGGTAAATGTCCACCTAGCTTCTTACGCTGCTCCAGCATATATTGACGCTCTGGGCTATCCTCAGCAGGGCGATAATAGCTTGCAGCAGCGGCTTCTTCATCACTCAAGGGAATATTGAAACGGTTTTTAAAATCAACCATTTCATCTTCGGTGAGTTTTTTCTGGGAATGGGTACGGTTTTGACCTTCACCAGCAGCCCCCATGCCATAGCCTTTAACGGTATGAGCAAGTATCACGGTTGGTTGGCCTTTATGGTTTATTGCCGCATCATAGGCTGTGTAAACCTTATGCGGGTCATGTCCACCGCGATTGAGTCGCCAAATATCATCATCTGACATTTTTTCTACCATAGCAGCGAGTTCAGGTGAAGAGCCAAAGAAATGCTTGCGAACATAAGCACCATCTTTAGCTTTAAAGTTTTGATATTCGCCATCAACGACTTCCATCATGCGTTTTTGCAAGATGCCATCTTTATCTTTAGCCAGTAGTGGGTCCCAATATGATCCCCAAAGTACTTTAATAACATTCCAACCCGCTCCACGGAACATGGCTTCAAGTTCTTGTACGATTTTTCCATTACCACGTACAGGGCCATCCAGTCGTTGTAAATTACAGTTAACAACCCAAGTTAAATTATCCAGTTTTTCACGACCAGCGAGCGAAATAGCACCAAGAGTTTCTGGTTCATCTGTTTCACCATCGCCGACAAAAGACCATACGCGACGATCTTGTGTATCAGCCAATTTGCGGTGGTGCAAATATTTCATAAAACGTGCTTGATAAATCGACTTGATGGGACCAAGACCCATTGAAACTGTCGGGAACTGCCAATAATCAGGCATTAACCACGGATGGGGGTAAGAAGATAAGCCTGATCCATCAACTTCTTGACGAAAAGAATCTAGCATGTCTTCGTCAAAACGACCTTCAAGGTAAGAACGAGCATAAATACCTGGAGTAATATGCCCCTGAAAATAAACTAAATCACCACCATGATTAGGGGAGGGTGCATTCCAAAAGTGGTTAAAGCCCACATCATAAAGCGTGGCAGAAGAGGCAAAAGAAGCAATATGCCCTCCTAGTTCTGCGCTTTTTCGGTTGGCTCTTACAACCATTGCCGCCGCGTTCCAGCGAATAAAACGGCGAATACTACTTTCTATAGATAAATCTCCAGGATTAGCTTTTTCAAGATGAGGAGGAATAGTATTGATATAAGCCGTATTTGCTGAATAGGGAAGATTTGCTCCATTATGACGAGCAGTATCGATTAATTGCTCAATGATAAAGTGGGCGCGTTCTACACCTTCTGCTTCAATAATCGCTTCTAGTGATTCTCTCCAATCTAGTGTTTCTTGTGGGTCGATATCAAAACTCTCATTGCTACTTATAAGTTCACTCATAACTCTTCTCACCTGTGTGTTAGTGGCAAGGATTGTAGCATTGCTTGGCGAAAACAAGAAGTCAAAATAAATCAATATATATAACAGATACTTATAGTCATCAAATAAATAATGTTTTGTTTTATGTTATTTTTTTTTGCATTCCTGTAAGCTTCAGAGTATGACAGAAAATATTAAATCAGAGCTAAGAAATCCACTGCTAAATAGTAGTGTTGAGACTAACTCCTCACAAACTTCTTCAGTGACCTCTTCGACTGCAAAAGAAGAGCCATTATTTCCCATAGGAGGGCGTTTTCGCGGCTTTTTACCCGTGGTAATAGATCTCGAAACAGGGGGCTTTAATCATCATACTGATGCCTTACTAGAAGTAGCAGCCGTGACATTGCGCTTTGATGAAAGCGGAATGCTGTTTCCTCATAAAACTTATGGTTGGCATATTACCCCGTTTGAAGGTTCAAATCTTGAACCTGCTTCATTGGAAGTTAATGGTATTGATCCTGATTTACCTTTTCGTCAAGCAATTGCTGTAGATGAAAAAAAATGCCTGGATGAATTATTTGTGATTGTTCGCAAAGAGATGAAGGCTAATAACTGTAAGCGTGCCATTTTAGTAGGGCATAATGCTGCCTTTGATCTAAACTTTTTAAATGCAGCCGTAGAACGCATCAAAAAGAAGCGCAATCCTTTTCATCCTTTTAGTACCTTTGATACAGTAACACTTGCGGCAATGGCCTATAAACAAACAGTGTTAGCGCGATCTGTCAAGGCGGCTGGCTTTTCATGGGAAGCTGGTGAGGCACATTCTGCTGTTTATGATACAGAAAAGACAGCAGCACTTTTTTGTAATATTTTAAATAAATGGGAAGAACATATTGGCACAAAATAATCACTATCTATGCAAGCTTTCTGAGCTTGCTGACCCATCCTCTAAAAGCTTTGAGATAAAGATCGGTCGTAAAAAAACAGATATTTTCATCATAAGAAAAGAAGATGAGGTTTACGCCTATCAAAATATTTGTCCCCATGCACAAGCCCCACTTGAATGGAACCCTGATGAGTTTTTAGATGAGCAAAAAGAGAATATTATTTGTGCTATGCATGGCGCAAAATTTAACATTCATAATGGCAACTGTATATCAGGTCCCTGTGGTGGGGCGGCATTAACTCGTGTCGCTGTAGAAATAGTAGATGGTGAAGTGTTTTATACCTAAATCTATTAAAGCAAACTTGCTGGAGGTTTAGTGAATAGCTTAATCTAACAGCTTGCTAAATCTGCCGCTAAACTCTAATCGACTTAATCAGGTTTTCCTTAGATTGATCATAAATAATTAATAAATGTATCCAAATCTTGAATATAGTCGTAACTGTTGTTTGTGCCAATTATATTTATAATTACCGTGAATTCTAGTAATAAGTGCATAACCATATTTTTTTCATGTCTACCCCAGTTAACTCTTCAAATACCTCATAAGGTGTTTTGTAATCTAAACACTTTCTTGGGCGGC
>JALSLM010000254.1 GCA_026988295.1 Thiotrichaceae bacterium
ATAAGAGATGATTATTATATGAATGTTTTAGTCTTTAACATAAAAACCATCCCAGATATTCAAACAGGTCAAAAGATTTTTGATCTTGAAGGTCTGGATGATGTAAGCACAATCAAGGCAATGAAGCATCTGCGACAACAACATGCAGGCACAGATTTTATGCCTTTGCATCTGCATAAAATTATTGCTATTTCAGTGCTTTATCGTGGTATCGGTGAAGATATGGAGCCTCAGGTCTCAGTGCATTCACTAGGTCAGGCTGATAGCTCTGAAGCAGAATTGCTGGAATTGCTTATTGAGCAGATAGAAGAGCGCACTCTCACACTGATTTCATGGAATGGATCTGGCTTTGATTTTCCTGTGATTCATTACCGAATGTTAAAAAATAAAATGACTGCGCCAAGTTTTTGGCTGAAGAGTGATAATAATTATCTAGCACGTTATCATCAAGGCCATATTGACCTAATGACTGTATTAGCCAGCTATAACGATGCTGCAAAAGCACCATTAGATCATATTGCAGCAATGCTGGGCTTTCCTAAAAAAACAACAATGGATGACACACAAATTTTGCAACAGTATCAATCGGGGCATTTAAAAAATATCCACCATGATTGTGAAACCAGTGTCTTGAATACTTATTTGGTTTATCTGCGTTTTCAATTAATGAATGGTGAATTAAAGAACGAAGAGCTACAACAAGAATATGCATTATTACGTCAATTACTTGATAATAGTACTGAACAACATTTACAACAATTTTCCAAATCTTGGGGATAAAATTAAAAATTCATGACTGATGAAACACAATTAGACCTGCTTGAATCAGCCGCTAAAAAAAGCGGAGGTGATAGCAATATCGAGCGTATTCCACTAGAGCAATATACCGAAAAAGCTTATCTCGATTATTCCATGTACGTTATTTTAGACCGAGCATTACCCAATATCGGCGATGGCTTAAAACCTGTACAACGACGTATTGTATATGCCATGTCCGAGCTGGGTTTGTCGGCAGTATCAAAACATAAAAAATCAGCGCGTACCGTGGGTGATGTGTTGGGTAAGTTTCATCCACACGGTGACTCTGCCTGTTATGAAGCAATGGTATTAATGGCGCAACCCTTTTCTTATCGCTATCCACTCGTTGATGGGCAAGGCAACTGGGGCTCGCAAGATGACCCAAAATCATTTGCCGCTATGCGTTATACCGAATCACGTTTAACAGCCTACGCAAAAGTTTTATTAGAAGAATTAGGGCAGGGCACGGTTGACTGGGTTGACAACTTTGATGGAACCTTAAAAGAGCCAGCGCTATTACCTGCGCGTTTGCCCAATGTATTACTCAATGGTGGCTCAGGGATTGCCGTTGGCATGGCAACCGACATACCACCGCATAATTTACGCGAAGTAGTGCAAGCCTGTTTACAACTATTAAAGAAAAAAAATAGTAGCAATGAAGAGTTGCAAGCCTTTATTCAAGGCCCAGATTACCCCACAAATGCAGAAATAATCAGCACACCAAAAGAAATTTCTGATATGTATAAAAGCGGCAAAGGCAGCATTAAAATGCGCGCACTTTGGGAGAAAGAGAATAGTGATATTATAGTCACCGCCTTGCCTTTTCAAACATCAGGCGGAAAAGTTTTAGAGCAAATAGCCGCACAAATGCGAGCTAAAAAATTGCCAATGGTTGCCGACCTTCGGGATGAATCTGACCATGAAAACCCCACACGCCTCGTTATCACACCGCGCTCCAATCGTGTTGATATAAACCAGTTAATGCTACACCTATTTGCATCAACAGACCTAGAGCGTAGCTATCGTGTCAATATGAATATGATTGGTATTGACGGCAAACCACAGGTAAAAAACCTTAAAGCCATCCTAACTGAATGGCTAAGATTTCGTCGTGCAACAGTCATAAGGCGCATCGAATGGCGTTTAAATAAAGTACTTGAACGCCTACATATTTTAGAAGGCCTGTTAATTGCACATCTCAATATAGACGAAGTTATTCGTATTATTCGTGAAAATGATGAGCCGAAACCTATTTTAATGACACACTTTAGCCTGAGCGATGTTCAGGCAGAAGCTGTGCTTAACTTACGGTTGCGTAATTTAGCAAAACTTGAAGAATTCCAAATACGAGAAGAACAAGAAGATTTAATCGCCGAACGGGACGAATTGCAAGGCCTGTTAGATTCACCCACTAAACTGACCTCACTGATTCGCAAAGAATTAAAAGAAGACGCAAAAAAATATGGTGATAAACGACGGTCACCGATTGTAGCGCGTGAAGCCTCACAAATACTAGATGAAACCTCGCTGATTCCATCCGAGCCTATCACCGTCGTATTATCAAAAATGGGATGGATCCGCGCAGGCAAAGGGCATGATATAGACCCAACAAGTTTAAGCTATAAACAAGGAGACAAATATCAAGACTCATCATTAGGACGCTCAAATCAACAAGTTGTATTATTAGACAGCACAGGGCGCAGCTATACCCTAGCCGCGCATACCCTACCATCAGCACGGGGGCAGGGTGACCCGCTTAGTGGGCGTTTCAAACCAGCGGCAGGAGCAACCTTTCAAACCGTATTAATGAGCAAAAATGAACAATTATTTTTGCTAAGCAGCTCTTTCGGCTATGGCTTTATATGTAAATTTGAAGACATGCTGAGTCGTGCTAAAGCAGGCAAGGCAACCGTTAGCCTTGGCAAGCTAGGAGCCGAATTAATGCAACCCTCACAACTCATCAATATTGAAACAGATTTTATTGCAGCAGTAAGCTCAGCAGGTTATTTATTAATTATAAAAGCCTCAGAATTACCTATTTTACCTAGGGGAAAAGGCAACAAGATCATCAATATACCACCAGCAAAGCTAAAAACAGGAGAAGAGCAAGTCATCTCAGTAATCGCATTCACAGCAGATTCAAAGCTAATTATACATGCAGGTAAAAAGCACAAAACCATTCAAGGCGCAGAAATCGTTGAATATCAGGGAGAGCGCGGAAAACGCGGAAAGCTACTACCCAATGGCTATCGAAAAGTTAGCCATCTAGCGATAGAATAAAGCATACACAAAAAATGTAAAAAAAGGGGGGGATGGGTAATAACATCACCGCCTCTTTGTGTTTTTTGTAACACAGAGAGCCACAGAGAAGGCATATCGCGGTAGCTTAGATAAGAGATAATGCACCATCTGACATGACCATGCCTGTTAATAATCAATTGTTGGATGATGTAAACTTATCTAACCTACCGCGCTTAATCAGGTTTTCCTTAACTTAATAATAATGGTGTTTGAATGAAGGTAAAAGAAAATATTACTAAACCCAGTAAGCCTGTTAAGGTAATGGTTGCTCTTGCTGCATTTATTATTTTTGGTTTTGTTGGTGGTGTGGTTCGACTTTTTACGGGGCCGATTAATCTCACTACAAATGTTTATGAATTTCTACTTCAGTTTGCTCCCTTTATTATAAGTTTTGGCGGAATAAGTGCTTTTTTAGCTTATCTATATCCTAGACTATTTGGCTTTATATTGTCATTCTTATCAATGTTTAGTATTGGCAATTAGAATAAAATTTTGAAAAATACCTAGTAAATTGCTCAAGAGTAGACAGACTAACTCAGGGCTTTTATTTGCGTTTTGTGGCTTCGGTTGGTTTTGAGGTTGGTGGGTTTAATCTGGCAGCTCTTTAGCAGGGCCTTATGCTATCAAAACCAGAATCATCTCTTTATTTTCAATAAAGGTATCTTGACTTATCTTATTGTAATGCCATTATAATTATAATCAAACGCAAATTTAAATAATTGAGTTAACTATGGCTAAACCTAGGGTAGAAAGAGCCCCCAACTTTAAACTTTCTGTAGAAACATTTGCTGAATTCGCTCCATTTCTTAGTAAATATGACTCAACAGATGAGAAAGGAAGGTATCTTCATTGGGATCAGCTTAGATGGCGCGTGCCAAAAGAAGATGCTAAGAAAATTTGGAAAGCAATAAAGTTCAGAAGATCAGTTCAGCTAAAATCTATTAATTTGCAAGATGATAAAGGTAAAGTATTTTCTTATTGTACAACTCATTTAATCGAAGCTAAATTGCATCGGATAGCTAATGTAGCAGGAGGAAGCGTTGCTACGGTTGCAGATAATATCACAACAGATAATATTCAACGGAAGTTTCTAGTTTCTTCCTTGATAATGGAAGAAGCGATTACAAGTGCTCAGTTAGAAGGGGCGGCTACAACGAGAGAAGTCGCAAAGAAAATGCTTGAAGAGGGTAGAAAACCTGTTGATGATGATGAAAGGATGATTTTAAATAACTTCTTTTTATTAAAGTATGCTGAAAAAATATCTAAAGAGCCTTTAACTGTTGATTGTATTTTAGAGTTTCACAGAATTGCAACGAAAGGCTCAACTGAAAATAATGTTATACCGGGCGAGTTTAGACAAGATAATGATATTTTTGTTGAAGATGATAGAGGTGAAATAGCTCACCAACCACCTAGCTTTGAGTTAATACCAAAACGCTTGCAAGTACTATGCAACTTTGCAAACAAAAATCACTCAGGTGAAGAAGGAAGTACATTTATTGCTCCAGTAGTAAAAGCTATAATACTGCACTTTATGTTAGGTTTTGAGCACCCTTTTAGAGATGGAAATGGAAGAACTGCTAGGGCACTTTTTTATTGGTATATGCTAAAACATGACTATGATTTATTTAAGTATGTCTCTATTAGTAAGTTGCTTAAAAATGATCCCAAAGGATACGGCTTATCCTATTTATATACAGAAAAAGATAATAATGATTTGACTTATTTTATTGAGTTCCAGTTAGATGTTATTTTGAATGCTTTTGAGGACTTGCAACAATACCTTAAAGATAAAACCGATGAATTTTATCAAGTTGTAGATACCTTAAGTAACTCTAGGTATAGCGACTTATTAAACTTTATTCAAAAAGATTTAATAAAAAAAGGCACGAAAGAACCAGGCAGGATATTTACCGTAAAAGAAGTTTCTAGCTCATATGAAATTTCCCAGAATACAGCCAGAACCTATTTAAACAAACTTGTAGATCTTGATCTTTTATTAAGAACAAAAGATGGAAAAACTGTTTTATATTTTGCCCCATCTGATTTGCAAGAACGTTTATGCAAAACCTGATTCAGGGTTCTATCATGCGCGTTCCTTATTAGTCTTTGATTTTATTTGCTCATGACGCAGAGCATCTATAGACAAATTTCCATGCAAGGCATGAGAACTATTGAAATGCTACGAAAACCTACGCTAAGGATTCATTCTGACAAACTAAAGTCGATTACTAATAGACTCCGTTATAAATTCATTCAGTGATATTTCCATAATCATGCCTGTTAATAATCAATTGTTAGATGGCGTAAACTGATCTAACCCACCGCGCTGTGCATCTTTCTTATCAAAATCTATCCCCTCAATCATTACAAAAAGTGTAAAAAAAGGGGGGGATGGGTAATACTGAAAATAACTTTAGCAAATAAGCAGAACTTAATGCAGGGATTCTGGTTGGACTAAATAGTTGGCATAACTCTATAATATTGGTTTGATGGATACAGAACAGATTTTTAGATACCCATGTATACACCATCCCCCCCTTTTTTTGCATTTTTTATAACACAGAGAGCCACAGAGTTTTTATTGATGGAGTGCTAAGAATAGAATGATTTATTATAAAGACAATGCAAGTAATTATTATAATGAAACGGTTGGTTTAGAATCCATTTCAGTTCCACGAGATCGCTTTCTTAGCTATATCCCTAAAAATAGTCACATACTTGATTTAGGATGTGGCTCAGGAAGGGATAGCCTTTACTTTAAGCAACAGGGCTATATAGTCACAGCACTTGACCAATCAGAACCCTTAGCCGTATTAGCATCACAACTCATTTCACAAACAGTTGTGGTAAACTCCTATCAAACAATGAATTACACCGCACAATTTGATGCTGTTTGGGCTTGTGCTAGTTTATTGCATTGCCCCAAAAATGAGATAATTCCTGTTTTTAAAAATATCATTCAAGCATTAAAACCAAAAGGGGTTTGGTATATGTCGTTTAAATTTGGTACGGCAGAAACAGTCGATTCAATGGGGCGTTTTTTTAATAATTATACGCCAGAAAGCTTGCAACAACTGGTATCACAGTTTAAAGAATTGCAGATACTTGATTCATGGCTTGAAACAAGCGAGCTTCGAGGTCATCAGCAACAATGGGTTAATATGTTGCTTAAAAAAGTGTAATGGCAATGCAACAGCATC
>JALSLM010000255.1 GCA_026988295.1 Thiotrichaceae bacterium
TCTGGCACACCGGTATTAATATCACCACCTGATAAAACTAAAACCACACTTCCTGCTGCTTGTTTTTCTTTGCGGATTTTATCAATCAAGGTTTTACGAGCCGACATACCATATTCACCACGTCTGTTATGCCAAAAGCGACCGTGGTTATCATTGGTATGCAAAATAGTAATTTTGCTGGCATTATCTGCAAAGCTAGGTGTTGTCGTTAATAATGTGGTTAGAAACAAAGTAGATAAAACGGCTATCAATCTGAAGGTATTGCTTAACATAAAAAGTACCTATGTGAGTAGATTATGGATGAATAATTGGAGAGTTGTATAGAATGTTGTATAGAATAAAGAAGCACCCAAAGTATTTATTTAGCACAATATGTGCGTATGTGCAGGGTAGAAAGTAAAAAAGTTATAAAAAAGGGGGGGATGGGTATTAATAATAAATTTTAATATGGATTCACTCCAAAAAATCAAATCTTCCCCAACCTTCCTTTATCGAAGGAAAAAACTGTCTGTGAATTGGAATTGTAGCGAGGGAAAGCCAATCCTTCTTTATGGGATATGTCATTAGCCCTTAAAAGTTAGTAAACTATTTGATTTTAAATCTATTGACGGTCTTTCTATGTCTAATGAACCTATCCATTTTACTGTTGAAAAGCGCATTTTGGTCGCTATGCGTAAAACTTTATCTAGTGTAGTGAGGGATGTTACTCCAACTAGTTCAGCATTAAAGTCTCCTTTAAGCGATGCAACTGTTGAAGATATTAAAATGTGTTTTGGTTTAATTGCAGCTCGTGAACAGGAGCTTGCGAAAGAGGCTGGTGTCGAGATTAAAGAACGCCCAAAATATCCTGATGAACCGACTAAATCAAATGTAGTTTCTCTGGATTCATTAAAATCAACGACACATAAGGATTCCTAAGGTATGGCATTGAAAGAATATAAGGATTACAGTCAAGAAGAAATGCAAAGCCTAACTCAGGGGATTATGTCTATTCTTGATGATTGGAATATTTCGGTTGATCAGGCATTAGCAGTTTTAGGTTTGACTGATACGGGTAAAAAACGCCATATACAAGGTTATCGCATGGGCGAGCGAGCCTTTCCAGAAACAAAAGAGTTGCTTATTCGCATTGATCATATTATTGGAATATCTGATGCGTTGCGTACCACGTTTCCGTTTAGTGATAAAATGCGTTTACTTTGGTTGCGCAAGCCACATCGTCGTTTTAAGAAGAACACCCCATTAAATGTGATTTTAACCGATGATACTCCAAATGGCTTGTTAAAAGTGCGTATGGAAGTTGATTGTGCTTATGGTTATGCGATTTCAGAGGCAATGCGCGATCAGGCTGCAACATAATTCTGAAAAAGTGTAAAAAACAGGGGGGATGGGTTTTTAGTATTGTTGAAATCCATCCCTTTACAGGAAAACCTGATCAAATTGATTAGCAAAGCTAAAAATAATTGGACTTGATCAGGGTTTCCTACAGTAAAGCGCTATCTTTAGCTACACTCTGATTTTGTTGCAGTAAACTCAGGGAATTTAGTTAGCATTGACTCTATCATGCCGCTATAAATACTATTGTTATCACCTTCGTAAACAAGTGATGAGGCAAGCTTGCTTGCTAGAATGGCATATTTAACTTTATTTGGTAGCTTATGTACGCGATTTCTTAAATATTCTACTGATCCAATTAGGCTTGGCAGGTGTAATAATATGGCATTTTGATAGACTTTTTGGTCAACTAAATCAGGGTTTTCTTTGAAGTATTCAAAAATTCGGTCATAGTGCCCGTTAATTTCACGACTAATATCATTGGATATATCGGTATAAAATAATGTACCATTTGCTTCTTTATGGCGTTTAATTATCAAGTGAGCTTCTTGTTCTGACATTTTTTTAAGAATTTCCATAACGTCACTCACGTAGCATTTTTTATTTGCCAAAAATTCGTTATCACTAAAGATTAAATTTGCAATAATTTCATAAGATGAAGAAATCACGCCACATTTATTTGCCGAAGCATCACGTATAATAACCACGCCTCGACGTTGCATTTCTAGTCTTGCCTCTGGGGTAATAAAAGAGTTTGCTCCTTCTACAATGACATTGGCACTGGCAATTCCTTGTTGGTTGAAGTATTTATCTACATTGTTTCTATCAATCGTCTCAGGGCGACCACCAGCGGGGATAAATAAATCTGTTTCTACCGTAAATACAAGGCTATTATAGATTTTATAGAAAGCATCTGTTGATATCCATTTTTCTTCTAATTTCTCCTCGAGACCTTCTTGGCTCATATTCACTTGTTTAAAGAGTGTTGCCATATCCTCTTTTTTAGTTTGATTGCGATACAGTAAAAACCCTCCAGAATGTAATGCCTGTGGATCAAAAGCATCAAGATCAGATTGAAGAATGACCTTGGATAGAGCTTCATTATCTAAACCTTCAGGATCAAATAATGCGCCTGAGCCATCAATAATGAGTTTGATTTTTGCATTAGGGCAACGCTCTTGTAAAAGGCGCATACAGTTTCCTGCGACATCACCATTTGGACCACCCGTGAATTTTACGCTGAACTCGTCCTTGTGCATATCAATGCCTATGGAGTCCATTGTGACTTCTGCAAATCGCATCACACCAAAGGAAGTGACACCGTAATCTTTATGATTAATACCCACTTTTTTGCTGGAGATAATACCTTGGCCCAGTATATAACCACGCTTGATACCCTGTTTAGCTATGGTTTCAATCATTACATCGTGCATATTTTCATCAGGGCCTAGTTCGATAGCTTCATCCTCAGCATAATAATCAATCACCTTTGGATCTTTTGCCTTGCCTTCTTCCGTGGTGAAAATATCAAAAAAAGCATTGATAAAACTGAACTGTAATTTGTAAAGCTGTTGGCGAATTATTTCATTATTAGTATTTTCTGGTAAACGTAGGATAGCCACCATTTTTGATCCACCTTCATAGATATCCTTGTTTTTTAGGTGTTGAGTGTGTGCCAGAACGTAGTTTTCTTTAAACATGGTGTTGGCGCTGGTGATGTAATCATCACGTCCTTGGGTAATAATTGTTCGCCATCCGCCTCTTGCAATATCAGAAAAGCCGATATGATAACCACAGCCATTGCGCCCGTAAAAGAAGGTGATTCTAAAAGGTCTATCAACGGGTAAATCTTGAGTAAATGAATCATCTAATTCTTCGAGATAAAGTGGATCGAGACGAAATGCTAATGCATGTTTTTCTGCAACAAAGAAATTAGTTTTTAATGTATATTTAATAAAGCTAAGGGCGCATAAAAAAACAGTTCGTCGAAAACGATCTAGGTATTTTCGTCCTGAATTAAAGTTTTCGATATCTGAAACGAGGCTGTTTAAATGTGTTTCATAATCTGCTTGTGAGGCAGTTTCTGGGTCAAAACGTAAATAAAATAATGTAATCAGTTTGGTACTTATATTTGGATGATGATGAAAAGCGCGCATTATGCCTTCAAGCGAGAAACTATCAGGGTGATTATGAGCCAAATTAGTGTGACAGAAGTGAATAATCGAATTAATTAAACTAGCATTAAAGCCTGTTGTAATACCTGTTTTAACAAATTTTTCATAGCTTTTTGATTCTGGTGAAAGAATCTGTGTATTATAAATTTCACGTTGTAAATCTAAAAATAACTTACTGTCTTTTTCAATAATAGAATCATCACGAGATTCAACATAAAAAGTCGATAAGAAATAAGGGTGAACACCATTATTTAGCGATAAACTGTAAGAGCGATTTACCGATACCCCGATACGATTAAAGACTTCAAGTAATTGTAATAAGAATAAGCGATTAGGTGGGTTAGCAAGCCCCAATAATAAACGACACTCTAAAGGTTTTTCAGGGTCACCTTTGTTTTGTAAATCAAGAAAAATTCCTTCATTCAATTCTGTTTGCAAATAAAGGTTTAGTACGCGAGCAATGCGGGAAGCTGGCGAAACTTCAACATAATCAGGTTTATTACACCAGAGCATTTTTAAGAGAGGTTTTATTTTTTCGGTATGAAAATTTGGGTATTTATCTTTAATTTTCTGATCAACTTCTTTATAGATATCCTGTGGTAATTCACTTTTAGATAGCATCTCATTAATTTCACTATCTTGCTTGCGTTCATAGTCAAAACGTAAAACTTCAAGTTTGTAGTTGCTATTAGGCAAGAGTGAACGTGATGTAGTTAACTCTGCATAAGAAATATAATGATCAGGCAAATCTTGCAATGTTTTATACAGTGAGCCTTGGGTATCAACCTGACAAAGCAGGGTTTGTTTAGACGTGTCGAGTAGCATCATGCGACAGTGTTCTTCAATATAGTTAAGACTTTGAGCCAAGGTTGAAAGTGCGCTTACATTATTCTGGTTTAATAAAAAGAATAGTGGATGCATTTCTTCCTTTAACCACTCTAAATTAGCCAGTGCCTTCTGATCTCCTTTTGATAATAATTTACTGATTTTATTTGTTATAGTTTCGCTCTTATTTGATGTGAGCATCTTTATAGTCCTGATTTAAGAATAAAATGAAAAATATCAGATAGTGCTTAAATTTGCCGATTACTCCATGCACAAAATAAACTACGTGTTTAACTCACTATCATTTAGCATATATAGAAGTCTTTGGAGAAAAGGCAAGAACATTAATTAATAGCTTGCGTACTGCGCCGTAGTGACCTCACGGATTCAGGTTATACACATTAAACTTAAGAATACTTGCTCTTAGGCTTTTTTATTTCTAGGATAAGGATCGAAGAATAAAACTATAGGTAAAAACATGGCACGCACACCTTCTAATATGCTGGAACTTGGCACTCAAGCTCCTAACTTTTCTTTATTAAATCCTGCAACCGATAAGCAGGTAAAGCTTTCTGATTATAAAGGAAAGCCTGTAATACTTGCCTTTATTTGCAACCATTGCCCTTATGTTATTTTAATTAAAGAAGTTTTTGCAAAGCTAGCCAATGAATTTCAGGAGAAAGGCGTACAAGTTATAGCAATTAATTCAAATGATGTTGAAAATTATCCTGATGATAGCCCTGAAAAAATGATTAAAGATAGCGAGCTTAATGGCTATAACTTTCCTTATCTTTATGATGAAAGCCAAGAAGTGGCAATGCAATATCAGGCAGCATGTACACCAGACCTATATTTATTTGATGCAGATCATAAACTTTATTACAGAGGGCAATTTGATGATGCTCGACCAAATACAGATACCCCTGTAACAGGTATAGATCTTAAAAATGCCGTAGAGAGCTTATTAGCAGGTAAGCCATCACCCGAAAACCAGAAGCCATCACTCGGTTGTAATATTAAGTGGAAGGCGGGAAATGAGCCAAGTTCTTAGAAGATAGCAATGACTCATAAAATAGTATATCTAATACTGACAATCAGCCTTTTTTTGATTGAAATTGGCATTGCTATATTTCCTACCACTCATTTTATCCGCAGTTATTTTGGTGACTTATTGGTAGTGATATTAATTTACTGCGCGATAAAAGTGGTGGTTGATAGTGAGCCAAAGAGGCTAGCTATTGGTGTGTTTATTTTTTCAGTGATGATTGAGATGGCACAATATTTTCGTCTAGTTGATGTATTGGAAATTAAAAATCAGATGCTGCGCATTATTATTGGTACATCCTTTAGTTGGGTAGATATTTTGATGTATTTTTTGGGTTGTGTAGCAATATATTTGATTGATGTATTTTGGATAAGGCGTAATTTCTGTAAGTTGGACTAAGGAACGAAGCCCATTAATCTACTGTGCTGGTATCTCAAAATCATAGAGGTTTAGTGATAGAATACACTGCAAAAAATACACCTAGATAGCACCGCTATGATGTGGAGAGCCATAGATTTTTGGTCATTTCCAAGCGCGAGAGAGATTGCTTGGCTAAGGAGGTTTCTAGGAGGCTGTCCGAGAATAGGAGTCGTAGCGAGGGAAAGCTGATTTGAGCTATATTTTTCACCAATTTGAGGGGAATAGTTGTTCTATTCACCGAAAATTTGGGGGAAACATAGCCAAATTCAGCTTTTCCGCAGTAGACTCTCTATTCTCAGACAGCCTCCTAGGAGGTTGTCTGAGAACTAGGATTGAAACGAAAATTTCAGAAATATTATAAGGTG
>JALSLM010000256.1 GCA_026988295.1 Thiotrichaceae bacterium
TTGGCATCACACTGAGCGTTAAAGGTGAAAGCCATAAAGAGTCAGCGATATGGGTTGCAAATCATGTTTCTTGGTTGGATATTCCCATAATAGGGAGCGAAGGGGCGGCTTTTTTATCTAAGGCTGAGGTACGAAAATGGCCTGTGATTGGTTGGTTAGGTGAGAAAGGAGGCACGGTATTTATCCAACGAGGTGGCAAAAATGCCTCACAAAAAGCCTCAGAAAAAATTTCAGAGACTATCAAGGCAGGAGATAATATTCTGATATTTCCTGAGGCAACCACGGGTAATGGCTATGAATTAAAGCAATTTCATGCACGAATATTTGCCCCAGCGATTGATCATCAGCTATCTGTGCAGCCTATTGCTATACGTTATTTGGATGCGCAGGGGGATTTTCATCCTGCTGTATTCTGGGGTGATGAGAGTTTTATGAATAATCTAATGTCTATATTAGGTGCATCAGGAATTCATGCAGAGCTTACGTTTTTCCCTATTATTGAAGGTCACAAATTCTCAGAAAGAAAACCTCTTGCTAAACATGCTGAAACTCAAATTCGGGAGGTTGTGGAAAAATCCACTAATCAATCAAAACTAAATTAATGTAAATCAAAGATAAATCAAAGGTAAAAATAATGCCCATAACTCCAAGCTCCTACCCCTATGCGCGAATGCGTCGAATGCGCCGTGATGATTTTTCACGTCGATTAATGCGTGAAAATGCATTAACAGTCAATGACCTCATCTACCCTGTGTTTGTGATTGAAGGTGAAAACAAACGTGAAGAAATAGCATCTATGCCTGATGTTGAACGCTTGAGTATTGATCTTTTAGTAAAGGAAGCTAAAGAAGTTGCAGCATTGGGCGTACCTATGATGGCATTGTTTCCTGTTGTTGGTAGCAAGCAAAAGTCAGATATGGCAGAAGAAGCATATAACCCCGATGGCTTGGCGCAACGTGCCGTGAAAGCGATTAAAAAAGCTGTGCCAGAGTTAGGCATAATGACTGATGTGGCACTCGACCCTTTTACCTCGCATGGTCAAGATGGTTTGATGAATGGTGAAGGCTATATTATGAATGACGAGACGGTTGAAGTGCTAGTTTCACAGGCTGTTTCTCATGCCGCAGCGGGTGCAGATGTGGTCGCACCTTCTGATATGATGGATGGTCGTATTGGCAAAATTCGTGAAGCACTCGAAAGTGCAGGCTATAGCAATACCCGAATCATGGCGTATTCAGCCAAATATGCCTCAAGCTTTTATGGCCCATTTCGTGATGCCGTAGGTTCGGCAGGAAACCTAGGTGGTGGCAATAAATACAGCTATCAACAAGACCCAGCAAATAGTGATGAAGCACTTTATGAAGTCGCGCTTGATCTGCAAGAAGGTGCTGATATGGTTATGGTAAAACCAGGAATGCCCTATCTGGATATCGTGCGTCGTGTTAAAGATGAGTTTAAAGCCCCTACCTATGTGTATCAGGTTAGTGGTGAATATGCCATGCTAAAAGCGGCAGCACAAAATGGTTGGCTCGATGAAAAAGCAGTCGTTATGGAAGCATTGTTAGGATGTAAACGCGCAGGGGCAGATGGGATTTTAACTTACTATGCAAAAAGTGTTGCAGAGTGGTTGAAATAGGTTTTTGTACTCCATCAATATTGGTTTGATGGAGTTAGAGCAAGTTTGTAGATGTAGATACCTGCACATACCCATCCCCCCCTTTTTCTGCATTTTTTAAACGCAGAGAGCTACAGAGTTTTTAATCGTTTCCAAATTTGAGAGAGTTTGCTTGGCTGGTAATGGGTAAAGGAGATCCTGATTAAGTTGATTAGAATTGAGTGTAGAAAAATATGGCGCTATTTTTCATGCTAGTAAGTTACATGCGTGCTATGATTATCAGTATTGATGGAGGTCAATAAAGGCTAAAAACAAACCATATTGACTTAACTCAATGTAGTATTATTTGTACTTTGGTATAAGTTCTGTTTTTTATTTCTTTCTTTCTTTTAGGAGAGTATCTATGTTAAAAGTTAAAACTTCCGCTTTATTGGCAGCAGGTTTAGTTGTAATGATGAGTTCAACAGCATTTGCTGCTGATGGTAAAGCCTTATACACAGCAAAAGGTTGTACTGCATGTCATGGTGCTGATGCAAAATCACCTATTATGCCAGCATATCCAAAAATAGCAGGGCAAAGCAAAGAGTATGTAGCGCAGCAAATGAAAGATATTAAAAGTGGCGCAAGAAACAACGGTCAAACAGCTGCAATGAAAGGCATTATGGCAGGTGTTTCAGAAGATGAAATTACTGCACTAGCAGAGTATTTATCTGGTTTGTGATCGTATAATTCAGTGTTCAGGATGTATTTATCCAAAGACCTGAGTTAAAAAAAGCCTCCTTGAGGAAAACCTGATTAAGTTGATATTAGGGTTTCCTTAATGGAGGCTTTTTTGTGGGAGCTGTAAGTTGCCTTTTTAGTATTTTACATAGCTATAGCCATGTTCCTGTAGTTCAATAATTCTAGCTACACCTGCTTTTGTAGTAGTTACACCTTCAATTAATTTAGGCATAAACCCTGTTCTTTCTTTAACGGAAATTAGGGTGTTCATACAGGCGGTAAAAGTGACTTCTTGCATGGTAAGGCTTGCAATTCTTGATGCTAAAGTACTTTGTGGTGTAAGCATTCTATAACCAGGTCCAAATGCAACCAGTTCTATCTTAATATTATCAATACCGTAGTATTTTTGAATGTTAACAATATTGGTAAGTGCGGTTTGTTGTGCTCGTAGGTCATCCGTACTGATTTGTATAACTAGCTTGTGTTCAGTGTGATCAGCAAAGGTGTTGCTTCCCTGCAAAAACAAAAAAAACAGCACTGTGACTAATGTGATTACTTTTCCAGGACTCATATAAATCTCCGTTAGTCCTCGCAATATCTAGTATTTGGAGGTGATCTGATGGAGATAGTATATTAAGGAAAACCTGATCAAGTCCAATTATTTTTATCTTCACTAAATTCTAATCGACTTAATCAGGGTTTCCTTTAGTAAACGAAGGCACAAAAAAACCCGCTAGAAAGCGGGTTTTTTTAAGTATTTTTGGATTGCTACGAATAAAAAATGGTGGCCCGAGGTGGAATCGAACCACCGACACGAGGATTTTCAATCCTCTGCTCTACCGACTGAGCTATCGGGCCATTCGAGCGAGGGCGTATTACAGCGTTTTCGCTTTTAGATGTCAAGAAAAACTATTATACATTTTCACTAAATATACGGATAATGAAAAATTCACGAAATAATTTACCTGTTATGAGGTGAATTTATTATTGCATCACTAAGGTATGGAGCTATTTTGCGCGTTAATTTGAGTAGAAGCAAAAAGACAAATAAGGAACTCTAAAGAATGGTTGATTTATTATTAGCCCATCTCTAAGATTAAACAATGTTTGAAATCGCCCTCTATGAACCTGAAATCCCACCTAATACGGGTAATATTATGCGTCTTTGTGCAAACACTGGATGCAGATTACATTTAATTCATCCACTGGGCTTTGACCTTGACGAGAAAAAACTTAAACGTGCTGGTATGGACTATCGAGATATGGCAACAGTTCATGAGCATAAAAATTATGATGCTTTTCTTGCCTCGATACAAAATATTCATGATAAAACATTATACGCTCTAACCACTAAAGCGCAGACCAGCTATTCAACAGCAAAATTCAAAGTAGGTGATATTTTACTCTTTGGTCCTGAAACACGAGGCTTACCTGCTGATATACTTGATACACTAGCAAGCGATCAAAAGCTTAGGCTACCCATGCTAGGCGATAGCCGTAGCTTAAATTTATCCAATACTGTTGCAATTACGGCTTATGAAGCACTTAGACAACAAAATTTTATAGGCTTAGAATAGTTAGTATTAAGGTATGAAACTAATCCGTGGACTGAACTCGTTTAATATAAATTCAAGTGGCTGTGTTGCCACCATTGGTAATTTTGATGGTCTCCATCTGGGGCATCAAAGAATTATTAGTACGCTTAAAAACAAAGCGATTGATATGAAGCTTCCTCTTACAATCATTAGCTTTGAGCCATTACCTGCCGAATATTTTATGCCTGAGCCACCTGCACGAATCTATCCTATGCGGGATAAAATCCGCTTGCTACAAACGCTTGGTGTTGATCATTATCTTTGTTTAAAATTTAATTCTGAATTTGCATCTCAAAAGCCAGAAGATTTTGTAAGAAATGTTTTATTAGATAAATTAAGCGTTAAATATTTAGCGGTTGGTGATGATTTTCGATTTGGCTATCAGCGTAAAGGCGACTTTCAACTTTTGCAAAAAATAGGGAAGTCAGCAGGAATGATGGTAGTTGATACACCAACCTGCAAAATAAATGATAAAAGAGTGAGCAGTACACGTATTCGTAAACATCTCGAAGCGGGGGAAATCCAACAGGCGAACCACTTGCTTGGGGTAAACTATCAGCTATCTGGAAGGGTCAGACATGGTGATAAACGCGGTAGAACCATTGGCTTCCCCACGCTTAATTTAAAGATGCCTAGCCATATTGCTGCACGTCGCGGTGTGTATGCGGTTAACGTCTATGGGTTGGGAAAATCTGCTATAAAAGGTGTGGCAAACCTAGGAACACGCCCTACGGTTAAAGGGATAGAGAATAGACTTGAAACACATCTTTTTGATTTTGATGCTGATGTGTATGGTCAATATATTTGTGTCGAGCTGGTCAAATTTATTCGTGGTGAAAAACGCTTTGATGACTTTGAAATACTCAAGGCTCAGATTCTGGATGATGCAAAACAAGCAAGATTAATCCTTGAAAATTTGGGGTAGTGATTGGTGTAGCGATTAAAATTACTAAAAGATGTGATTTAAAAAAGCTAAAAAAAGGGGGGGATGGGTTTTATAGGGTATGCAGATTTATTTTGAACTTTTGTTCAATATTAGTGTTAGACTAGCTTCACCCTTAGGTTAAGCGGGTATTTTTTAAACTCATGATGAATCAATAGCTTGCGTCGTGTGCCGTTGTGACCTCACGGATTCAGGTTTATGACTTCAATTAATAAAGTAACTTATATTCTCAAATCATGGCTGGTGATTATTTAATCAAACGTAGCCAAAGAGTTCTCTTACTTTTAAATTTTCAACGGCTGCGGGAATCTCCCCAGCTTTTCTGATTCCTGCGCTCATCTCTTACTAGGAATCACATGAATAAAAATGTAGAACAAAAAAACTTTCGTTTAGGTATTTTCTTTGCAATTGCTGGAACGGCATTATTCTCCTTAAAATCAATTTTTATTAAGTTAGCATTTGAAGAGGATATTGATGCAACAACACTGCTAACCTTGCGGATGCTGATTGCTTTTCCATTTTATTTATTGATTTTTGTTTATGCGATTAAAACACGCCCTGAAAAGGCTGCTTTATTGACAAAAAAAGAGGCTTTGGCAATTATTGGCTTGGGTTTTTTAGGTTACTATCTTGCTTCTTATTTAGATTTTGAAGGTTTATCATATATTTCTGCCCAGCTTGAACGGCTCACTCTGTTTACTTATCCTATTATGGTTGCCATATTAAGCTGGTTTTTTTTCAAAGAGAAAATCACCATAAAAGTGTTTAGTTCCCTGCTTGTAAGTTATATTGGAGTGAGTTTTTTATTCTTTAATGAATCATCAAGTGGTATTGGTTCAAATGAAGCACAGACTACAGTTGGCACTCTATTAGTTGCCTTAGCAGCACTTAGTTTTGCAACTTATGTGATCTTTAGTAAAGCTTATATAGCATTATTAGGAAGCTTGATTTTTACCAGCGTTGCAATGTCATCATCATTGCTCTTTATTCTTATCCAGTTTTTTGCTACACATGAGCTTGCTGATTTAAATGTGTCGCCGAGACTTTGGGGACTTTCTCTTTTGCTTGCAATTTTTAGTACTTTGATCCCCAGTTTTTTTACTAGTGAAGCAATTAATAGAATTGGTGCAACCCGAACCAGTATTATGGGAACACTTGGTCCGGTTATCACCATTATTCTTGCTGTAAACATCCTTGGTGAGCCATTTGGTTGGGCGCAAATCGTTGGATTATTATTGGTTTTGCTGGGCGTAAGTTTATTGCGCTCTAAACAG
>JALSLM010000257.1 GCA_026988295.1 Thiotrichaceae bacterium
AAACCAGAAACCACTCAATGAATTTTGAAATGTAACATTGTTAATATGTGGAAAATTTATGGGAAAACAACTAATGAAAATAATATGTCAGAAATATTAAAAGCTGAGGAAATTGCAGAGCTAACGGGTGCAAAAACAGCCGGCGCACAAAGCCGAGTTTTTTCATCCTAAGAGCTGCAATAAAGAAATCACGCGAACAAAAACGCCATGCAGATAGCGTTATCAATATCATCGCAAACGAACGCGGGCAAGCCTATACCTCAAACGGATTCAAAAGTAACTGGCAGCGCCTTATGAATAAAGCAATGGCCACCAGCACAATAAAAAACAGATTTACATTCCACGATCTAAGAGCAAAAGCGGGTAGTGATGCCCAAGGAAACGCGCAAGAATTATTAGGCCATGCCAGCGAAACAACAACAAAAATGGTATACGAAAGAAAGCCTTAGAAAGTAAGACAGATACGATAAAAAGTTAGACAGCATATAATAAGTTAGACATTTGATTAGATTGAAACTAACAGAATGCAGCACTAATGGGGTGGACGATGGGGCTCGAACCCACGACAACCGGAATCACAAAGAGATTTTCTATTTTGTTTATTTATATATTATTCAATTACTTATGTTTTTTATGTCTAACTATATTTATGGTTTGTGCGTGTTTTAAATCATATTGTTATGATTTTTATAGACGTAAAGTTAGACGAACTTTTACACTTCTTCAATATCAATAGACGCTTTATCTGCACTGTAATAAGTGCGTGTGAAGCTACCTAATTTTTTTTGTTTTCCATAAATCTGATAAATTTGCTTTTCTTGTGTATCAGCTGACGATGGAAAAATACTGATAAAAAATGGCTTTGACATTCCATTTCTTATAAAAAACTCCATAAGCCATTTTCTATCCGTCGGCCCTATGTTTTTAAGTGTGAATTTTAGCGACTTATAAACAGCGCAGCGATTTGTGTTAAGGTCACCTGATTCACTTCTTTTGTGTTTGCTAGTATCAGTAAACGAAAGCGAAGCACCATAATCTGCATTATTTGTTGGGCTTAGATATTTCCCTATGACTAAAAAACACGCCTCTATATAGCCTGCTGAATTCGCTGTATCTACTATATCTATGACAACCTTTTGCGCTGTCTGTTCTGCAAAAAACAGAGTTGCATAAGTACCTCCGCCATAGGCATAAGCATTAGCACTTAACACGCCTGAAAAATCAATCTTATCAATTGTCGTGTATTCACAGCAAAGAAGCGTGCCGGTATCTAAAACTGGCGTGGTATCACCCGATAATGTATAGCATCTAACTCGCATTGTTGCTGTTGATGATAAATTACAAATTGGCATAGATACGCAACTGACAAGCGATGACGCCATAGTCGCTGTGATTGTTGCGCTTGTCCCAACTGATCTGTAAACCTTGCTTTTACTATCAAGCTGGGTGTTTGTAATCGCTAAAATGCCCGCCGTGCTGCTGGCTGAAAGTGCTGCTGTTTTTGCTGTGTTTGTTGGTACTATTCTTAAATTTGTCATTAGATAGCGTCCTCCCACGCCTGCACCCAGTATTTTTTGCCGTTACTATTTATGGCTATCCAAGTGTTTGTAGCTGCTGAAGTTCCAGGCTTCGTCGTTAGTGTTGACGTTACTGTTTGCCCACCTGTTGCATCAACTGTGCCTATATTAACATCTGGTGCTAATGAGACATTTGAAGCTGGTCTATACGGCGTATTAGCAGCAAATGTACTTTGTATATAATTACTAAATAATATGCCTGTTGGTGCTAGTGTAGGTTCTTTATTTACATTTCTATATGCAACGATAGCAATAGAATAGTAATCGCTTACAGGTAGCCCACTTTTTTTGAATGTTCTGACATTTGGTAATAGTTGTGATGTTGCCTCTAATGCCATAAATGTACCAAACACATACGCGTTTGAATCTGTAGCTGATTGATAAACAACTATAAAAAACCCATCTATATTAGCCTCATCTGATACACTATAGTTCCAATTAAATGACATCGTTACCGTTAAACCATCAGAACTTAATATATGCGTAATATCCGTAGCATTATTATTTAATGTTGGATTTACAATCGCGGTGTAGTTTAGGTTATTAGCGTTATTTGAGTCTAATACCAATTGATCTACATTATTAAGGATAGTATCAGCAGTATAAACAGGAATTCCACTAGTCAATTCATTTGCTCTAATCCTCCAATCAGGGGCAGTAGTAGGCTGAATAACTGGCGTTGTATACTGAACACCAGAAGCTGAATTTCTAATTGCTGCAATGCCCACTCTATAGTTTCTATCTATAGGAACACCAGTAAAAGTGTATTTTTTAGAGTCTATAGGAAGAAACTTAACAGAATCCTCAATGGTTACTGGTCTGAATGTTATTGGATTAGGTATGGTACTTTTATACGGCTCAGTTTGCACTATATAATCTGTTATATCACCACCTATTCCTGTATACAAAACAAACTCGTCTATATAGCCATTAAACGCAAAATAATTAGAGCCTGTATTACCTAGCATTGCAGAACTATCTATGGTGTAACCATATGCCTCTGTAAACTTTAGTATACCATCAAAGAATATGTAAATATTACCATCCACGAAACTTGCTTTTATCGTAAACCAAGTATCTAGCCAATCTAACGAACCACCAGAAAATGTATGTAAAGGGATTGTGCCTATGTGTGTATTTCTTACAAATATATCTCTAGGGTTACTTATATTACCGCCATTAAGTTCAAATGATAGGTTATTCCCTAAATTAGCAAAAACCTGAGGGCTGCCATTACCAGTATTTGCTGAAGAAAACCTAACCCTAAACTCAAACCAAAAATCACCTGAAATTGTAGCAATTTCAGGTGGAAAGATTATTGTATCCCCAATTTCACCGCCACTTTTAGCCGCGAAGAATGCACTAGCAGCCCCAAAAACCTTAGCATCAGTAGATGTAATAGCTGTTCCTGTTACACTTAAATTATTCTTACTACTATCAGTAAAAGTAGTTCCTCCATTATACCCGTCAAAGTGTAGCAATAAGCTTGCTTCTGGTGGTGGATTAAGAGTGAGTGTTGGCGCTGTTGTTGGTACTGGGTAAGTAGACGGTAAACTAACTGCCGTTCCAACTACTAGCCTAAAATCATCTATATAACCATTAAAACCCTGCGTTAAATTGCTTCTACACCCTAGTTGTATTGATGACATATTAATGGCAGACGAATAATTGCTAATTTTAACTAATTTTCCATTGTAGTATATTAAGTAGTTGCCGCTTCCGCTCTTCCTTAATATTCTGATATGGTTAAATTCACCAGTAGTAACATCAGCAAAATCTACAGATTTTGCGAATGATTGGCCTGCAAAACTTAAGGTTAACTTTCCGTTAGTTCCTATACTTACATATGAGTAAATATTACCAAAAGAAAGCAAAAACTCCTCACTTGTAGGTATGGATTCTATCTTAAATCTTATGTCTATTGTAAACGCTTCATTCAGCGCTATAGAAATAGGAGCTGTAGGAACATAGTTAATATAGCTAGTAGACCCAGATTGATTTAGTAAAGCGCTACCGTTAAACCCTCCATTACTGGCATTAATCGTTACATTACCGATAGTTGAAGATGTGCCATTGCTAGTTAAATCTGAAGCATCAGTGTTAAGCGGTATATGTACTGCACTTCCTGCTATTGTTTGTAATTGTTCTGTTGGTGCTGGTATATCTATTTCAACAATCCCCTTACCTGATATTAGCCTAATGCCATCAAGCGAACCATTTAAACCAAATTGCCAACCAACAGAATCTGACAATGCCCCAAAAGTTGATACTTGCGCGACATTAAAAGCATTAAATGTCTGCAATGAATAATCTAACCTGCTTATATTACCGTTTAGCCCAAATAGTATAATATCACCAAGCCGCTGTATAACTATATGATTCCACTGACCAACTGTTACTGGAGTGCTTATTACGTAAGCCGTACCTTCAATAGTAAAATGAAGTATTCCTGTATCATCAAATGACAGATCACTGCCGCCAATTTTCATATAATAAGATGTAAAACCAGACGCGGGCAGGCTATCTGGCTTTATCCAATAATCCAAGCAATAGTTGCTACCTACTGGCATAGACCACTTACTTGCATTAAACGGAATAGTTGCATGCTGCCTAGACCCTGATGAGTTTGTAAAGTGCATCGCCTCACCAAACTTACCAGCAGCGATTGTAGGTGTGCTGTCAAAAATGCTTACTGCGGGGCTTGATAATGTAAGATGCCCACCTTGTGCCTCTTCTTTTAGATTTCCTGTAGCGGTGTCAAAATTAAGTAGCATTACAACATTTCCATGTGTATTTTTGTCTATTGGCACACCACTAACGCTACCTACTGCGCTATCTGTTCCAACCTCATAATAATACAACGCTAATTGCTCTGCGGGTACGCTACCCTGAGTATATTGCTCCCATGTCAGTGTTATATCTCTTAGATTATTACCCACCCCTGTTATAGCTATATCAACCGGGATAAGTGCGTAACTACCATCTGAAGAGTCGCCCCCTGCCCCATCTCCTCCCGTAGGAGCGCCTGATTGGTATGGGATAGCTGTTTCATTATCAAGTATTGCAACTGAAACTCCTGTTGTTCCGACCGCTAAACCACCAGTTGCACTCGTTGGGTAATAAGAACCTATATTTCCGGTAGTATCTACATGTCTAATCCATGCAAAACCGCTAAATTTAGGTAAATCACGGAATGTCTTTACAGTGTCAGAAGTTTGAGCAATATTAGTTGCGGTGCTTCTATCATTAGTCGCACTGTACCATATTTCAGTATAATCATAATCCCGCTCAACTGGTTTAGTTATCGTAAGCTCTACATAATCGACACCACCTTTAGCAGTAAATGAAGTTGCTGCTGGGCCTATTGTGTCCTGTCCAGAATTAAACGCCAAATCAACTGACCATGCGCCGTTTTTATCGCCATAATTCGCCCGAACTTTTACGACTAAATCTTGATTTGCCAGTGTTTCAGGCACTTTTACACTGGCTTCGGTTAAATCAATATATTTAAACGGTGCAAGCGCATTATTTGTGATATTTTTATAGGCTAATGTGTAATTGCTAAAACTATCAATAGTCGGTGTCCATGTTACTGTAGACTCTATATAAGTTTCGCCTGATTGATTTAACAGCGTTTCTTGTGTGACTGCCAGACCGATAACCTGAGATGGCGTTGTAAATACGAACGGCGCTGGCGATACAAACCGAGTTGCGGCTGCTTGCAGTATTTTGTCTTTATAGTTCGCAATAATTGCCATTAAATAATAACCCCAAGTTTTACCGTAAATTTAAACCAATCAATTTGACGCTTTACTATCACACCTGTTTTACCGGCGCTTAATCCAAATCGGCTATGTGTCAATGTCGCTGCATCGCCTAGTTGCGATTCTATTAGCGGTGTAAAACATTCAGCCGTGTAGGTAATTCTCGGCGTTGAATAAATTGCTAATAATCTCCCTGCCTCTGTTTGTGCGTCGCCATCATCAAGCAAAAGTGTGTCTTTTTGTTTAGGCTCGTTATCGAGTTTATATTTTGTTGCAATTAATGCATCGCTGCTTGATCGTGATACCCATTGTTCATAATAAAATGCTTTGTGCTCTTCAGGGATTCCAGTTTCTAAATTATTTTGTACTGTCCAGTTTTTGCAGAACCCTAATTTTATAGCTGATTTTACGGGAAGTCTGTCAGAAACTGATAGCTTATTTTCTAACATATTGACTGGCGTTATATCAACTGGCGTTCCTACTGCTGGGAAGTCTATTTTTAGCAATCTCAATTTACCAGCGCTTGATATAACAGCTTGAGCGCCTACGCTAGCGCATATCTGATTGATAGCGACTAAAACATTGGTTCTGCTGTCGATATAAATACCCACTGGCTGAGGGTTTGCCGTGTCGAAAGCTGAAAAATTTGCCGCGTCAATATCTGCTGCTGTAAATCGCTCTGATAATTTCCCATAGCCTGTTGCCAGACGTTCGACTAATTTTGAGACGGTATTATAATAAACGCTGGGCTTATCGCCCTGAACACTACATGTTATTGCGCCGGACGGGTTTTGATCGAGCGTAAATTTGCCATTAGCTAAGTTTTTAGTAAAACTGACTGGCACGCCGTTGTCCCTGACTTCGATAATATCTTCAATTGCCCCATCATGAACCTGATATTCAAGCGTTGTTTCATCAACTAAAAGCGGCGTAATATTGAAGCACTCACCAAGGCAAATAGGCAGTAATTTGTCTTGATTTATCGTTAATCCACCCAGTTTAGTATCAGAAACTGGGGTATTTAGGCGCTGTAATTTATCGCGTATCTTTATATTGAGAGATGTATTATTCTTGCTGTCTATGTCGTCAATAATGCCGTCAAAAATAAGCCTAAAATCTGATCGCTGCCACTGCACATCACCGATGAAAACCTTTATTTGTCGATTAACCCAGACATGATCTAACATATCGTCATAAATGCCGTTATAATTTTCAAGCTCTACGTCACCAAAAGACAACTTTGCATTGCTTTCTAATGAGAGCGATTCTGTGAATTTAATCCCGCCTTTTATGATGTTTAAATAATCTGTATTGGCAGGCGTATCAGTTGAGCTTGTGACATAGTTTTTTGAACTAAAATAATGCGTTGTTTCAGTTCCGGACACATTCGCAACGGCTTCAACTAAAATACATCTTATTGCATCTTGCTCTGCTAACCATGCTGTGTATTGAGCGTTTGTTATCATGCTATTTCTGCCACTTGCGTATTAGTCCAATTTACATCCTCTTGCACACTACTCACTTTTTCTGCTGCTTGTTCATTAGCATCATAGTTAGACTCTATTAATGCATTAGTTTGGTCTGCTTGCTCTTTTCTAAGTTCTGAAACTTCTTGCTTTAATGCGCGTATTTCTTCGATAAGCGCATTGTTGTCACCACCTGATAGTGTTACTGGGATTATTCTCCCATCTTGCAATGGTGCTGCAGCATCGCCAAAAATAGCAGGCTGTGAGTTTATGCCGCCATCTGAAAAACCTTCAAGGCCATTTTGTTTAGCCCAGTCTACAATGTTTTTTCTATCCCATCCGGTCGCGTTGGCAAGCTGTATGCTGCTTATACCATTTGCAATGGATGCATCATAGGTTTCCTTAAAAGTGTGTGATTTTGCATACTCAGCAATCACTTGATCGCTTATTTTTTTATTAGCTAATGATTTATTTATTCCGTTAGTCAATAAACCCTCTATTGCTGCTGAGCTTGTATTAGTTCCAGAAGCAATGCCACCAATAAACTCACTTCTTATACCTTGAGCCTGTGACAGCCCAGTGGATAACTCATTTTGTTGTTTTAATGTTTGATCGTTTTTGATCGTATCAAGTGATGCGCTGATTGACTCTAGCCATGTAACTGCTTCGCGTGTTGATTCGCTGGTTACTTTTGCATAGTCTTTTGCGTCCGGTGCGTTTATATCTCCAAGCGCCTTTGTTACGCTGTCGAATATGCCCGTGTAGGTATCGCTCGACGCATAAAAAGACCTAGCTTTATTTAGGTAAGTATCAGCAAAATCGGTTATGGTTGACATAGCATCAGCATTACCAGATTGAGCCAATATTAATTGCTTCTGAAATTGGCCTTGTGCCTCGCCTAACATTTGTGCAGGCGTTAAGACTGATAGCGTGTCATTAAGATTAAGGCTATCTAAATATGTACCAATCTGCTTCACGCTATCGACCATACTTGTAATCGTGTCCCCTTGCTCTTGATATTGGCCTATAATCAAATCTTGCAGACTACGCGCGGCTTGCATCTGCTCTTCATACGAACCGTTTTCTAATAGGGCCGTATATCTATCGGCCTGTATTTGAAATAGTGCGTCAGGGTCAACTAATTTTGTTATGGCATCAGATAGGCTGGTTTTTTGGTCGGCAATATTTTTGTAAATGCCTTTATATAAATCATCAATGCTTTTCTTAGCTTTTTGTATTGCATCAGCACCGGTCAACAATCCTAAATTTAGCGCCTGTAGCATTTGCTCAGTACTGCCACCGGCATCACGAATAGACAGTATTGACTCTGTAAATGACTCAGCAATACCGCGTAGTGATTTTTCTAGGTCGCTTTGATTTAATCGGTCATACGTTTGCTGTAAAACCGTTGTATTTTCTGTTAATACGCGATTAAGCTTGCCCCAATCGCTGTACAACTGATTTGCTGCGTCTGAGAGTTGAAGTGTTAGTCCTAAGTCTTCAGGGCTTGCAATGCCCTTCATAAACTCCTGAGTAGCAGCTTTAATATCAAAACCTGACGCGGTAACGGCCTTAGTATAATCAGCAATATTTTCAGGAAATACAACACCAAGAATCTTAAATTGATCTGCCATGTCATTTAGGTCAGCATTAAGTCGCTGGCTGTCAGTCATGAAGTTTTCGCGGTATGACTCTAATGCTGACTGAAAGTTACCTATACCACCTGCCGCATTGCTGGCACTAACTAAATCGACATTATCGCCAAACCCTGAAGAAATTAATAGTTTTTGTGTCTTTACAAGGTCTTTGTAAACGCCTATCACATCCTCTGTCGAGCCAGAAACGTTTTTCATAACATCGTTTATATTATCAAAACTTTCATTTAATAATATAGTCTGCTTAGCAACCTGCCCGCCTGTATCGCCTTGCTTATTAATAATTTCTGTAAAATCTATGGCTTTAAATCCGAACTGCGAGAGTGAAACTTGTGCTTGCTCTACACCATGACTTACTCTAACGAGCGTTTCAAACATGCCCTCACCGACTTGCTGAAAGCTGTTTAGTGCAGGGAAGTTATCAGCAACTAATTTATCAGCCGACGCACTAAATACACCAGCAAGCGCTTCTTCTATTCCTGCTGTATCAAGACCTTTTAGGCTTATTTTTTCAAGGTTAAGTGTTGAATTTAGTATTTTATCTTGTAGCGCTGCATAGCCATCACCTGCAAGTATTTCTAACCCTGAAAGCACGGCATCAGTTGAGTTATTTACTATGCCACTAAACCATGTAGCTATTTCTCCATCAATCGCCTGCTCTAAGTTTAAAGTTTCGCTATTTGTTTTAAATCCGAATATTTTTTGATAGGTATCAACACGCGCATAGTAATTAGAATCTAAACCATTTTGACGAGCCTGCCCTAATGTTTGATCTGTATTGAATGACACGCCTGTATCGCGCACTTTTTCTTTATATCCAAATAAGGCTTCAGCAAAACCTTTCATTGCCCCACCGAAAATAGGAATACTACCTAGTATGTCATTAAAGCCAGTAATGGCATTAGACATTTTCAATATTCCGCCTGTTAAATTTTTCCCTAGTCCGACTGTCGGATTAGCTGAAAAACCTTGATACTGGTCAGAACGGTTAATCCCGATTGCTAGCGCTTTTGTGTTGTTGTCGATATTCTGTAAAAACACGAGCATTTTAGATGACTGGACAAGACTAAAGTCTGTAGAATCTTCAAGATGTCCAAGGGAATTAGAGAATGATTCTGATACTGCGCTAGGGTCGCCTAATACTGTCCCGCGTCCCTGTGTTTTTTGTAATTCTGGTGCTGAACTGCCGCCACCAATAGCTGCCATTTGTACTCCAATGGTGGCTAGTTGTGCTGCAACTGCTGCACCAACTGCAATTGCCATAGGGAAACCACCATCTTTAAATGCAGCGATAACGGCAGCAACACCATTAATAGTAGCCATTACCATAGTGATTCCCATAGCTGTTTTTTGCAATGCTTCTTGCTTTTTACTGCCCTGTTCTGCTGCTGCTGCCATATCGTCGAACATGCCAACAAACGCGCTGCCAACCGTATTAAAACCTTGTAACTTTATATCAATTGATTTTTTAGCAAGGGCATTATCTCTTGCAGCGAATTCTTTTGTTTTTTGCGCGCGCTCTTCATCTGTACCGGATGTTGATTTATTTAATTCATCCCATGCTTTTTTATTCTCTTCAACATAGCCACTATTAACATTCAATGCTTTTGACATTGCGTTAATACCATTAGCCATGTTATTTATGCTATCTGCTGGGCCGCTAAAAATATCTTGAGAGCTTGCGCTTGCGTCTTTTAAATATCGGTCTATATTATTTAAACCATCAGCGATTAATTTGTTTGATGCTTTTTGAGTTTTTTCAGAATTTAAAGCCGCTTTCTTTTGCTTTTCCATTGCTTTATTAGCATCATAAATCGCTAATGCTGTTTTTTTCTGCTCGGTTGTAAATCCTTTTTGTGCAAGCTGGTACGTGAATAATGCGCGTTCGCCTGCTGCTAAAGTAATATTTTTAGTGATTAACTTTTCTAACTCCTTGTCAAAAGATTGTTTAAGCTCTTCAGCCGATTGAAGTGCAATCTCAGCATTTAATTTGTCTTGCTCAGCCTGTGCATTTTTATTTTCAGCCGCGTCAAGATAAGATAATTTTTGCTTCTCTTGTGCATCAAGAAAAACAAAATAACTAACAGCCAAATCATCAATAGCTGCTTTTTCAGCATCAGCAGATGAATTAAGAGCAATAAGCGCTTCATTAAGTTGCTTACTGCTATTAACTGACGGCTTGATACTTTGTGAGAAAGAATCAAAACTAGAGCTTAAACTATCAATCCCTACAAAATTAAGACCATCGGCAATACCACCGACAAAATCAGAAAGAACCGACATAGCAGAATTTACCATTCCTTTAAATGCAAATTCTACCTGTAATACTATTGAACTGAAGGCAGTAACTATCGTTACTCTGAATTTATCGGCTGTTGACATTGAAGCGATAAAAACCTTATCAAGATTCTTTAATACATCTGCAAAATCATTAATGAATGATGCTATGCCTATCTCTGCCTGTGTAATAATCAATCTGTCTGCGAACTGACTCCATGCATCTGATAAATTAGATAAAGAGCCGCTTATCGTTGTCATCTGTAATGACATAGCGCCTGCAAAGTCAGTGTTGCCTATATTTTGTAAGTACCCTGTAATTTCATCTGCTGATTTATTTACAGTTGTTGATATTCCTCTGAAAGTAAAAGTAACTTCATCGCCCTGCTGTTTTGACTTTATTCCGAATTCTTTTAATCGTTCAAACTCACCTGTTGTCGCATCAGCAACCGCCTCAATCATTTGATTTAAGCTCTTGCCCATAGATGATGCGGTATTACCGTATGAAGTTAAAGCTTTTGCGCTTGGGTCAAGACCTAATGCCTTTAGCTTAATGAATGACTCGGTAATCTGATTTACAGTGTATGGAGTTTGACTTGCGAATGATTGTATTCCAGCGAAAGCTTTTTGAGCGTTCTCAGCGCTTCCGGTCACTGTTTGTAATGAGGACCTTAGAGTTTGGAATTCTCGATTAACTGCGAATATATCTTTAGCAAGTGACGCTATTCCAATTGCACCAATAGCACCGCCAAGCACAGACATAGCGCCACCCAAAACGCCTGACGTTCTTGTTAGAGTTGTCATTTCAGCATTTGAGCTTCTAGTAGACTCGCTCATATTATTTATCTCTCGCGTCGTGCTAGAAATAACTGAGCTTGTGCCGTCCGCATTGGCTCGTATTCTTATTTGCAAATCTAAGTTATTAGCCATTGCTGCTACTCTTTAGTTTTATCGTTAAACGCGCTTAATGCTCCGCTCTCAAGTGACATAATATCACTCATAAGCTGCTTTCGGTGCTTTTTCTTTACGTTATGAACGCTATCCATGATTTGAATAACAACTAAATAATTTAATCCTGTAATGCCACTAAATGAATAATTCCATTGCGTGCGACATTCAAGGAATATAGACAAAGCCTGCTCACACTCTGCCCATACTTCAAAATCATTATTTTCTGGCAATTGCCACGGCTGAACATCAATACCGAGCGCGTTAGCATCGTCAATTATATTCTGATTGTCATACGAGCCGCCACCAGTAACCCAGTGACGACCCGCATCTATTAGTTTTTTGAGCGTTCCTTTTTATACAGCTCTGATTGCGTTGTACCGCCTTGGATAGCTAGTTGAGCATTGAATAAAGGCTTTAAAATCCACGGCTCAGAAACTAAAGCATTAGCCAATTCATCATCAAAATAAATAGGCTTGCCCTCTTCATCGGTAACGCCTTCGACATTAACAAGCGCATCTTTTACAACGTCCTTTACAAGGTCATCATCATCCATCAGGACTTTCCAGTCTTCAGGACTGATAATCTTGAACTCAGCTATAAAATTATGATTAATTTCCTCGGATAAGTCGCCCGGCTCTGTTGCCACAATTTTAATTTTACGTGTATTTCTTTTGCTTAATTTTAAAGCCATTTTTAATCCTTATTTAACACAAATTCTAATTTCATCATTACCACCACTACCAAACGGGGTGAACGATGTTCCAAACTCCATCATTCGTACGCCATCTGAGTCTGAATATTTAGGGTCGGTAAGTTGAACGTTTGGCGCTGTAATGCCAAAAATATGACCAGAAACTTGACCATGCTTAACAGAAAATCTTCCGTATGATGCGTTTTTAGCAACTGACCACCAGTCTTTAGTAGTAACTAGATTAGCTTCAATACTTACAGTACCTTTTACAGCTCTATCAGTGATAAAAACTGACTCAGCACCAATTAGCTGACGATATACGACGTTATTACCAATATCAAAAGTGAGTTTATCTACAACAGCATCATTATAGCCTAGCAAATTAATATCAGTTGTATTCGCTGTTGAAATAGTAACAGGTGTCTGATATGCCGTGAAGTTTGCTGCTGGTGCAGGCGCATCTGATATTGTTCCAAGCAATCCTGTGAACTCAAATTTAATTTTAGGGATTGTTTTGACCGATAAATCAATTGCCGGTTTGCCTCTAGCGCCTAGTAACACATGTCGAACACCATCAACATTAAAATAAATTGTGACCGACGTATTACCCGTCGCTGTTCCAAAATCTGAGTTAGGAATATACATAGCATTAGCACCGATACTAAATGCGCTTGTTGAGTCTGGTGCTGTTGTCCATGGCGTAGCAATTGTCGCTAATTTTGACGAGCCTACATAATTAATAATCTCTCCCTTTTGACCTGAGCCAGTTCCACCCGTAATTTCAATGGTCATGCCGGTATAAAATTCATCAATAGCTGACGCTCCAGCGTCAAGTGTTATTGTATTTGTACCACCTGTTGTTGCTGTGCCTGATATTGCCGATGCTAATAATGTCTCGCTAAAATTACACGCTTTAAATAAAATACCGTACGCTGGCGCTGTACCTGCCGTTCCTGCTCCGGCAACTTCAACGTCAAAAGTAACTTTTGCGAAATTCTCTACTCGAATCATTCCTGAGCCACCGAAAAATGGCTTTACAAAATCGCGCTCTACTGTAGAGCCTTCGAGCGGACTAATTTCAGGTGCGCTAACTAGAACAGCATTTGATGGGGCAGCATCAACGCCATAGGTTGATTCAAGACCAACTGAAATAAGGGTTTTTCTTGTTGCTAAAGCCATTTTTAATGCTCCTGATTAGTTTTTTTTGATGACACGATAGGCTTATCATTAGAATACTTTTTATCATATTCTTGTTTTGTCATGCGCTGGCTTGTTTTTGGGTCAATTACGAATGAACCCGCTTTTCCTGCGTGTTTGTCTGTTTCACTTTTCATTTTATTCCTCATAAGCTTCTTACAAAATGTGCTGATTTATACGTATCAAGCCATATATAAAATCCATTAGTTAAAGATACTAATGAACCGCCTGCATATTCTATAGGCTCATAACCTCCGGTCGGCTCAAATCCCAATATTTCATTCATTACAGCATTTTGTAATAATTCTGAATTATCAGAAGAATCAGAACCTTTTTGATCTGTTGTGTTTCTAGTTACTATAACGATAGATAACCTATCAACAACCCTCTGATTTACTGCGTTAATCAAAGAATTTTCACTTGAAATTGATTTTTCCTTAAAGATATAACATCCATCAGGATGCACTCTTCCATGGATTATTTCTGATAGGCTTGCTGCGCCTTTTATCTCATTAAAATAAGATGATGCATTCTGAATTAACCTGTCTTGGACTTGCTTTCTTAGAGTCATATCTGTGATAAATATCTGTTAATATCATCAAACATCATGGCCTGAATTTCTTCTTTATCATCAGTAGATAAACCAAAAAACTCACGTTTAGGAAGTCCACCTTCACCTAAATTGTGCTTTTTTGCTTTTTCGCTATTCTCTCTATCTAGAAAGAATACAAGAGCGGAATTATTATCACTATCAAATGAAATTGAACCAAGCATTGAATTTGAATATTGAAGATTAACGGTTATATCATCATGAGTTAATGACTTCTCTCTTAGATATGCTGCTGAATAAGGTGCAAAATCATTATTATTTACATCCTTACCTAGTCCTGTCCTATCTATTATATTTTGCCTTGACTTTGCTGCAATTAATTCAAAATTTATTGCAGAATCAACGTTAGACAATCTATTTAAGCCGTTTAATACTTGAACTGTATCAATGCTAACTTCTATCATCTGAATATTACTCGATTTTTAGATATTAGACTTGTATCTTGAGATATTGTTCCTTTACCATCCCAGTCATAAGATAGTCCAAACGATAAAACATTTTTAAATTCATTATCATATAACTGCCTGAACATATTCCATTTTGATTCCTTTGGGTTTTCATCAATGAAATCCTGCATAAGAAATAAATATGCAAGTTCAAGTGTTTTATAAACCGATAACCTTAGTAACTGTTCAGGTAATAATAACAAATCAGGATTAAACTCTAAAATATATCCCTTACTTTTTGCTACTGGCATAAACCATTCTGTATAAATAGCACGATCAATAATAAGAGCTGCTTCATTATGTTGATCTGTCCAGTCATCTACACCAAGTTCAAGTATGTCTTTTTGAACTTTTAAAAGGTCGTTGTCAGTAGAATAGGCCATTATGCTTTTACTACGCGACCAGCTTCTATCATTAACTCTGCATCTTCAGTGCTAATCTCAGCAACTAAAAAATCACCTTCCCTAATAAATTCAACGCCCCACAACATGACTTTTTCATCGTTTGCTGTCGTTAGCGCATGCACTTTTACTTTTTCATTTGATTTTACTTTTTCATTTGATTTTACAGTCATAATTTCACCTATTAATATATCACGGCTGACAATTCAGCCGTGAGAATTTTAAATTTAACTTAGTTACTGATTGATGTTAAACGAGCCAATCCACGACGGTTAAATGATGCAAAGTTAGCATACTGTTTAATACGTACAATTTGCTCATCTTTAGACGATGACATACCTATATTTTCTACAACAATTCCGGCAGGAGTTGCAATTGGATGAATACCACTAACACCAACTTTCTCTGTGCCATCATCAAAAACACCAGCATAAACAGAAGTCAAAGCGCCGGTTGTTAATGCCGCGCCATTTGCTGTTTCAGTTACTGATAAGTAGTCGTTTTGAAAAATTGGAATACCTTCATATACAGAAACATTACGAGTTGTTCCGTTTGGCATTGTGAAAGCAATAGTTTCATTAGTACCGCCCAACGAACGTACCAATGCCTTATAGCTTCGTAAAGTACGACCGTTCATAGTGATAAAATCTACTTCACCATCTTTGGCTTTTACTAAGTATAGCAATTCATCAAGCAATTCAAAAGAAAGCACCTGTGTTGCCGCTGCTGTTGTGTATTGAGCTGCATCAACCATAGAGTGAAACGAGTTCATAGCTGGCGTTGTTCCTGAGCCTGTTGCCATGCCGGCTTGAAACAAACGCCCAATTGATTTTGCCTTGCTACCAATTTCAAGCTCTAATTGATTAACACCAGCGCCCATAGACTGAGCCTGTACAAGACCATCCATCTCAGCATCACCAATTAATTTTGTAGCTTTGAAAGTTGCTTGCGTATAAGTAGCGGCTGATTTATCAGTGATTGTGTCACCGACTGAATACAGCCCAGCGTTACCTAAAGCATTTTCACGGTTTACGATCATTCCCTGACCGGCATAACCAGTAAAAGGGAGAACAGAAAACATTGGATTTGTTGTTACGATGTCCTCAGCTACGCCTTGTGCAATTTCATCGTTAATTAATTTAGAAGATTCTAATAGCGTTTGAGTAGCCATTTTTTATTTACCTTTTTAATTCATTAGTTTAGCCAGCCCACTCGCGTATTTTTCCTGAGTAGTTTTTTCTCTGTGCTGACCGTTAGTGTTATTTTGTCCACCGCCTGAGCCTGAGCCGCCATTATCTGAAGATTTTAAAATTCTATCTTTCATTGGGTACGCATCTATAATTGTACGCAATGACTCTTCAAAGTCGGCTGTTTCACCCGGTCTTTCACGACTAAAAATCTTTTCACCATTTAAGTAACCATTAACAACCAGACCGCCTTTCCCGTTATCTTCAACCTTAAAATTTTTCTCAAAACTCGATTGAACCATGTCAGGCGGTAAAATTACTTTGTCAGCCAAAAAAGCTGATTTTGCAAACTGGCTTCCGATCATTAAATCGTGAATCTGTTTATCTTTAGTTGCAATAGACTCGGCTAAAGCGGTTTTTTCTGTGTTGAAAGTTTCTGCAAGTGATTTTTTTAGTGACTCAACCTCGCCCGCATCAACAAACTTTTTATCGTCAAAATTCTTAATGGTTTCAATGGCTTTTTTTGCTTCTAATGGGTCAAGCTCTCCATACTGTTCTAACTTTTCTTTGTATGAATTTGCATCTGTTCGATGTTTTGCAGCTTCGCTGTTTAGCTCTTTGATTTTTGCCATACTTGCAGGCGCATCAAATGCTATCTTTTTTCCATCTTCATGCACATAAACGGGTTTGCCATTCTCTAGCACCGCGTTTCCATTGTCATCAATTAATAATTTCATTTTTTAGCTTCTCGCTGTAATTAAAAAAAGGCTTCACGCCGCAAATTTTACTTAATTAAACAGTGTTATATAACATTGTTCAATTAAATGCAAATTATAGTCAATCTATAATTCTAAGCCAGTAGTGGCGGCAATTGTACCCTCCGCAAACCACCATCGTACTTCCTGATTTTTTTCCAGCCCAGCTATCATTATCGAAACCTGCTATTTCTTCTCGTGTATGCACCTTTCCTTTAATATCAATACACCACTGCCTAGAATCATCTATTAAGCTGCCAAAATATTTGAACTTATCATCCTTCCTTTTTGGCAATGCTTTATCGTTAGCTGTCCTGTAATATTGCATTAATCCATCTTGTGCAATGGTAGAGCTATGCCCTGCCATGCTTCTTCCCAAAGTATCTACGCTACCTGTAACCGCGCCTCGTATGCTATTAATCAAATCTTCTTTGCTTTTCCCATTAATCGTATGGTCAAAAAAAATAGCACTTAGGTTATCTTGTGTCTGTTCTGAGAGTGACTCATGATAAGACCTATCTAATGACATCTGAGCTTTTAACGTTGTTTCTGTAACGCCTTGATATACTTCAATCCCTGCATAATCTAATACAATTGAATCAATATCAGTATAACCACCTAATATCGAATCTATCTCTTTCATGTAAATATCAGCAAATGCTTTTCTTGTCTGCTTTAACACTGATTTTGCCTGCGCTAACGAGGTCGATACACCAACAATTTTGCCATTTTTATTCGTGTATATCTGTTCAAGTAAAATAATAATTCTATTTTCAAGCTTTCGTATAGCGCGCATTAACGATTTTTCATTACGTAAAATTCTATCATTTAAAGCGCTGTCTATTTGCTCGGGAGTTATCATTACTGACTACCTGCATCCATACCGTTATCTTGTGCGTTCAAGTCGATATTCACTTTATCTTCATCAATTTCTTTGTTAATAATCGCTTCATTGTCTGGCGTTATCGTAGGAATAGTTTTTCTTGCTATCATTTTTTGTAGTAAATTTTGATAGGTATCACTTTTAACCATAACTCTTGCTACTGATAAATTATCTAATTCATTTGAAAGAGAGCTAGTATCAAAATCAAGTGGACGATCAATATTAACACCACTAAACAGCTCACTTTTACCTTGCCATTTTAGCCAATAATAAATAACCTGTGACTCTGTCTTTATAACCGTATTTTTTGATTTTTTAGCTAAGAAAGCATTAAGTGCTGAGAATTCTTTAGTTAGTGCTTCACCTGACTTTACTTGCGACCCGCTATTTAAACCGCTTGCATGGATGCTTTTGTATATCTCTTCGATAATACCTTTAATCCATTCAGTTATTGATTGAATCGGCTCTGCAACTTCAGTTTTTAACCATTCAGGTTTTGAATTAGGGTTTTTGGGGTCGAACTCGATCACATTACCAACGCCAACCACAGAGTCATCAACTGCATTTGGTGGGAGATATGGTTTCATAAGCATTGGAAATGATGCTAGATTAAAAATCTCTTCGCTGCCACTTAGCAAGCGCAATATTGCAATATCCATTCTGCTTATCTCTTGAATATCACTTTTGCCGATATTTCTAACCTCGGTCGTTTCATTAATCATGAAAACAAAAGGTATTTCATTTAGCGGATTGATACCTCTGCTAATCATTACCGGCTTATCTTTAACTAGCTCCCATACTTCCCACGAATCTCTCCACCATAACCTGTAATTTCCATCATCATCTAGCAATTTTATATACGACAAAACAGAACGCCCATTAATTCGATCATATGTCCAGTCTAATATATTTAACGGGGTATATGATGTTATAAACGGGTATATGCCATCCTGTAAATCTTGTGATACAGTACGCCTCCCTTCAATAATCGGCTTATCAATAAGTATCCCAATGTGACCATAGATACTCGCCCAGCGCTGTAAATCATTAACTACATTGCTAAAGCTAACGCCGTTAATGTCAGCATTATTAAGAAACATCTTAAACAAAGCATCGTTAGCTAAAGCACCATAATCATTCGAGCTAGGCTTTTGAAAAATGTATGAGTTGATTATGTTAATAATTCTAGCTGAGTAATTAAAACCATAAGCACTTTCTTTTCTGTACTTGTACGCTCTGTCTTCTTCTCGCGTATTCTGTTTTAACACGCCATAATCAATTAATGCTTTAGTTCCTGAATAAGCTGCTTTGAACTTCTCCCACTCATTTACGTTTTTATCATATTCTGAATGTGTGCTTTTTAATTCTTTTGTGTCCATATCAGTAAAAACCTTTTGTTTTTGGCGCTCGTATGAAATTAACAGGCCATCTGCCATTGACAAGATAACCAATGCTGTCGTTCCAGTCATCTATAGCCGGATGATCAGTAAATTTTTCAGGCTCACCTTTTACATAACCCTGTGTTTCTAGTGCGTTAGATGATTCAGGGCATTTGTCAGTATTAATCATCATCATATCATGTGATAAAAGAGCATTAACGCTATTTATTCTGTCCCTAACGGCTGGATTTGTGCTGTCATATTCGCATCTGTAACCAGCCTGCTCAATTATTGCTATGTCTGATTGTGTCGCGTTTGTGCGATTTGATTTACCAGTTGAATCTGGATATATGATTAACGTATGCCCATCGTATCTAGTTAAATTATTCACAAAATCATACGTATCATGACTAACAAACTCATCTACAAAAACAGCTTTATTATCCTCTGCAACTGCGACAACTGCACAACACCCGCCTATATTAAAATCTATGCCAATGTATAGAAACTTATCATTATCATTTATAACTCTATCAGTATGATGCTTTGATCTGTTGAAGAAATGATAGACTTTGTTTTTTGTAAAACTTACCCAACCACCATAGATGAATGCATCAGCCATTATTGGATCGTAGTTTTTCTTTATTTGCTCTACATACCCATCAGGTAGAAACTTATTACTATCAGTTCCGGCCTTTATATAGTGATAACCACTTTCTAAATTCTCACCTTCTCCCCATTGCTCATAGCAAAAACCACTAACACCCTGATCTGTCGTGCTTGCGACTGCTAACGTATTCCCGCATGGGTGCGTTGTTTTTTGCCTAATCCTTTCTGTAATTTTTGTCCATGCATGCCGTGCGTTGTCGATTTTTAACGTGTCTAGCTCATCTACTCCACCGTGAGCTATTTCATAAGAAACAATAGCATCTGGGTCGTGATACGTATCTAAATAATAAATTCCATTATTTAACTCTGGTATAGTTATCGTTAAATCTGATTTGTTTAATGTGAATTCATACCCTAGCCTTTTTAAATACGACTGCACACCACTGAGTCCGCGCCTTTTTGCCAATTTGTATGATGGAAAATAATGACCAACGCTTATGCCAGGGTCTTGCTCCATTAATGTTACAAGACGTATTATTAATCCTTCTGATTTGCCAGAACCAAAACCACCGAACATTGCTGGATTAACGTATGGTGAAAAAATAAGCTCTTTTTGTGGAGCTGTAATTTCAATGATATTACTCGACAACGTGAAAAACCCTTTTTACAGGCTCATTATTCTGCTGCGCGTTATTATTTGTTATTTGTGTGCTTGTTGCAAACTTTTGCTGAGTGCCTATTCCAACACGGATATTATTTTGGGCTTTACTAAACTGCTCAATCTCGATCATAGATAGGTCTTTCTTGCTCAAAATTTCTACACTTCTTTTTGCTGCTAGTCCTGCTGCATTATCTAAAAAATCATCTAGCTTTTTAGCTTTCAGGAGCTTTGAAACCTCTCTGCTCACTACTTCGCTCACCGCGCTCACTTCCTGCTCACTTTTTGATGCAAGCGTATGTTTTACATGTATATCTGCATTAACTACTGATTCAAGGTCTTTTGATACTCCCTTAACTAGCTTAGCTATCATTGCAGGGCTTAACGAGTATTTATGAGCAATCTGTCTCTGAGTATATGCACCTGTTTTATAGTCTGCTAGCAGCTGTTCTTTGTCGTATTTTTTAGCCATTATTTTTAAACCACTGTAAGTATATCTGGTGTGCAATTTGAGCGGTCATTACAGGTGGAACGCTCATCGCTATGCGTTCGTGAATTATTAACATAAGCGATCAAATCACTTACGTTTTTCTCTTCATGATTGTATGTTTTAACCATCACAACACCGAAACAGGAATAATAATAGTTCTGTCAAACTCCTCAATATCACCATTTAACCGAATAACAACAACGTGATTAATAAGCGTTGCTGTTTTAGCATCTGGCAATACCCCGGTTAATCTTACCTTAGTGTAAATACCATCTACAATAATATCGCTGTCTAACGTTTCGCTATTTGTACCCGTCCAAGTCGATGTCGTTATTATATCATCAGTATTTAAAAGCAAATTGTAAGCTTTTGCTTTCCAAGTAACCGAATTATCATCAGTAACGCCGTTTTCCTTTGTGTTAAATGTCGGCTCAGTTGCGCCACTAATACCACCACTATAACACTCGTACATTAATCCGTTAGGCGTTGCAGGTATGACGACATCAACGCCTTTTATATACTCTTTATTTGCTGCCCAATATACAGGCCGATATGATAAAGAATAAAATTTCTTTTCATCTTTATCATATGCCATTTCCTTTGGTAGTTTTATCGGTGCGCTTCCGCCGCCATAAATCATAGTTAAATCCTACGCTGGTTTGCTAATTTCAATTTTCCATGCTGGTGAAGTTACTATGCCGCCTGTCATTAAAGCCTTCGCTGTAACTGTGGTAATTTCATACTCGCTTACGCCATCATCAATAACCACATGATCTGCTGTTCCTGTCGCTGTAATTGCCATTGAAGCCTGTGAAGCTATAGTCACATTTCTACCTGAAATATCGCCATTTGCCTTTGTAAAATCCGCGCCTGTGATTGTTGCTGTTGCTAACTTTTTTACTGCAATATCAGCAAAACTTGTTGGCTGACCTGAGCATACTGTTAAATTAACACTTGTTGCGATCTTATCAAGACCACCATCAATCATTCCTGCTGAAGCATCTTTAGCCATTACGCAACTCCTTTTAATACATTATCAACCATCAAAACAGATTCGTTTTTATTCGGTGTTGCTGTTGCAATTGCCCCGCTCAAATCTTTTACCCATCCTGCACGACAAAAATACTCGCCTAATTTATCACTAACTACGCGAACCTCACCAGCCTCAAACTTTGCGCCATCGTGTAAAAAGCTTGTTAAAATTTCTACTTTCATTTTTTACCTCATTAAAATATTATTTTTTGACCCTACAACAAAAACATTTCTATTATTACCCAGCATAAATACCGTTCCTACATTTGTCGATAATGAAACTGCGCCATCAATTAACGATAAATTATCACTTAAATATGAATGTAGTATATCACTAATAATTAAAGTGCTACATTGCGTTAAATCAATATTATCAACTGTATTACTGTGTAAATTACCAGCTATTGATAATAAATTTGCTTGCAATAATGTTAAATTATCACTTGTAATACTCTTAACGCTGTTTTGAATATCAATAATAACGCTAAAATCTAGCGTCACATTCTCATCAATCTTGCTATGTAATATCGCATTTATTGATAACGTGCTTGCTTGCGATAGTATCAGATTATCACCAATCTTGCTATGTAATGCGCTATCAATAGCAATTATATTTTGCTGTACTAAATCAATATTACTGACTGTATTGCTGTTGATTATATTATTGATATTTAGCGTATCGCCTGCATTTAGAGTTAGATTATCGCTTAAATTACTCTTTAAATTATTGCTAATAGATAAATTATTGCTTTGTATTAGCGCAAGATTAGTGCTTGTATTTGAATGGAATGCGCTATTAATAGTTAATGAACCACTTGCTAATAATCCTAAATTATCGCTTAAATTACTATGTGTAATCGCATTTACTGTAATAATATTATTTTGTGCTAAAACAATATTATCGCTTGAAGCACTTTTTAAATTACTATCTACAGCTAATGTATTTTGCTGTGATAAAGATAAATTATCACTCGTTTTTGAATGAAATAAATCTGATATGATTAATAATATGCTTAGTGAACCGCTTAAAGCAAAGTATTTCTTCCTTGGTTTTAGGATTTGATATGGATTATCTTTTAATTCTGCAACAACCCAGTCAGGCACGTATTTTCTAAAAACCATTAGGGTATTTACCGCCCCGTTATAGTTATTTAATGTACCACCACCTATATATAACGAGTTACCCCCAGTTAATTTTGCTGGTATTGACCCAGAAACTAATGATGTTCTCATATAGTCATCGTGAGTTACCAAAACTCTATTATTAGCACCGTCGTATGATGCACTGACATCAGTTGATTTTCCAGCAACTATAGAATTTTGTAAGGTTTCAGCTCTGTTATACCCTGAGAAATTAACGCTCAGAGTATTGACTACCTGAGTGTAATTTGCAAAGTTGTCTACCCAAAGGCATAACCCGTTATTATATGCCCCTCCTAGACTAACAAATACATTATTACCGGTTGGTAATGATGCTGGGGTAATATTAGCAATGATAGAAGCCTCGGTAGCACCAATACTAAACTTAGCACCACCTGCAATATTAGAAAATCCACTCCCATTAAATACGTAGTCGGTATTATATAAATGTACTACCTCACCAATATCCCTAATAAAAAGTGAATCTAGCGCATACTCTCCTGCAATACCATCCCAATCAACCTGATTATAGCTAGTTGGCTTTTCTTTAAATTTTTCCCATTTAGGTATAAAAATAGACATTACTGATTCAATCCAAAATATTGCTGCAAATATTTAATGTTATTTTTAGTAACCGCAAGCATCCTGTCATCATCTACAGTTGATGAGTAGCCAACATTTACACTATAGCGTAACTGTTCTAGTGCAATATTAGCTCTGTACACAAGTTTTTCAGCAGGCTGCTCAGTAGTCATTAGATGTCTTGTATATTCTCAGATAACGTATTAACTGAGTTACCTGTTGCTGCTAGTGAATTGGTAGCGCTAGAGTTCATTTTGAAACTTAACGTATAAAAAGGGGATACATTATCGTAATGTAAAACTTTTCGTACAGGAACTGTTCCATTTAATTTTACTGTCCCTAGGTTTGTTACATTTCCATTATCTTCTAAAGTACCTGTAGCTAAGCCTTCTTTAGCTGAAACTGATACATACCCAGTCTCCCCAGCTAAACCAACTAGGTTAATTTCAATAAATTTACTTAACGCTAGTTCAGTCGTATTATTAATCTCTACTGAGTCAGTAATACCTCCATTTACTAGCCCATTTAATCCAGCAACTGTAATTGCTGTAGATGCTCCGTATAATGGTTTAGCACTCATACTCTCGCCCTCATAACATCACCTAACGTCACACCCACAAATCCTAATAATTCTTCTTTGCTAGTTAGTGTGTCGCCCATAGCTAAAATAGCTTCCTTATGTGCCGCTGTAAATTCAGGTACATCAGCAATTAAACCATCTAATAAACTGATTAGAGTAGTTTCTACCAGTGGGTTAGTAATGTCAAAACTAGGGAATTCAGATAGAGCATCCATTGCTTTAGATGCTGAAGTAGAAGTACTATTTTTAATTGGAATCCATGTGTTACTAGCTACCATCATATACTGTTTAATATTTTGTACAGGAATTGATACTTTAGATGGGATATTCTTTAACTGTAAATCTGCTAGCCGCTCTGCATCAGTCTTAACCGTATATTCAGGTTTAGCCAATTCATTTCTTAATGCCGGTTCGTTCATTCTTGCCCCTCTTTATCTAAATATTGCGTTCTCTGCATAATATAAACATTCTAGCTAATAACAAGTAATTTTTTATCATGCTCAATTCTCATATAAATGCCTTTAATGCCGCTGCCAATCCTAAATTATCTACCAAAATAAGTCCTGCGCTGCCTATGCAAAAATATTTCACTTTTAAAATATTATTTAATATTTCATTTTGTTTTTGCTCTACCAATGTGAATTTTTTTAATATATCATCTATACGCCTACTATGAGTTTCTATGTTAGACTCTAAAAGTGATATTCTAACGCATTCCTCCTGACTCATTTATCACTCCATGTAGACTTTATCACAGATTCAAGCCTTTCTTCATAATTTTTATGCGCTAAATCACGACCTGCAACGCGATAATAAACGCTTTCCGGCAGGCATTCTAAATCTTTGTCAATAAAATACGGCATGTCTGGTTTTTGTGGAATTGGTAGTGGCGCTGTGACATAACGTACACTGCCACAACCGCTAATTACCAAAATAATTACGGTGAGCAATGCCTTTTTTAATCTTTGCATCAACTTCCTCCTGATTTTTTATTACCGTTCTAATTTTTTTGTTTGCACGCCTTACATTATCTAGCGATGCAACCGCGTTATCTTTTTCAGATTTATATTTTGCTGTGCGATTTATGCTAAAAACCAAACTGCCAGCCAAAATTGCGACTGCTCCTCCTAGCCCAAACAATAACTCGATCATAATATTCTCCATATCAGAAAAGGCGCTGCTAATGCATATAATGATATATTGCTAGGCTCTGGAATATTTGCAATTCCTGTGCTAATTGTATCGCAATCTCCTATCTGGTTTGCCATTACTATAATTAAAAATATAAATAAAACAAACGCAATAATTAATACGTAATATAGATTTCTTAAATATGAATTTCTCATTTTTTTAGCCCTTGATTTGTCACTGTGCGTAAATACACATTCACAGCCGCTATTAACATCATCACGCCTAAATATCCACCGTCCGGCAAGTAGCTCTCTAATAAATCTACACGAGCGCTTAAAACAGTAAAAGCCGCAACTCCGATATTAAACCAGAGAGTGCGGCTTTTGTAGTATGGTTTTGACTCTTTACCATCCATAATTTTTCCTCATGTATTTCATGAATTTACGGTAAGACATTTTGTTCATAAGATCAAAAACACAAATATTAAAAATGCGTTCTAAATTTCGTTTTTCTTCATAAAGTTCTATATTTAACTCTGACATAACATCAATCATTTGCTCTGCTTCACATATAATGTCAGAAGTTTTTTTAATTCTTTTATACAAATATTTCATTTTTATCCATTTTTAATAATTTTTGCATTTCGTCCAGCTCGTTTTGGCACGTCTACTGCATATTTACTGTTAAGCATTTCGGCTGCTGCCATATCAAAATCTTTAATTTCTAAATATCTATGCATATTCTTAAATTTCTTAAAAGAGACAATGCCGATATTGAAAACCATATCAATTAAAGCGTTTTTTCTGTTTTCTGAGAATTCAGAATAAGATGGATAATTCTTAAAAAGCTGCTTTTGCGCTTGCTTTAGATCATAATCAAGAAGTTGTTCTGCAATGTGAATTGGTATTCCGTTATCAGTAAGGTTATGTCCATATCCAATTGTTACTTTTCCGGCTGGACAGTGATAAGGGACTAATGAAAGCCCCTCGTTTTTCCTTAAAATTGATTTTATTTCTTCATTCATTACATAACTTTATCATCCTCAGCTATTATTTCAAGTTCTCTTTCTGCCGCGCTAATAATATCACGTAAATCCTGACTATAATCTTTATGACCGCGCTTACCAGCACATAAGCATTTTTTTAATATTGTCATCATTGCGAACGACTCAATTTTGTAAATATACGCGATTCTGAAAGGGTCAAGATTAACTCCTTTATATGAATATCTGTAATGTTTTCCAGCGTCAATCTTTTGCATAGGTGCGCTCCATAAATTTATTGGTGGGAATTTTAGATTAGGCCAATTCATTTTTTCATTAATAAAATTGCTTTATTATGTTTTTCAGGGCATCTATCAAGATGTAAATCTAAAAGTTCCTGTGCCTTTTCAAACGTTTCTTGAAGTCGGTTAATTTCGCTAATTGTTAAACCTACCTCGTCAATAATTTCATCAGGTGTCATAACGCCAATTAGATTTAATACAATCTGGTGAAAGTCTATTGTTTCCATCTCAAATCCTCACGAGCTGCTTTATTTAGTTTACGTATAGCCCAATTAACCAGCTTATCGCCTTTAGATGCCTTAACCCATAATGCTTTGTCGCATGGCTTTACTCTCATAGACAAAAAGCTTGTTTTAAGTTCGCTCATGATGCCAACCACTTTTTAAGAATGTCTTCGCATTGTTTTACATCGTGCGAAAAATCATCGGTTTTATGCTCGAATACTGAATTACCTTTTTCAATTTTAAAAACGCAACTGCAATTATTAAAATTATTAAAAATATGAAAAATAATTCTTGTTCCATGATATTTTGTAAAAACTACAGTTACTAATAAATCAGGGTGTTTTATTGTCTGAACGCCCATCATTATTGATTCTAACTCAGCTTCTTTTATTAAATATTCAGCTCTTGCTTTTTCTATCTTTTCTAAGTTTTTCATTTTTTTTATCCTAAGTTGCACTTCCATATGCTTTTAATTATTTATATTATTAATATTTTTCTATCATCTCTATAAGTTCGTTAAATTCTTCTACGCTATATCCTGCAAGTAGTTTCCTGGCTTCTCTAAAATTAACTTTTTCACGGTTATTTTTTCCTGCCATATCACAAGTATTTTTTCCTTTAGAAACCCAATTATCACGGTCTTTTTTACTATCAAAACATACTAGATCACCAGCAATGCTTAATTTTTTTGTTACTTTGTTTGGCTGTCCAGTTGTTGTGAATTTTGCGCTTGTATATTCGAATGCTAAATATCTCATTTTGTTCTCCTAAATTCCAAGTCCCGCTTGGTCGGAAGCTAGTTAATTTCTAACTTGTGTACAATTATACGCTCTTAATTATAAATGTACACAATTATTTTAAATTATTTTACTTTATTTTAAATCACGCCTAAAGCTATACATTTTTCCGCCAACAATAATAGAATCTTTATTAATCCATTGTGTTATTTGCTGGGGCAATAGCACAACATGTTTTGCAAACTTTGTTTTAGAGCCGTTAAATTCGCTTTTTATGTTATTTGCTTTAATAATGCATAAACCATCGTTAAACTGGTTTATTATTTTCTTAGTTTTATTAACTTATCCAACATATAAATTGCAGCTCCACTTCTTACCATGCTTCCTGTACATCTATATACTGACCAACCTAGCAACATTGCCTCTCCATATTTCTCGCAGTCTTTCTCGAACCCTGAGCCTCTTGTATGTCGTCCACCTGACCATGTCCCACCCTCTATCTCTACTGCAAGCATTAAATCTGGATATGCAAAATCAAATCTCCATCGCCTGACCGGATGAAATCTATATTCCCTATAAGGCTCTTGAAGTTTAAGTAATTTTATTTGTTTACTGAATATCGTTTCTAAGTTTGATTTGCTCATATTATTTTTGCCATAGCTATCTTTTTGACCGTATGTGATTGGACTATATACGATGCCATTAGTTTTTATGTGTAGTTAGCACAGTTATCAAGTATCAAGCTATTTGCACTCGACTATTTCGCTGTATGTGAATCAGCTCAGGCATAATCCAAACCTGTATAAATCCTTTTATTATCCTGACTAGGGGTTTTTCCTAGCCATATCACTTTAACGGTGTTTATATCGCGTTACAACACGCAATCGGCTGGCCAAAATCCGAGCCTGATACTTGTTATACTTTGCCCTGATAAGGCTTCTCTTTGAGTAAGTCAAATATGAATTTAAACACTATATACTTTGCCCTGATAAGGCTTCTCTTTGAGTAAGTCAAATATGAATTTAAACACTATAATTTTAGGCATAAAAAAGCCCACTTCCAAATTAATGAAAGTGGGCTTTAAAGTCACAATCACAACTTAGAAAAGTACCCACATACTAATCTAAGCTGTGTAGGCAACTTACGGTTAATAATTATACATAATTTTTCTTATATGTCTACTAAAAAGGAATATCATCGTTAAATTGTTGACTATTCTGCTTCTTAGCTGGTTGCTGATTATGCGGCGCGTTGTTTTGTTTCTGAGCTGGTTGCTTACTTTGTTGCGAGTTATCCGTTTTATCTAAGAACTGGAATTCTCGTATTCTAATGTCAGTAGCGTATCTATCCGTTCCATCATTAGCCTGATATTTTCTAGTTTGCATCTGACCAGAAATATAAATCTGGCTTCCTTTTTTGAAATATTGAGCGATAATTTCGGCTTGCTTCCCAAAACTAGATGCTCTAATCCACTCCGTTTTTTCTTTTTTCTCTCCAGTTTTCTTATCAGTCCATCGCTCACTGCACGCGATATTTATATTAGTTACCGCAGTTCCGTCTTGCATAAATCTTGTTTCAGGGTCTGCGCATAAATGCCCGATAAATTGACATAAATTTAAACTCATTTTTTTATCCTTTATTTATTTTTAAAAAATCTAACAAATTTACTTGTTAACACTATAACTCATTTACCAGTTATTTTTAATTTTCTTATTTGCTTTCCGTAAATTTAATTTCAATAACGCCATTATTAATGGCATTGTTTAGCGTCCGTAGAACCTGTTCAGCTTGGTTTGTGCTGTGCATATTCTCCCATTGTTCGACTCCGTAACTATGTAATTCTGTATGGATATTACGCGCCAATGGCATAGTAAATAAATCGTGTGGTTTAGTTCCCATGCCGCCGCCTAAAACGCCTATTACGTGGTGAGCATCGTCTGCCTGCTGCATTGTTTCACAGCAATACTGCGACTTTACCCATGCTAAATATTTTTTACTCCTCCATGGATTTACTTTCTGCATTAACTTATCTCCCGTTGTTTATTTTTAAAATATTCACCTGAATTTGGTATTGTTACCATACAGCCAATATTTGTAGCCCAGCTCTCAACTTGCTGCATGAAATAATACATTTCACCAGTATCTAGCTCACTTGTCTTTTTTAGTTCGCTAGTAACGCGCTGTACGCCTGTAACCATATCAGTTCTTATCTTATCTTCATATCCTAAAAAAGTGTGCTTTAGACTACTCTTAGTGAATTCTGGTGTCCAATCTTTTTTGCCTTTTTCAATCAAAAATTTTGATATTTCACCAGTCCATCCGTGGAACGTGCTGTTCTGAGATAGCGACCTTTTTTTATTATATTCTTTTACATCAATAGACCATTCAACAGACAAATCTAGGCTGTATAAAAACTTAACTACTGCGCTAAGTGAAATATCATTTTTTATTACAAATTTATTGCTCATTGTCTAAGTAATTCATATATTTAGAAGCAATCCACACTTTCCATCTTGCAGTTACAAACAATGTATATCTTATCTTTCCTCCATGCTCTTCTGCTGTAGGAAGCCATTTTAAAAATCCTCTGCTTACATAGTTTTGAATTGGTTCGCAACTGTTAGCAAATAAAATGCCCTGCTTTCTCATCAATTCATAAAACTTGTTTATTCCTAAATTCACAATATCTGTACTCTTAACAAATTCACTAACTTTTATATCACCAGCTTTAATGCTTGCTTCATTTGAAGCAATAATCAAATCATTCTTAAATTCAATTTCCTTAGCTTGATCTGCTGCAAGCTGCAAAGCTTCTGAATAGTTTTTAGGTATTGTAGGTAAATTTAATTTTTCTAGCTCTTGCCAACGATCAATAATTTTTAATCTATATTTGACTTAGTAACCAGAAATAACTAAATCACATTCGCGCCTTGGTAGGTTGAAACAAGGTAGAGCTTTACCTTGTTTGCTTCTATACGTTCCGCGAAAGTCCGCGACTCCTATTTTAGCATCTTATAATGTGCGCTCTATATCTATCCTAACTTTATCGTGAGCCTTACCTGTCAATTCAGCAATCTCTAAAGATGACATTGTTTTACTTAATTCATTCATTTTTATTTTTCACATAAAAAAACCGCTACAGGTTATGCACTTTAGAAGCGGGCTATCAATAAACCCAGTGCATACCTATAACGGCTCAGTATTGATAATTAAGTGGAT
>JALSLM010000258.1 GCA_026988295.1 Thiotrichaceae bacterium
ACTAGGTGGCGGCGTTTCAATTATGATCGCTTTATATAGTTGGATAAGTTTCCCTAACTTTCCTCAAAAGGTTTATCAGAGTAAAAAACTAATTCTAAGAAAGCGTTATTGGCTTTTTTATGCCCTACAATTTATGGGTGGAGCTAGACGGCAGATATTCGTTGTTTTTGCTGGTTTTTTAATGGTCGAAAAATTTGGCTTTAGTGTGGGTGAGATTTCAATTCTCTTTCTTATTAATGCCAGCCTTAATATTTTTCTAGCACCTCGTATTGGAAAACTTATCGGACTAATCGGTGAGCGTCGTACTTTAATTTTTGAATATATCGGGCTTATTCTTATTTTTTCAGGCTATGCAATGGTTGAAAGTTCAGCTTTCGCAATATTCTTATACATTATAGATCACCTATTTTTTGCTATGGCAATTGCACAAAAAACCTATTTCCAAAAAATAGCCAACCCCGCAGATATTGCCTCAACAGCAGGCGTATCATTCACTATTAATCATATTGCTGCCGTTGTTATACCCGTTATATTTGGTACTTTGTGGATTCAATCTCCTGCATTGGTTTTTATAATGGGTGCAATTATGGCAACTATCTCACTACTACTATCATTTAATGTGCCTGAAAATCCAAAAGCTGGAAACGAGGTACTACTTGGGCGTAGCACTTATTGTGCTTCTGAAAACTAATCCAACCCCTTGTCAGAGGAGGGAGAAAATACAGCGAAGAATTAGCACTACACCTTTATCACTTTCATAAACTCCCCTAACTTTTGACTCAAGCTAGTAGAACGCTCGGGGTTACGCAATATGCTGAATATTGGCTCACGCATTCCAGGGATCATTAATAAATCTGCTAAAACCGCATTAAAAGACAGCGTCTCATTTTCTGCCAGTTTTTCAAGAAAGGCTTTCTGTAAGGCTGGTTCTTTTAGGCTTTCCCATGAGCGACCTGAAATGGCAACCAAAATTTCAATATCTGAGCCAATCGCTAGTTCGAGAATTCCGAGAAAGAGTGGATTTTTTAGTTCTTTTTTGCTACCCGAGATACCTCTAAGTAAAGCTGAAATAGTACGGTTATTATAGTTTTCTTGGTGAACTTCATAATCTAAACATTTTTTTAGGGAGAAAAACAGCTCATCACTAATGCTTACATGTTCAAGAAATTGTGCGAAGAATTCACGAGGCTCACCTTGTATCTGCGGCAACGCTTTTATCAAGAGTTGTTCATTATTATCTTGATCTAGCCTTGCAATAACATCCGCGATTCCCTGCAAACCAAGAAACTGCCACTGTTCAAAACCCGTTTCCCCTGTCAAATAATCATGTGCGTGTTGATAATATTTTGAAGCTGATTGACCAAGTTCGCGTGTGGCAAAAGCATGAAATATTGCTAAAAGGGGGGGGATGGGTTTAAAAGCAAATGGAGATTCCTTTAACTCATCTAATATATTTGTTCCCTGTTGTTTTGCTTGTATATTTTTCCCCGTTTGTTCTAGTAGCTCAATTAAGAAAGCATCGCGTGATTGTAGTTTTAAAAAACCCAGTTCATCAATTGGAAATTGCAAAAACCAAATCACAGATTGATGCGGTTTACCCTCTTCCCACAATAAGAGTGCTAGCCAAGCTTTTTGTTTAAAAGGATAGGGATAAGCCAATTCTTGATTTTCAAGTGCTTCAAAAGCTTGATTATCAATTGCTATTACTTTGCGCCCCATATCAAATACGCGGTATTGAAAATTACCACCCTGTATAAAATGGCTAATACTGTCAAATTTCTGCATGTTGTCGTTTGTTGAGTCAGAAAAATCGGGCATAATCTCACAACTTAACACTAATACTCAATAGCTATGTCATATTACAAAAACCATGTCTTTTTCTGCATTAATGAACGTGAAGATGGCAGCCAATGTTGCGCCCAACATCATACACAAGAAATGCGTGACTATATGAAAAAGCGAAGCAAAGAATTAGGTCTGGTGCGCTCTGGCGAAGTGCGTGTAAATACAGCAGGATGCCTTAACCGCTGTGAGTTTGGCCCCGTCGTGGTAATTTATCCTGATGAGACTTGGTATACTTTTATTGATAAGGATGATATTGATGAAATCATCGAAGAACATCTTGTCAAAGGTAATAAAGTTGAACGACTTATGGTAGACAAACAGATTTAATGATAAATAAACTCAAACTTTATGCTGAATTAGTTCGATTAAATAGACCTATCGGCATTTACTTATTACTCTGGCCAACCCTCTGGGCACTTTGGTTTGCTGCCCAGGGTATCCCTGATATAAAAATCTTATTTGTTTTTGTGCTAGGTGTCATCTTTATGCGCTCAGCAGGTTGCGCTATTAATGATTATGCAGATCGTGATATAGATAAACACGTCGCCCGCACTCAAAACCGCCCACTCACTTCAGGAAAAATCACCAACAAAGAAGCACTTGGTGTTTTTGCGGTTCTCGTCTTTATATCCTTCTTGCTAGTTTTACAACTCAATAGCCGCACCCTATTATTATCAGTCATTGCCATACTGCTTGCCGCCAGTTACCCTTTTATGAAGCGTTATCATTACTTTCCACAAGTGCATTTAGGGGCTGCTTTTGCTTGGGCTATTCCTATGGCTTATAGCGCAATAACTAACCACCCTCCTCCCATTGATGCTTGGTTATTATTTATTGCCGCCTTACTTTGGACAACGGCCTACGATACACAGTACGGTATGGTAGATCGGGAAGATGATTTGAAAATTGGGGTAAAATCAACCGCTATTTTATTTGCCAAATACGATAATGTCATTAATGCTACATTGCAGGTATTAACCCTGATCTTGCTTAGCTATGTTGGCATGCTCAACAATCGCGGCTTTATTTTTTATGCCTCTATTCTAGCAGCTTCAGGCTTTATTATTTATCAGCAATCTCTCACAAAAAAAAGAGAGCCGAGTAAATGCCTACAAGCCTTTTTAAATAATCACTGGTTTGGCATGGTCATTTTTATCGGCATCGCGCTTGATTACTTTGTGAATTAAGTCCATATCCAGTAATATCCACCTTTTTATCAAACACTGAGACTAACATGGCAACAGATAGACAAAGCTCTTTTACCTACGAAGAATTAATACAATGCGGCAATGGGGAATTATTTGGCGAAGGCAATGCGCGCCTACCTATTCCTCCCATGTTAATGATGGATCGTGTTATTGAAATTAATGCCGATGGCGGTGAATTTGGCAAGGGTCAAATGATAGCCGAACTTGATATTAAACCTGAGCTATGGTTTTTTGAGTGCCATTTCCCCACTGATCCTGTAATGCCTGGTTGCTTAGGGCTAGATGCTATGTGGCAATTAATTGGCTTTTATCTAGGATGGCTAGGAAACCCAGGGCGTGGGCGTGCATTAGGTGCAGGTGAAGTTAAATTCTTTGGGCAAGTTCTGCCTACTGCCAAAAAAGTTACCTATAAAATAGATATGACTCGCGTTATACAACGTAAACTAGTTATGGGTGTTGGCAATGCCACTATGGAAGTGGATGGAAAAGAAATATACTCGGCTAAAGATTTAAAAGTTGGCTTGTTTACATCGACTGAAAACTTTTAATATTCTGTTGGATGGTGGGTTAAACATGTGATTTGTCGGATTACGTTATCGCTAATCCGACCTACAGAATACATATTTGACTCGGAGGCTGTCCGAGAATAAACAGCCTCCTAGCAAGAGATTAACTCAGAAAAAAACGAGCGCTAAATCACTGATAAGATTGAATACTTACATCAATACTATTTTCATTATCACTCAAATAAAGTTCACCATCCTGAATATTGCATTGTAGGATCATATTACGACCAAGTAATTTCTCCGCATCTTCTGCATCAATAAAACAAACTTTCAAATTCTTATAGCGTTGTAGCTTATCTGCTTGCTGATCCCACCAAACCTTTGCTTTACGTTGATTGTAAGTATAAACAACAACCTTTTTAGAGCGACCACAGGCTTTACGAATTCTCTTTTCATCAAGCTGCCCTAAATCAATCCATAACTCGATTTCATCTGTTAACGACTTTAGCCAAATTTCTGGCTCGCTATCAATACAAAGTCCTTTTGTAAATACTAAATTTTCATCAGCATTTAGAATAAATGCAATAAGACGCATCATAAAACGAAAATCAGTTTCAGAAGGGTGTTGCGCAACTGTTATTTCATGCGTTTGATAATAATGCCGATCCATATCTGCAATATTCAGTGAAACTTTGTTAATCGTTGAGCTGAGTGCCATTACAACTCACTCCAACGCCTAACTAGGTTTGCATAAACATTACTCACATGAGCCGTCTCATCAGATTGAGCGCGCTCATCAATTAAAATATTTCGTGCTTGCCCAAGCTCATATAAAAGCTCTCGCTTTTGCGGGTCTTTAATCATGCTTTGCGCCCAGATAACCGCAACCAAGCGTTCGCCACTACTAATTGGGTCAACCTGATGCAAGCTTGTTGATGGATAAACAACAGCATCACCTGCATTTAAGCTCAATCGTTGAACACCATAGGATGTTTTAATGGCGAGTTCTCCCCCTTCATATTCATCATTTAGAAACACAGTTGTTGAAATATCTGTGCGGTAGCGCCCATTCATTGGCCCCATTATTGGATCATCAACATGAAAACCATAGGTCATGCCTTGTGTATAACGCGCATAAAAGGGAGTTGCTACCTTTAAGGGAAAAGCAAATGCCTGATATTCAGGATGATTTAACAAGGCAGGCATAAGCATTTGATTTAATTGATCGTGTAGAGGGCTTTGCTGTGCAAGCTCTTGATTATTTTTTACTTGCTTGGCTTCTTTTCCTGCTGATAACTTACCATCAACAAACTCGGCATTTTTAAGTAATGTTCTAATTACTTTTAATTGATTTTCATTTAAAACATTTTTAATGGCTAATAACATTACTTATCATCCCGACTGTGTTTAAGAAGTTATATTAACATCCAAAAACACCAAACAATCAAGAGCCTATGATAAATAATATAATATGGATCAATTCCCCAACTTTAAATGGTTTTTATCTTTAGAAAATTCTAGTATGTTTGTCTCTATTTCCCATACTATTGAAGGAACCTCTAAATGATTCTGAAAATATTTATTGATGAGCATGAGCAAGAAATTAATGTACCCGAATCCATTATCCAAGAAGCGACTGATTATTTTGATATGCTCGATAAGGATATGGACCAAGGCTATCAAATGAGTCGAACTTGGGTAGAAAACCCTGATATTCTTCAACGCTGTCAAATTGTTTCAGATCGAATACTGACCGCTCTAGAAAATAATAATAAAGAAACAGGAACACTTATGGCTGCCTATATTCTCTCTCGCGTGCCTAATGCCCATGCAATGCACCTGAATCTGGAAGGGGATATGACTATGTATGACCTAGAAACCAAATAATTTCCTGCAAGTCATATATCCTGCTTGAATCATTACAGATAAAAAAACTCTGTGCCGTAGTGACCTCACGGATTCAGGTGCACTATAAAAAATACAAAAAAGAGGGGGGATGGGTATCTATAACTATGTTCTACATCCATCAATATTAGTTTGATAGATTCAGTTTGAAATCTGATAGAAGCATCTATTAGGACTCAGGATTAAATAAGTTGCGGAAGTTAACGCAGAATTTTTGTTTCAGATTGGATGATCTAAAGAGGCGCATAGTTATTCTACGCAACGACTTTAGATCATCCAGTCTGGGGCAAAAAGGCAAGTTATGTTTCGTAAGTTATTTACTCCTGAGTCCTTACTACCCATCCCCCCCTATTTTTACATTTTTTGAGGGACTAGGAGGCTGTCTGAGAACTAAGAATTGACTGCAAATCCCATAAACATCATAATCTGAGCTTATCAAATTCGTTAAATAGAACAACTATTCGCCTCTTTTGATAAGCCCACCTTATAATATTTCTGGTATTTTCGTTTCAATCCTAGTTCTCGGACAGCCTCCTAGGAGGCTGTCCGAGAACTAAGAATTGACTGCAAATCCCATAAATATCATAATCTAAGCTTATCAAATTCGTTAAATAGAACAACTATTCGCCTCTTTTGATAAACTCACCTTATAATATTTCTG
>JALSLM010000259.1 GCA_026988295.1 Thiotrichaceae bacterium
GGATGTATAATCATGTTAGACCTTTTTCTTACTATCGTTTAGCATGTCCTGAAGAATTTCTCTTGCTTGATAGAGAGCATAACTTCTTTCTGGAATATGTCCATGATCACACGGGACTCGACACCTAAGCAGTATCTATTCAATACTCTCGCGCAAGTCTATCCACGAAAACCTTCATGGCAACTCCACTTTATTCACTTTCAAACAAAGTGGTTTGTTAATACAAGCTGCTCAACATCAAAAAAACTCAACAAAAGTGCCTTTGCTTTAATTGCAAAATTACAATTTATATCGGGTGTGCCTGTTTATGTAATCTCACCACATTCATTGAGAATTAATAAAAAGGTTTTGTATCTACATGGTGGTGCTTTTATCAAAAGTATTACACAATCCCATATTGATATGTTATTTGATTTGTCTAATCGTATAGGCTGCGAGTTCTATGTACCACTTTACACACTTGCGGATAATGAGTCCTACCCCTTTCAAAAAAACCAAGTTTTTCAGGTGTATAGGGCTATTGAAAAACAGTTCGATGCAACAAATTTAGTTGTTATGGGGGATTCTGCGGGGGGTAATTTGGCATGCGGATTAATTGATCAATTAATCAATCTCAATGCTACAACACCCTCTCAGTTAGTGCTTATCTCGCCATGGCTAAACCTACTGTTTGATCACCCGAAACTTAAAGAATATGAAGATAAGGATAATATTTTGTCTCGCAAATGGCTTGCTTGTTCAATAAAAAAATATATTGGAAATACACATGATGCAGATTTAACTAACCCTCAGCTATCACCTATAAATCTAAAAAACTTAGGTAAGTTTCCTCCTACACTTTTCTTTTCAGGTAGTTCAGATATGTTCTACCCTGATAGTTTAGACTTCTATGAAAGAGCTTTTGAGCAAAAAATGGAATTATACTTTATTAGTGTTAACAAAGGTTTTCATGTCTTTCCGGCTGCTCCAGCTTGGTTTGTGCGAGAAGCAAATATAGCACGTTCTCAGATAGCATCTTTTATTTCTAAGCCTGCCTAAAATCCTTGACTATTGAAGTCGCATTCAAGGGAAAAGAGAAGGCTTCTTGGATAGCTACTGGCTTGGAAAGCAAGTAACCTTGAACAGAGTTAGCCCCTAATTTCTGAATCAATCGTAACTGTTCTATTGTCTCCACGCCTTCAACAACAACAAATAGACCAAGCCTTTTGATCAATTGTATTGAGCTTTCTAAAATTGCGCTATTGCCGTTTCCTGCTGCCAGCAATAAACTACGATCAATTTTTACGGTATCAAAAGGAAGAAGTGATAAGCGCGATAAAGAAGAATAAGCTGTACCAAAATCATCCATAGCTATAGTAAAACCTTCTTTCTTTAACGTATCAATTGCATGCACGAGTGTTTCCACAGGAATATCTTCATCTTCCGTTATCTCTATACAAAATCGATCCAATGGTAGCTTTTCAGATTTAAAGAAATCGATAAAATCATCTATGGTATCCTTATTTTCCAACATATGTGGGGCTATATTTACATTAATGATTACATTAGGTAAATTTTTATAATTTATAGCAATCATATGCACACAGACCTTTGTAAGGTTTGTGAGCAAACCATATTGACTTGCTTGTTCTAAAAACTGCCCTGGTTGCAAAATACCATGTGTTGATGAATTTGCTCGTATTAATAGCTCTAACGCCTTAAGAGATCCATCCTCTAAGTTATAGATAGGCTGAAAGTGTACCGGTAGATAATTTTCATCGATCGCTTTTTGTAAAATTTCACGGATATCATGCCGAGGCAATGATAGTTTATTGCTTTCTCTTGCTGTATATAAGTAGCTGCTTAGATGCTTAGTTCTGGCAAACTTTTGTGCTTTTTCGGCTTGCCTACTTAATATCTCAATATCAATACGCGTATTACTATGCGCAGCACCCAAGGTTAACGGAACAGCAATGCGCCTACCATCAACACTCTCCCAAATACCCAGTTCTTTTTGCATAGAAATCAATGCCTCATTAGCCTGACCTGCAGGAACGGAAAGCAAAACGATAAAATGATCTGCTGCTATACGTGATACTAATTTAACATTTGAAAGAGCCAGTAGCCTTTGGGCTAGTTTTGTTATTATCTCATCACCAAAGCCTCTTCCATATAAATCATTGATTGATTTAAAGTCATCTATATTGACAGAAACCAAAAGGTTATTAGTAGGCTCTGTTTCTAGAAACTCTTCACAAAATCCGAAATAACTTAAAACGCCTGTTAATTTATCGCTATAAGCAATATTTTTTAGCTTTTCTTTTTGATCATTAAATGTTTTAACCAATATAATGAATCGCCATACAACAAAACTACCAAGAAGAAGACCAGCCAGACTTGCTGTAAAAAGTGTACGGTTTTCTGCATTAGTTAAAAGCCTAATTGCTAATGCTATAGGAACAATAAGGATTGCAAGTATAGATGCTCCCCAGGTTAGTATCAGGCTAACTTTTTTATTGGCTTTATAGGCATATTTCAATTCAAAGCGTTCAAGAAAGCTATAGAAAATTACAAGTGTGCCTACAAGTTGAAAGAAGAGCCAAGAAAGTTGCTCTATTGACTGACTTTTATTTGACGAAACTAAGTATTCAATAATGAAATGGAACACAAAGAACGTTAATGCTAGAAGCAATATAAATACTTTAACTTTTAGGTGCTTTGTGAAAACCTGATGAATTATACCTATCATAATGATAAGTATTCCAATTAAGATATTTACCAGTGAAAATAACTGAATAACCGTATAGTTGATTAAAACAGTTTTTAGTGCTTCTGGATAAATAATAAATATTGCACTAACGAAGGACAATAATACTAAAGTAAAATCGATAATACTCCCTTCTAAATTAAACTTTTTCTCAATAAAAAGCATTGTATAGATAGTAAATACTATTAGGGTTGTTATACCCATTTGTTTTATATAGAAAGTAACATCATTGCTAATAGCAAGACCAAAATGTGAAAAGCTAGAAAGAATAATCGATACTTCAAATAACAAAGTGGCAATCATCACTAATTGCCAATTTTTACGCATTATAATTTGCTGTTTTATCCCTGCTCTAAGACCTATGATTATCATCAAGCCAATAAGAGGATACAGAGCGAACCTTATATCTGGATTAGGAATAAATGCGACAAGCATTACAATTAGCCCGTGAACTAACCCAAATTTTTGCCAAAATAATGGCATCTTGGCTTCTTTTAATTGCTGTTTTATCACTTGAATCATTATAAAGCAGCCTCTATAAGAGCCGTGTTGCGTGATTTGCTGCGTGATGACTTTTCTTTATACATTTTTGTATCGGCAATTTTCATGAGATCATCATAATTATCACCATCGATAGGGTAAGCAGATGCGCCTATACTTAATTTTATCGATAGCTCTATGTCTTTAACTTTCAAGGGAGAAGAGATGTTCTTATGTATTTTGTTAAACAATATTTCTAATTTTTTAGAACTAAGCTGATAAGGTAATGCGCAGAAACCCATTACAATTGAAGTGCTCAGTAAGAAAATAGCTAATATTGAATTGATTTGAGTTGCATGCAACTCTTTCAACTCCATGAAATGATCAAACCTTTCTCGAAGATGCTCTGGTATGCGGTTTTTTTTATAGTACATAAGTAGGGGGTGTTTGTTAATTTATTATTTCATCCTGCAATAGCTTCCTTTTTTCCCTTTTTCCTTAAGGAAAACCTGATTAAGTCGATTAGAATTTAGCTTAGAAAAATCTGTCGCTATTATTCACGAGGTGAGACGTCTATTCTATTGCATCGATCTTCGTGGAATATATCGGTAGATTTGGCAAGCTGAAAATAATTGGAACTGACCAGGATCATTCTTAATTTTAACAAGATTTATAAATGCTGTTTGTGTTTAAGATAAAAGGTCATTATTTTAATTAGTAATGACAAAAAGCACTCATCGCTTTTAGCTCATCCCCTCCCTTTTTTTTAGATATTTTAGTTTTCAGATAGCTTCCTTGGATAGGCGCTAATATAGGTATTAACCCGTGCAGGTGGTATATTGCGCCAAACAATTCGTGTTTTTCTTAATTGAAATTTCTTTTTTTGGGAAGATGATAAACGTAAATCATAGGTGAATTGTATAAATAAACCTTTTTCGCCTATTAGCTTATGGATTTGTTTTTTAATTGCTTTTACATTGGGTTTTGGTAATGAACGCAAAGGTAAGCCTGAAACAATCGCATGAATATTTTTTACCTCGCCGATATGCTCTTTTAGAAGTTTATCGAGCTGTCCTGCATCGCCTTCGAGAACGTGAATATTTGGGAATTTTTCTCGTAAATGTTGTGCTAATTCGGGCGAAAACTCGACAGTGATGAGTTTATCAGGCGCGACACCATGCGCTAATAAGGCATGGGTAATCATGCCTGTTCCGCCGCCTAACTCAATGACATAACCATCTGAATTGATGTCGATTTGTTCGGACATTGCTCTTGCTAGAAAGGGAGAACTCGGACAAGCCGCACCAACAGCCCTTGGGTTAGAGATTGTGGCTTTGGTGAATGTTAAGTAAGGTTTAAAGCGAGTGGAATATTTTTTGCGATATTTTTCAGCATGGTGGAAAATATCTGAAAAATGATGCCGTAATAGAGAGATCATCTATTGATTCTATCAATTGTTAAAATCACTTAGCAAACTTTTTTTAATAGCTCTCTCCGATTATTAGCTGGTTTCTTCATTGAGTAAATTTTAATCGTCTCTAATTCAATAACTTACTTTGTTATTCAGTGCGTAAAGTTTTTTTCAAAATATGTTCTTAATGACAAAAAATACTTTCTGCTGTAGAATAGGCGGTTAAATAATTATAAAAATAACAAATAATTGAATCTATATGATCGCATTCCTTTCTAACATCCTCAGTTTTCCTACTCTGTTTTATACAGGCTTGCTTGGTTTGACTCTATTTTATTGGTTAATATCCATGATGGGATTGGCTGACTTTGATTTTGATACGGCTGATTTGGATGGAATTGATGCTGATGCTTCAAGTAATTCTGAGATTGCAGAGTCATCTGGCTTTTTAAATAAATTTAAACTAGATGGTATACCGCTAACTATTAGCTTGTCTTTTGTGATTTTTTCATCATGGATTATTAGTTTTTTATTGGTAAATTATTATCAGGATAAGGTTACGGAGGAATGGCTTAAAGCCTTTATTGGGCTTTGGCTTATTGTATTAGCACCCGTTGTTAGTATGCCTATTATTGGAATTCTGCTAAGCCCATTAAAGCCCGTTTTTAAAAAGTTTAGAGAAGAAGCCGAAGGTAGAAAGGCGAATTCACTGGAAGGGCATATTGCTATTGTGCGCACTAATAAAGTCACTATGGATTTTGGTGATGCTGATATTGATAGCGAAGGGGCAAGTCTGATTTTAAAAGTTCGAGCCACAGAACCAAATGATTTAAAACGGGGAGATAAGATTATAATTATAAAATACCTCCCTAATGAAAATGTCTATATGGTTAGACGTACTGCATAAACTATACGAACCATTAAAGAAAAAAATGGTCAAATAATAATTAAAAATAACCGCACTAAACCGCACTAAGGGGAAACAAAATGGGAAGTACACTCACTATCTTTACACTGGTCATTATCGCCATAATCATATTTTTGGTCATTGCTATATTGATTGCCTTTAATAAATTCTATGTCAAAGTTCCTCAAGGTTGGGCTTTGATTGTGAATGACACATCAAGCACGCCTAAAGTTAAATTCACCGGTGGTATCGTTTGGCCTGTTATCAATAAAAAAGAATTAATGAAAATCTCATTGATAACACTTGAGGTTGATCGCAAAAATAAAGATGGTCTAATCTGTAAAGATAATATTCGTGCAGATATTACCGTGGCGTTTTATTTGCGCGTTAATGAAACTCAAGAAGATGTGCTTAAAGTAGCCAAGTCGATTGGCGTAGAGCGTGCATCAGACCGTGAAGCTGTGCATGAATTATTTAATGCTAAATTCTCAGAAGCACTGAAAACAGTGGGCAAAAATATGGATTTTGTCACCTTGTTTGAAAATCGAATAGGCTTTAGAGATCGTATTATCG
>JALSLM010000260.1 GCA_026988295.1 Thiotrichaceae bacterium
TCAATAACAGCAACTTGCTTGCCTTGTTTAGCAAGCAAGCAACCTAAGGTAGCACCAACCATGCCACCACCATTGATAATCACATCGTATTGTTTCATTATTTTATCTCGCTATGCCTAAATTGTGCTTTTATGCTCTATAAGGGGTTCAGGTTAATTTCTTTAGAGTTCCTAAGTGCCAATCCGCGTGCTAAACGCGACTGTCGATAATTAATACCCATACTTTGTCGTGTTATCCATTTACGCAAAGGTGCAATACGATCAATTGTCATTAAGCCCCCTGCCCGTGCATGACCGAGTATAAAATTATCATTTGAGAATAAACGCACTAGTGAATCGGTGTAACGCACGGTAGTTTTCAGATCACCTTTGCGCAGTGATTCATAGTCTTTTAGTAGTTTTTCTGATCCCAAATCAGTTGATTGATATTGGCAGATTAGCTCAGCTAGCACTGCAATATCACGCAATGCAAGGTTTAACCCCTGTCCTGCTACAGGATGCATGGTGTGCGAAGCATTGCCAATAATCACGGTTCTTGCTGCTGTATTTTGCATAGATGTCACTAGAGCAAGTGGGTAGCTTGAGCGTTTACCCACCTTGGTAAAACGCCCCAGACGATAGCCAAACTCATCACCAAGCTTTTTCAAAAAAGCTTCATCATCGAGTGCCAATGTTGCATCTAACTGTTCACGCCCTTGGGATGTGTCGTGCGTCCAGACTAATGAACAGCGGTTATCAGATAATGGTAACAGTGCTATTGGCCCTGTTTCAGTAAAACGCTCAAAAGCTTGGTTTTGATGTGCTTTTTCGGTTGATATATTTGCAATTAATGCGGCTTGATTATATTCCGAGCGATTGACACCAATGCCCGAAAGCTCTCTTACTTTAGACTGCGTACCATCTGATCCTACCAGTAGTTTAGTTTTTAGATAATGCGTCTGCTCACCTTGCTGGAGCGTCACTTTCAGGTGGCTAGTGTGATCACCTGTTTCATCGTCCACTTCTTCAATATTGCTAACTGTTGCTGGCACAATCAGCTCAATATTGCTTTTATTTAGAGAATCATAAAGTAACTTACCAAGAATCCGACTCTCAGCCAAATAGCCTAAGGCAGCGACATTTTCTTGCTCAGCACTTAGACGAGCCGCACCAAAATGACCTCGATCAGAAATATGTATTTTATTAATAGGCGTGGTTTTAGAGGCTAGCTCATCCCATAAGCCCATGCCTTTGTATATCAGGCTAGAGCCATAAGATAAGGCAATGGCACGATCATCATAGGAAGGTTGCTCAGCAACGCCAAACTCATAGACATCTATTAGACCTACTTTAAGATTTAAAGGTATCAGCGCAACAGCAAGGCTAGCACCCACCATGCCACCACCTACGATTAGCACATCGTAGCTTGTGGCATTGTTTGTGGCATTGAAAGATGCTTCTTTGTTTTGCTTGTTTTGTTTTATATGCTTAGTTGTCATCGGCTTGCTAGAAAATATATAAAAAAAGGGGGGGATGGGTATGGTAGTGAGTTAAATCTGTGATTTATAATTTGATGCATTAGCGTAGATTAACCCAACTAACTATCGTACTTTGTCGGATTACGCTATCGCTAATCCGACCTACAAAAACACATATTTAACCCACTACTGGGTATATATAGGCATAAGGAGTCTGTTTGGAGGTATAGTACAATCCAAATATATACCCATCCCCCCTCTTTTTACAGGTTTTTTATTTAACCTGAGTACCACCCTCAAAAGATCATCACGACTCAGATTGCATCAAAGCTTCAATATCATCTATTTCCTTAACGAGTCCATCTGTTATAACTTCATTACCATTTTCGGTAATAAGCACATCATCTTCAATACGAATCCCAATATTCCACCACTTTTCATCAATATTTTTATCGGGAGATACATAGATACCAGGCTCAACTGTTAAGACCATTCCTGCTTCCAGTTTACGCCATTCACCATTCAATTTATAGTCACCCACATCATGTACATCCAATCCTAGCCAATGACCTGTTTTGTGCATATAAAAGGGTTTGTATTTTTCTTCTTTTATAATTTCTTCTAGATCTCCCTCTAATAGCCCTAGCTCAATTAGCCCTGTTGCAATAACTCGCACTGCTGCTTGATGTGGATCATCCCAATTATTACCAGGTTGAGACTGCTCTATTGCAGCATATTGGGCATCCAGTACAATCTGGTAGAGTTGACGTTGTGCTTCGCTAAATCTGCCATTAACGGGGAATGTTCGAGTTATATCACTCGCATAGGCTTGGTTTTCTGCTCCTGCATCAATTAACAATAAATCCCCGTCTTTAAGCGTTGCGTTATTGTCGATGTAGTGCAATATGCAGGCATTTTCACCACCACCTACTATTGATGTATAGGCTGGCTCCATGCCATGTTTGCGAAAGGTGTATAGATATTCCGCATCAATTTCGTATTCCATAAGCTCTGGCTGACAAACTCTCATCGCTTTCTCATGGGCACTTATTGAAACTTTTGCAGCATGACGCATTAATTCTTGTTCAACGGGAGATTTAAATAAGCGCATTTCATGTAAGTACTTATCTAATAAGATAAATTCATGAGGAGCCTGTATTCCTTTACGAACTTTTACACGCAATGAGTTAACCCATGCAATAACCTGCAAATCAAACCCAGTATTATGACCAATACTGTAATAGACCTTTTTGCGGTTTTGCATCAAACTAGGGAGAATTTCATCAATATCATCCAGCGGGTAGGCATCTTCAGCGTCATAATCATCAACTGCACCTTTTAGGCCTGCCATACGACCAGTCCATAATTCTGTCTGTGGGTCTTTCTCACGGCAGAAAAGAATAAACTCGGCCTCTAGCCCAGGAATAAGAACGGCTACTGACTGTGGCTCATTGAAGCCTGTAAGATATAAAAAGTCACTATCTTGACGAAATGCGAAATCTGCATCACGATTGCGTACTTTTACATCAGCCGATGGAATTATGATAATGGAATCATTGCCCACAAGATCCATTAATCTTCTTCGACGGTCACTGTATTCCTGACGTGATATTTTTATATTTTTTTGCATGAGTGCTTCTCTCTGATAAACAGAGAAGAAAATAGCAAAAAACAGGGGGGATGGGTATACATTCTGTTTTAATTTAGAGGTGAATTCCTTCCATAACGCTGATCAACTATCATTTCAGTTTCTCTATTAGGAGCCTTAGAATCCATAACAACCTGATACAATCCTTTGATTAACATTGATATTTTCTCATAATCAAGCCGATCAACAATATCTTCTATATGTGGCTTTTTGTCGCGATACTTGGCTGTATCTGTCACTAAAACTGCTGGAAAGCCTAAGCGTTGATAGTTTAAATGATCTTGTGAGCTGGTTAATTCAAATCTTTCAGGCACATTAAAAGAATAAACCGGTAAAGGTGATGCACTAACAAAGCTTTTTTTCATTGCTCTTACTTTTTCATAATCCTGTAAGCGTGCTACCACACCAATATAGTTGCCTTTAGTAGGATAGATATAACTCAAAAACTTATAAGGGTATTTTTGGCTTTTTTCTTCGTCATTAAAGCTACCGACCCCATCCAGAGACACCATTAAGCGTACTTTTTTATTTTCCTTTAATAAAGATTTGGCATGATTATAACTCCCCATATTTTCACGAATTGCCGAGTAACCCTGTGACAGCGGGTAGGCAACCAATATGACTCTAATAGGTAATTTGCTTTCTGACTTAGACAATTGATGCGCGAGCTCTATAAGGGTTGCAATACCACTGGCATTACCATCAACATCCAATGAATCATTTTCTGCATCATAGTGCGCGCCAATAACAAAAACTTCCTTAGTATCTGGCCCAAGCTCAAGTTCAACATTGCTAAAACGCCCACCTAATGTTGAGTATGGTTGATATTTAACACTACCAAAGCGTTTCAACTGATCGTAAATATAATGAGCTGTTATATTTAGGTTGCCATATTCAATAGTGCGCGGGGCAAAATCATGAATTAAGGCAGAAACATGGGATTTTAAAACAACAAGACTAATATCCGTTGAAGCTTGTTTAGTTTGAGACCATGAGAATATAGGGGCGGTGAAAGCAAACCACAGAATAAAAACTACTCCAAGAAAAATGACAAGCCAATCTGTTAACTTGTGTATGAGGTTTCTAATAAATAGCTCAAACATAATTATAATGCTCATCCATAAGCAAGTGCCGCAGACCATAACAGACAACGACTATTAATAAAATCTATCATTTTGATTGATTCAGATACAAGTAATCAAGATTAGAATAGCAATCAAATATGGCATAGCTTTCATGGTTCTACATCGCTAACACAATAGCACGTTTTTCTAAATTGATACATGCTTGAGGTAGAGAACACCAACCAATATGAGAACTTTCGCATAGATTATATATTATTATGAATCAAATATTACCAATGG
>JALSLM010000261.1 GCA_026988295.1 Thiotrichaceae bacterium
AAGCAGGTGGAATTACACAGCATATTGGTGCTTACCAAGTTACAACTGAAAACGGTGTAATTTCATTTTTAGATACCCCTGGTCACGCCGCATTCTCTCAAATGCGTGCTCGTGGTGCTAAAACAACTGATATTGTTATCTTAGTTGTTGCCGCAGATGACGGTGTAATGCCACAAACTCAAGAAGCTATCAAACATACTCGTGCGGCTGGCGTGCCTCTTATTGTTGCTATCAACAAAATAGACAAAGATGCTGCCGACCCCGACAAAGTTAAAAGTGAATTGGCAAATTATGAAGTTGTTCCAGAAGACTGGGGTGGTGAAGATGTTTTTGTTAATGTTTCTGCTAAAACAGGTGAAGGAATAGATGAGCTACTTGAGTCTATTCTGCTAGTTTCAGAAGTATTAGAGCTCAAAGCCCGCACAGAAGGACCTGCCGTAGGTGCAGTTATTGAATCACGTATCGAAAAAGGTCGTGGTGCAGTAGCAACTGTTCTAGTACAGCAAGGTACTCTCAAGAAAGGGGATGTTGTTCTTGCTGGCTCTGAGTTTGGTCGCATTCGTGCCATTATCAATGATATGGGACAAGCAATTACAGAAGCAGGTCCATCAACTCCTGTAGAAATTCTAGGTTTATCAGGCACACCTTATGCAGGTGATGATTTGTTGGTAATGAAAAATGAGCGTCGTGCTCGTGAAATTGCTGATCAACGCCATGAAAAAGAACGTGAAACTCGTTTCGCAGCCCAGCAAGCAGCCAAACTCGATGCTATGTTTGAAAAGATGCAGAATAGTGAGAAATCTACTCTACCAATTCTGCTCAAAGCCGATGTTCAAGGCTCACTAGAAGCAATAAAAAGCTCCTTACAAGCCTTATCAACATCAGAAGTTGCTGTTCAGATAATTTCATCAGGTGTTGGTGGATTAAGTGAGACGGACATCAACCTGGCGATTGGAGCGGAAGCCGTTATTATCGGCTTTAATGTTCGCGCAGATGCAACAGCGCGACAAATTGCCTCTGAGTCTGATGTTGAAATTCGTTATTACAGTATTATCTATGAGCTAATAGATGATGTTCGTGATGCTATGAGTGGACTTCTCAAACCTGAGCTTCGTGAAGAACTCATTGGTATTGCTGAAGTTAAGAGCGTCTTCACTGGCTCTGGCTTTGGTAATATCGCGGGTTGTCTGGTTGTTGAAGGTAAAGTGAAGAAAGCCGAGCCAATTCGAGTATTACGCAACGAAGTAGTTGTCTATGAAGGCGTACTTGAATCACTTCGTCGCCATCAAGATGATGTCAAAGAAGTCAATACAGGTACTGAATGTGGTATTGGTGTTAAAGACTATGATGATGTTCAAGCAGGTGATTTAATTGAAGTATTTACACGTACTGAAATTGAACGCACATTGGATAAATAGAGCATATCATGCCTTACGATTACTCCCGTACAGATCGCATCGGTGAACAGATAAAGCGTGAGCTTGCTATGTTAATACGGAATCAAATTAAAGATCCGCGTGTTAGCATGGTGAGTATACTTGACGTTGTTGTCACTAAAGATTTATCCCAAGCAAAAGTCTATTTCGATGCTTTAAACCAAGAAGAACATGAGGCATGTGAGCAAGGTTTGAATAATGCCTCAGGCTTTTTACGCCGTGAACTGGGGCGTGCGATTAAACTACGCAACACCCCTTCTCTAAAGTTTATTTATGATGACACTGAACAACGTGCTAATGATCTTTCGCATATTATTGATCAAGCAGTAAAATCAGACTTAAAATAGCAGTATAAGCTCAGTGGCAAGACGTAAAAAAGGCGACAATATCAATGGCATATTACTCCTCGATAAGCCACTAGGTCGAACCTCTAATTCAGCCTTACAAAAAGTTCGCTATTTATTCAATGCAAAAAAAGCAGGTCATACAGGTAGCCTTGACCCACTAGCAACGGGCGTTCTGCCCATCTGTTTTGGCGAAGCCAGCAAAGTCACCGCCTACTTACTTGATTCAGATAAACGCTACACCTGTACTGCACAGCTTGGTGTGACAACAACAACAGGCGACAAAGAAGGCGAAGAGTTGCAAACTCGCCCAGTTAGCCCCTTTGATAAAACCGATATTGAAAAGGTGCTAGAAACATTCAGAGGTGATATCGAACAAATTCCACCCATGTTTTCTGCTCTTAAGCATAATGGTCAACCACTCTATAAATTAGCTCGGCAAGGCATCGAAATAAAGCGCAAAGCCCGTCACGTCACAATCCATACACTAACACTTTTAGATTTCACCAAAGACAGCATCACCTTGGATATTAGTTGTAGCAAGGGAACTTACATCCGTACACTTGCACAAGATATAGGGGAAGCGCTTGGTTGTGGCGCACACTTGAGCATGTTAAGACGCACCGAAGTATCACCCTTTGATTGCAGCAAGCTCTATAGTATTGAAGAAATAGAACAATTATCCATAGAAAAAAAACTGGGAAATATACTGCTACCAATAGATAGTGCTTTGCCCAAGCTACCAAAAATAATTTTAAATAATGAAGAAGCTGGTTTTATCCAAAATGGAGTGAAAATCAAAAGAGAGCATCTTCCTCACGCCCCCCTAATTCGCCTTTACCTTGAAAATGGCGAGTTTATTGGCACTGGTTATTCTTCATCAGATAACAAACTCGCCCCAAAAAGACTTATGAGAACCAATTAGAAACGAGAATTAAGGAGCTACTTATTCCATGCTCGTTCCTAAGGGAAACCCTGACCAAGTCCAATTATTTTTAGCTTGCCAAATCTGCCGCTATTTTCCATGAAGATCGACGCAATAGAATGACTATTACATCTCACTTCATAAAAAATAGCGACAGATTTTTCTGCGCTAAATTCTAATCGACTTAATCAGGATTTCCCTAAGGAAAACTATCCAACCCCATACTTTTCACGATAAAGACTTATTCTCTCAAGTAACTCCGTATCATTAACCACCGTTTCAATATGCTGAATCACATCTGTTAAAGCGATTATATGAATCACTGAGATTCCATATTGTTTTTCAACTTCTTGTACTGCTGATAACTCTCCCTGTCCTTTTTCTTGTCTATCAATCGAAATAGCAATACCTGCAAGTTGTGCATTATTTTCATGCACAATATCAGCCGCTTCACGAATTGCCGTACCAGCACTAATTAAATCATCAATAATAAGAACTTTTCCTTGCAATGGTGCGCCAACAATATTCCCCCCTTCACCATGATCTTTCACTTCTTTTCGATTATAAGCATAGGGATAGTCACGACCATGCTTTTCATAAAGGGTAGCAGCGATGACGGATACTAGAGGAATGCCCTTATAGGCAGGACCAAATAACATATCAAACTCAACATCTGAATCCACAATGGCTTGAGCATAATAATCACCTAATTTAGATAGAGAAGAGCCTGTTTGAAACAGACCAAAATTAAAAAAGTAAGGACTTTTTCTACCTGACTTTAAAGTAAATTCACCAAATTTAAGCACATCATGTTCTATGGCAAAGTCGAGAAATTGTTGCTGGTGTTGTTTCATAATCACTAAACCTATTTATTGAATAGAGTGATTATAACCTGAATCCATAAGTCTAATGCGAATATGAGGAACAAGGAATTGGTTTCACAGTGGAATTGAAAAGCTCTACAGCTCTCTACGTACAAAAAGTGTACAAAAAAGGAGGCTTAAAGCCTCCTTTCTATTTACAGGGGTATCTTGTAAATTACTTCAGACGTGTAACGCCCATCATTTTAAGAATTGATTTCTCATAGAATGGCTCTGAGCTTCCTTTCTTCATCTTGCGGATGAAGTATTTCTCGAATGCGATTTTGGCAAGATGCACCCATTTGCCTTTTTTGAACCATGCAACATTACGTGGTGGAATTTGTGGAATAGCGAGGAATGCCGCACCAGTATCACCCATATCAGCCAGACAAAGTGCTGTCCATGTGCCTTTTGCGTGTGGCTCTTTGCCTTGCATAGCAGCATCAATATTATGTACAGCCGATGAAACCATTGACTCAATCATATAACCTGTTTTTGGCGCACCTGTAGGAACTGGGGTAGCTTCAACAGGTGGGATGGCAACACAAACACCAGCAGAATAGATATTTTGATAGGTTGGATTACGATGGTATTCATCAATTAATACAAAACCACGAGGATTACAAAGCCCTTCCACTTTAGCAACAGCATCAACACCAAAGAAGGCAGGGAGCATCATGGCAATATCAAAATTTACTTCATGATTTTGGAAAACATCACCTTTGGCATCTAGCTCTTCCACATGCATCTTGCCTTCTTCAACTTTTGTTGTTTTGGCATTGGTTATCCATTTTATATCGTTACTGCGTAGCTCTGATTCAAGCATTCCCTTTGAATCACCAACGCCACCTAGCCCCAGATGACCAATATATGGCTCTGATGTAACTAGCGTCATGGTGAATTTATCACGAATTTTACGTTTACGAAGGTCGGTATTTACGATCATGGCAAATTCATAAGCAGGACCAAAACAACTTGCAAATGGCATTGCACCAACAACAATATGCCCACTGCCTTTTTCAAGTAGTTTTTGATAATCTTTATAGAACATTTCAGCATGATCTACAGTACAAACTGAGTGAGTGAAACCACCGTGAGGACCACTACCTTCTACTTCGTCAAAATACAGCTTAGGACCGGTTGCAATAATCATATAGTCATAATTAATGGTATCACCGTTTTCCATTGTCAGTGCGTTATTTGCTGCATCAATATTGTCAACACGGCCCGCAATGAACTTGATACCTTTTTTAGACACATACTTTTCTATAGAAAATGTAATATCGCTACGTGAACGCCAACCAACGCCAACCCAAGGGTTTGATGGTGTAAACTGAAAATAATCACGCTCATTGATTAATGTAATTTCATGATCACCGCCAAGCTCATCCTTTAACTCGTATGCTGCAGGCATTCCGCCTGTTCCCGCTCCTAACACGACAATATGTGCCATATTCTAAACTCCTTAGTCTTAATAGGTTGATGTTTGTTAGCCCTTCGAAAGATCAAACTATCAGATCACATTATACCCACATAGTCAATAAAAATAATGTTTTCAATAATTTATAAGCGTGTATTAAAATAATAATGTACTAATATTCTTATCTTTATCTCACAATAGCTTCACGAATTCAGTTATAATAAAAAGATGAATACTTACCTCGTAGGCGGCGCTGTCAGAGACAAGCTATTAAAGTTGCCCATTAAAGATAAAGATTGGGTTGTCACAGGTGCTAACCCTGAAGATATGCTGAAACAGGGTTTTACTGCTGTTGGCAAGGATTTCCCAGTTTTTCTGCATCCTAAAACGCATGAGGAGTATGCACTTGCGCGCACCGAACGCAAAACTGCGGCGGGCTATCATGGCTTTCAGTTTCATGCTGATAATAAAGTAACTTTAGAAGAAGATGTGAAGCGTCGTGATTTAACCATCAACGCATTAGCTGAAGATCAAGACGGTAATTTGCTTGATTATGTGAATGGACGTGCTGATTTGGATAAACGTATCTTGCGCCATGTCTCCCCTGCTTTTGCCGAAGACCCTGTGCGAATTTTGCGTATTGCACGTTTTGCGGCTCGTTTTACACCACTTGGATTTACAATTGCCGATGAAACCATGCAACTTATGCGTAAAATGGTTAAAAATGGCGAGATTAACGCACTCGTGCCAGAGCGTGTTTGGCAAGAGATGTCTCGTGCTTTAGCAGAGCCTTCACCTGATGTATTTATTGAAACTCTACGTGAATGTGGTGCGTTAAAAATACTATTCCCTGAAATAGATCGACTTTTTGGCGTGCCACAACCTGAAGAACACCACCCTGAAATTGATACGGGTGTGCATACCATGATGGTTTTGCAGCAAGCCTGTTTACTGACTGATGACCCTATGGTGCGCTTTGCGGCACTAACGCATGATCTAGGAAAAGGCACAACCAAAAAAGAAATTCTA
>JALSLM010000262.1 GCA_026988295.1 Thiotrichaceae bacterium
TAAACATTGAGTGCTGCTTTGCTCATCGCTCTAAATGCACTCAAAGGGTATAGTGCCAAATCTACACCAACAGAAGCTAGCTCTTCGGTTGTAAAAAGAGGCGTTGCGCCAAATTCAGTAATATTAGCCAGAACTGGCACACCCACTGCATCAACAAACTCTTTGTATTGCGAAAGCTCGGTCATTGCTTCAGGAAATATCATATCCGCGCCTGCTTCAACGCAAGCAATACCGCGTTCAATGGCAGATTCCATACCTTCAACGGCTAGTGCATCGGTGCGCGCCATAATCACAAAATTATCGTCAGTACGTGCATCAACCGCCGATTTTACGCGATCAACCATTTCTTGCTTTGAGATGATGGCTTTATTAGGGCGATGCCCACAACGCTTTTGCATAATTTGATCTTCAATATGAAAACCTGCCACGCCAGCGCGAATCATCTCACGGGTACAACGCGCAATATTGAATGTGCCACCCCATCCTGTATCCACATCAACCAGTAAGGGTAGGGTGCTAGCATCGGTAATTCTGTAGGCATCTTCTAAAACATCTTTTAGTGTAGTGATGCCTAAATCAGGCGTGCCAAATGAACAGGCGGCGACACCACCACCTGAAAGATACAAAGCTTTATGTCCGACCTTCTCCGCCATGATGGCTGAAAAGGCATCGACTGCACCGACAACTTGTAATGGAGTATTGTCTGCTACTGCTTTGCGAAATTTTTGTCCTGCACTCATGCCTTATCCTCTTCTTTTTCTAATAGTGTTTTTACAATCTTCCATGCGCCACTAATATGGCGACGCATTAAAAGCTCGGCTAATTCGGGGTCGTGATTGGCAATTGCTTCGGTAATTTGTTGGTGTTCTTGTAATGCTCGCACTGGGCGTTCGGGAGTTTGGCTTGAACGATGACGACACATCCGAAGTAGTTGATATAATTCACTGCTTAATAAATCCATCAGCCATTGATTGTTGCTGGCCTGTGCTATTCGAAAGTGAAAATCTAAATCACCTTCGCGTTGAAAGTATTCTTTACCTTGTGATTGATCAATCGTATTTTGATGACTTATAAGAAGTTGTTGAAGTTCATTAATTTCGCTTTCAGACATACGTGTAGCGGCAAGCCGTGCAGACATCCCTTCTAAGGCTTCACGTACAGTGTAAATCTCTTCCATCATGGTGTGAGTAAGGGTAACTACACGTACACCCGCGCGTGGTTTTCGGTCGAGCAAGCGCAAGCCTTCAAGCTCGCGGATTGCTTCACGAAGTGGGCCGCGACTGATACCATATTGCTTGGCAATTTCATCTTCGGTTATTTTACACCCTTGTGGTAAATCACCTTTGATAATGGCTTCTTTAAGCTCATTAAACACTTTCTCAGAAAGTGTTTGGCGTTTAGATAACAATGTCCTATTTGCTTCTTTCATTGTTGACAATTGTTTGGATAAATATAAAAAGTAAGCTTTAATTTATCTTATAAGCAAATATTGTCAACAATAAGAATTTAATGCTTTGTATTAATAACTATAATATTATTTGTCCCCCCTCTTCTTTCTCCCTAGTTTTTTGCCTTTTTGTAAAAATATGAGCTAGTCCCTTTTTAAATAAATAATGTTGTATTAATCCTGAATCCGTGAGGTCACTACGGCACAGGATGCAAACTATTGACTCATCACGGGTTTAAAAATACCCGCTTAACCTATGGGTGAAGCTAAGATTTTTTAAATCCCGTGCTAAACCAATATCTTACGCCCTGCTGTCCGCATTGACCTCACGGATTCAGGTTAATTAGAAAGTGAGTTATGTGTCAATAATAATTAAAAATTACGTTTTGGCTCTTTGCCGCTTTTTTGGCCAAAGCCTTGCTGATTAGGAATTCAAAGGGGCTGTCTCGATTGACATGACACCTTTGATAAACCAATAAAATATGTAAAAAACAGGGGGGATGGGTTAGAGTATTATTTTTTATGGTCTAATCTGTTAAATCTAATGAAACTCCCTTCAAATATAGTAGAACAAGTAAAATCTGCACTAAAAGAAGATATTGGCAGTGGTGATGTTACCGCTGATCTAATTCCTGTAAACAATCAATCCTCTGCGACGGTGATCTGCCGTGATCCTGCCATACTTTCTGGTGTCGCTTGGTTTAATGAGGTTTTTCAGCAAATTGATTGTGATGTCAAAATTAATTGGGCTTTTCAAGACGGGGATAGCATCGAAGCTAATAGCATCCTCTGTACGCTTACAGGTAATGCGCGTTCACTACTTAGTGGCGAGCGTGCCGCACTTAATTTTGTGCAAACGCTATCAGCAACCGCAAGCCTCACCAATCAGTTTGTAAAAGCCATCGCAGGCACTAAAGCGAGAATTCTTGATACCCGCAAAACATTGCCTAATCTGCGTGAAGCGCAAAAATATGCAGTGCTTTGCGGTGGTGGCAAAAACCATCGTATAGGTCTTTACGATATGATTCTAATCAAAGAAAATCATATAATGGCAGCGGGTTCTATTAGTAATGCTGTGAATCAGGCAAAACAACTTCATCCAGATATTCGCATCGAAGTTGAAACTGAAACTATGGATGAATTCAGAGAAGCCAAGAAAGCAGGTGCTGATATTATTATGCTGGATAATTTTGACTTAAAAACCATGCGTGAAGCGGTTATTGAAAATAAAGGTAAGGTGACTTTAGAAGCCTCTGGCGGTGTCACTCTTGAAACTGTCAGAGCGATAGCTGAAACAGGAGTTGATTTTATTTCGGTAGGTCAGATCACTAAAGATATTTATGCAGTGGATTTATCCATGCGCTTTGAGCAGTAACTAATAGAAAATAATTTAAATAAAATGTAGCTTGGATAAGTGTAGCACCATCCGATCCCTGTATTTATACAAACAGAGTCATGCCAGATGGCGCAATCACTAATCCAACCTACAAGTTGTACACCTATAAATGAGGAAAAATTATGTGCGGAATTTGTGGTGAATATAGACTGGACGGTAGTCTACCTGATTTAAATCATATCCAAACCATGATGGCAAAACTGGAAAAACGTGGACCTGATCATGCAGGCACTTTTTCTGATGGCGAATTGGCATTTGGTCAGCGTCGTTTGTCGATTTTAGACCTGTCAGAAAAAGGCAATCAACCGATGGTTGACCCTCAACTTAGCCTTGCTTTAGTTTTCAATGGCACTATTTATAATCACCCTGAATTACGTCAAGAACTACAGCAAAAAGGTTACACATTTTTTTCTACTGGTGATACCGAAGTTATTATAAAAGCTTATGCAGAATGGGGCGCAGACTGTGTGAAGCATTTCTTAGGTATGTTTGCTATCGCTATTTGGGATTTAAAAGAAAAAACATTGTTTCTTGCGCGTGACCGCATGGGGATTAAGCCACTTTACTATGCCAATACAGGAAAAGGCTTCCGTTTTGCTTCTAATACACAGGCTCTTTTAGCAACTAATTCAGCAAATGAAATTGATACCAGTATTGACCCAATGGCACTGCATCATCTTTTTACGCTTCATGCCGTTGTGCCTGCGCCAATGACCATCCTCAATGGTATACGCAAACTGCAACCTGCACATACTCTATTAATCAAAGCCAATGGCGAAGAAAAACTCAATCGCTATTGGACACTTGATGCGACTCGTCCAAAAGAAGCAAGAACAGATAAAGAATGGACGGATGCCATTCACGAAGCACTAAAAACAGCCGTGCGTCGTCGTAATGCCATCTCAGATGTGCCTGTTGGTGTTTTATTATCAGGGGGGCTAGATTCAAGTTTGCTAGTGGGGTTGCTGGATGAAATTGGCATTCAAGATATTCCTACCTACAGCATTGGTTTTGATGATCAACCAGAAGAAAAAGGCAGTGAATTTGAATTTTCAGATGCGGTTGCCGAGCGCTTTCATACCAATCATCATAAAATCCACATCCCCAATGAGCAAACCCTAAAACGCTTACCAGAAGCAATACAAAATATGGCAGAACCCATGTTTGGGCAAGATGCCATCGGTTTTTATCTGCTTTCGGAACAGGTCGCTAAAGATTTAAAAGTGGTGCAATCAGGGCAGGGGGCTGATGAAGTCTTTGGTGGCTATTTCTGGTACAACAAAATGAGTGAGGCAAAGGGCACGCCGCTAGAGCGTTTTCGTCCCTTTTATTTTGATCGTGATCATGATGAAATGATAGAAACACTAACTCCAGCTTATATTGATAGAGACTTTACCGCTGAAACACTGACAAAACTGCTTGAAGCTCCTAATGCAGATACTTTTATTGATTCAGTATTGAGGGCTGATACCACCATGCTGATTGTTGATGACCCCGTTAAGCGTGTTGATAATATGACGATGGCACATGGGTTAGAAGCTCGCGTACCTTTTTTAGATCATGAGCTAGTTGAGCTTGCGGCCAAAATGCCACCCCATCTGAAATTACAAGATGGTGGAAAATATGTACTCAAGCAAATATCGCGTGGACTCATTCCTGATAGTGTTATTGATCGAAAAAAAGGCTATTTTCCCGTGCCAGCATTAAAATATGTACGTGGTGAATTCTTAGAATTTATGCAAGATATTTTAAATTCACAAAGCTGTCGAGAACGTGGCATTTATCAAAGAAGCTATGTTGATAAACTATTGGCAAAACCCGAAGAGTATCTAACCCGCATTCAGGGCAGCAAATTATGGCACCTGTCATTATTGGAATACTGGTTGCAGCAAAATAAACTGTAAAAACTCTGAGATACTTTACGCTACAAAAAATGCAAAAAAAGGGGGGGGATGGGTATCTGTATATATCGATAAGCTTGTTCTGAAGCTGTCAGATTGTGTTATCGCTAATTCGACCTTAGGAAAATCCTGATCAAGTCCAATTATTTTTAGCTTGCTAAATCTGCCGATATTTTCCATGAAGCTCAGTGCAATAGAATAACTATTACGACTGACTTCATGAAGATAGCGACAGATTTTTCTGCGCTAAATTCTAAGCGACTTAATCAGGTTTTCCTGAAGAGAGTATGCTTTATCTTGTAGATCAGGATTCAACTATAAGCCTGAATATCATTAAATAACGAATGATGCAAATCAATGATTGTTGATTTATCTCGACTTATGAAAGGAATAATGATTTATATCAATAAACTATAATAAGTATTCTAAATTTAAATAGAAATAAAAGTTAAATATTAAATTGTTAGCCTACACTCTGATAGTACTCATCAAACAAAACTTATTGAAATGCTAGGAGGCTGTCTAGGCACTAAGAATTGACAGCAAATCCTAGTTCTTGAACAGTCTTCCAAGGTACTAATTTCAAATCTGTAATTTTGGAGTATTGCTCAGTGTGTGTTGATTAAAGTATGGGGAAATAATAAACCCACTCATTTTTTATTTATCGTTAGGAGAAGTTATGACTGAACAAGCTAGTACCGTTTCTAAGAAGGGTATTGGGGCGGAGATTATTGAAAGTATACCAGGAGCCTTGCTGGTTATAGCGGTTGCTATTCTGGCATATTATGTAGGACCGTACCTTAAGCATAATTTTATATTTTTTAAAGAATATCTGACCTTAAAATCTTTTATTCTTGCCATTTTGTTTGGCATATTGATTAAGAATACGGTGGGTGTCCCTAAAATCTTTGAGCCTGGATTGCGCTTTTCAACGATCTTAACAAAGACGGGTATCGTTGTTATGGGGGCTAAATACTCCTTTGCAAAACTCTTGGAAGTAGGAACACCTGCTTTAGTTTTTACTGTGGTTTTCTTATTTGGATCTGCGCTGGTAATGATGTGGCTTGGTAAGAGAATGAAAATGTCTACAGCCCTTACTGCTTGCCTTGCCTCTGGCTTATCCGTTTGCGGGGTTTCAGCGACAGTTGCAATAGCTCCTGCTGTGGGAGCAAAGAACCGTGATATGGCTTATTCAATTGCTGTTGTACTTATGTTTGGTTTAGCTGCCTTGCTAAT
>JALSLM010000263.1 GCA_026988295.1 Thiotrichaceae bacterium
GAGAGCATCCAATCTGAAACAAAAACTCTGCGCCAAGTTCCGCATCTTATTAAATCCTCGTTCCTTAGTTTCGTAATCTGACAACTTACGATAGTTTATTGGATTAAGTTGAGTCTGTGAGGCTAATGCGGATATAAGCCTCACAGATTCAAATAAATTTATGAACATACTTTTACTGGAAAAAAACAAATTAACTCAGCCGTTATACACTTTTTTAAATAGTGTATCGGATGATTTGAGCAGCAAAATTTATAATAAATTTCAATCGTATGTGCAATATGGAAATATATACTACGGCAAACAGCTCAAAAGCTTGAACTCAAAAATATGGAAGTACAAAGGCACAATATATAAACTAAGAGTTGATAGTGGGACTGAATCAGCAAGAGTACTTTTTATACGCTCCCAAGATGGTAATCTCATTATTATTCATGCATTTCTAAAATCAACCCAAAAGACCCCAAAAAAAGAAGCTAAGCAAGCCATTATGCTATATCAAAAACTCGACAATCTCAAAACTGCTAAATGGAAGATGGTAGAGTAAAATCTTATAGTGAAATAAAAAAATACAAAAAAAGGGGGGGGATGGGTAATATATTATTTTTACAATTTGAATGTGCCGAGTAGATACGCAATGCATTGCGTATCTACCGATTCCCATTACTAAAAAACGGTGATAAGCGATAGTGCCATCCCACAAAACGCATAATCACTAACGCTGAACAGTTGCCATTTTAATAACAGAATTTGATGAGTGGTCTTTTTATTTTTTTATGAGGTATTTTCTAACACAATCAGAGGAAGCAGATGGATTTTACACCAATTATTAACCAAGTTTTAAGTATGTTATGGTGGTTAGTTCCACTAGCAATTTTAGGAGTATTGATAAAGTCACCATGGTTCAAGGGTGTTGTTGGTGAGTTTATTGTAAATGTAAGTTCAAAATTATTCCTCGATAAAGAAAAATATTATCTCATAAAAAATGTAACCTTGCCCACAGATGATGGTAGCACTCAAATAGATCACATAATTATTTCAAAATATGGTGTATTTGTTGTTGAAACAAAGAATATTAAAGGCTGGATATTTGGTAACGCTCACCAAAAAATGTGGACGCAGCAGATTTACAAGTATAAAAATAAATTTCAAAATCCCCTGCACCAGAACTACAAGCATACAAAGGTGCTTGGAGAGCTATTAGGATTAAGTGAAAATCAATTATTTTCAGTCGTTGTTTTTGTTGGTGATAGTACGTTTAAAACAGAAATGCCTGAAAATATTACTTATGGCAAAGGTTATATCCGTTTTATCAAATCAAAAACACAATCTAAACTCTCTGAGTCTGAAGTTATCTCTGTAATACACAAGATTGAAAGTGGTAGATTGATACCCTCATTTAAAACTAACCGAGAGCATGTAAAGCATGTTAAAGAAAATATAGCAAAAAAGTTGGTAAGCCAGACATGCCCAAAGTGCGGTGGTGAAATGGTTTTGCGTAAAGTAAAAAAAGGGCAGAATATAGGCAATAAATTTTGGGGTTGTTCAAAGTTTCCAAAATGTAGAGGTATAGTAAATATTACATAATAAATAAGTCAGGGGATTAAGAAAAGTGCACTCCTATCGCCACTCTTATTTTTTATGTTAATTATCTAGGAGGCTGTCTGAGAACTCGGATTGAAACGAAAATGCCATCCGACAAAAACTCATAATCACTAACGCTGAACAGTCGCCATTTTAATACCTGCCAATATCAACATTGTTCCAGCTGTTTTATTAATTATTTTTACAACTATCGGCTTTAAGCCCACGCTGCTCGACTTCCACCCTAAATAGGCATAAAAACCGTAACAGACTAAATCCAGCATAAAAGTTGTGCCACCTAATAGTGTTGCTTGTAATGCTATCGGGCGTGTAATATCAATAAATTGCGGTAATAAAGCTGAGAAATACAAAAGTGCTTTTGGGTTTGATATTTCCAGAATAAAGCCTTTTAAAAAGGTTAAATGTATTTTGTTTTTTGTTTGTTTTTGAGCCTCAATATTCAATGGTCCACCACTGCTAAACAAAGCCGTAACCCCTAAATACAAAAGGTATGCAACACCCGCCCACTTAATGATTGAAAACAAAATATCCGATGCCAAAATAAGTGTCACAATCCCCATTGCTGACAATATGAAAAATAAGGCATTTGCTACGGCAATACCTAGAATTACCCAAAATGAATGTTTAAAACCATTTGTCGCTGACTCTCCCGTGACCATGATCACCGCAGGGCCTGGCGATAACACCACGACAAAAGTTGTTACAAAAAAAAGAATAAATGTGTCTAATGGAATCAAAATAAATTACCCAATATTATAATGTATTGACTATTTTAGTCCCTTACAGAAAAAATTTATGGTAAATATACTTTTTTATTAGCCCTCTTCATGGAAAATATCGGCAAACTTGACAAGCTAAAACTAATTGGACTTGATCAGGTTTTCTTAAGGGAAACCTGATTAAGTCGATTAGAATTTAGCGTAGAAAAATCTGTCGCTATTTTTCATGAAGTGAGACGTAATAGTTATTCTATTGCGCCGATCTTCATGGAAAATATCGGCAGATTTGGCAAGCTAAAACTAATTGGACTTGATCAGGTTTTCCTTAAGCCTATAATCACCTTGTCCTCTCCTACATCCTGTTAAATAATATTTAAAGGTGATTATGTCTTTTGTTAATGGTTTACATTTTAATAACCTTCGTGGTGATATCTATGGTGGTTTAACGGCTGCTGTTGTTGCCTTGCCTTTAGCTATGGCTATGGGGGTTGCCTCTGGTGTTGGTGCTATTGCTGGTTTGTATGGTGCTATTATTCTTGGCTTTTTTGCTTCTATACTTGGCGGCACACCCTCTCAAGTCTCTGGCCCTACTGGTCCTATGACGGTGGTGATGGCTGCTATTTTTCTTCAGTTCACCAGTTTGTTTCCTGATAATCCTGCTCAAGGTGCTGCTCTTGCATTTTCTGTTGTTGTCTTTGGTGGCTTATTTCAGATTTTATTTGGTATTTTACGTTTAGGTAAATATATCGAGCTAGTACCACATCCTGTTGTTTCTGGTTTTATGAGTGGTATCGGGATTATTATTATTTTATTGCAAATAGGTCCTCTACTCGGGGAGGCTTCAGTATCAAAACCACTCGATGCCGCTATTGCTATTCCTAGTCTTATTGCAAACCTACACACAAGCTCGCTTTTATTGGGCTTGCTCGCCTTAGCAATTGTCTATGGCATACCCTTCTTTTTACCACGCATTAATCGCCTGATACCCTCACCTTTACTTGCATTGATTGCTGGTACATCGTTTTATATGTTTTTTATGCCCACAGGTAGTACGCCTATTATTGGTGACATTCCATCTGGCTTACCTGAGTTTCATCTGCCGACTATTGATGCCTCACTCGCGCTGATCATGCTTGGCTCATCTTTAACATTAGCAGCTTTAGGAACCATAGATTCTCTCTTAACCTCTCTTGTTGCTGACAATATCACTCGTACTCAACATAAATCCGATCGTGAACTTATTGGTCAAGGAATTGGCAATACCATTGCAGGTCTATTTGGCGGATTACCCGGTGCTGGTGCTACGATGCGTACTGTTGTTAATGTAAAAGCAGGTGGTCGCACCCCAATTTCTGGTGCATTACACTCCATCGTTTTATTGATTATTGTACTAGGTGCTGGTTCTTTGGCGAGTAATATCCCTAAAGCTGTTTTAGCGGGAATATTAATTAAAGTCGGCACAGATATTATTGATTGGAATTATCTAAAGCGTCTTCCTGTTGTTCCCAAAGCAGGTATTGTTATTATGTTGACGGTACTTATTATTACCGTCAGTATTGATTTAATGCTAGCAGTTGGTGTTGGCATGGTCATGTCTAGTTTTCTATTTATGCACCGCATGACTGAGTTGCAAGTCAAAAGCATGTCAACGATTACACAGCCAGAACAACAAGAATACTTATCTGATAAAGAAAGTAAGATTCTTGAAGAGGCTGCTGGAAAGGTTATGATTTTTCGCTTACTTGGTGCAATGAGCTTTACCTCCGCTAAAGCAATGGTGCGGCAGTATTCAAATGCCTCAAACTATAAAGTCATGTTGTTAGATTTGACTGATGTTTCACTCATTGACTTCACCTCTTCACGAGCCGTCGAAGATATTATCGTTGGCACCAAAGAAAGCGGGAATATAGTCTTAATGGTCGGGGCAAATGAGGATGTTTATCAAACCCTAGAAAAACAGGGAATCCTCCAGCATCTATCAAAAGAGACTATTTTTAAAACACGTCTCAGTGCTTTAGAGAAAGCTAAAAAACTTATTTAACCTAAAATTTTCTTTTACTGATACCAATTAGATCGCAGGAGGCTGTCTGAGAATAGAGAGTCTCCTAGGCGTTATTCCACTACAGCTCATAAATTGTACTTCATATATAAACCATACTATAATCTAGTCAGACTAGTTATTTAAAGAGTGTGATTATGAAAAATGATACATGGCAACTACAAGATGCAAAAAGCAAATTCAGTCAAGTTGTTGATAATGCAATGCATGACAAACCTCAGTTTGTTACGAAGCATGGTCGTAATGCGGTGGTAGTTTTATCTTTCGAAGATTATAAAAAAATAATAAAACCAAAAACAAATTTAGTGAGCTTTTTAATAAACTCTCCTCTCTCTGAAATTGATTTAGATATATCAAGAAGTAAAACTGATTTTCCTAGAGATATTGAGTTATGAAATATCTTTTAGATACTTGTGTAATCTCAGAAATAATAAAACCAAAACCTGATAAAAACGTAATTTCTTGGTTAACTAATCAAGATGAAAGTGACTTATTTCTAAGTGTTTTAACCTTTGGAGAAATTGAAAAAGGTATAGAAAAAGCGCCTGATAAAGTCAGAAAGAAAAAACTAAAGTTATGGGTAGAAGAAGATTTAAAGAAAAGATTTGAAGGTAGAGTTTTACCTATTGATTTGAAAACAGCAATCCAGTGGGGTTCTCTACAAGGTAAATCGGAGCAAGCAGGTAAGCCTATGCCAGCTATAGATGGTCTCATTGCAGTTTCAGGTCTTGTAAATAACTGTATTGTTGTTACTCGTAACACTTCAGACATGGAGCAAAGTACGGTAGAGTTATTTGATCCTTGGAAATAAAAAAGTGCAAATAAAAAGGATATTCATAATTTTATCCATCGTAATCTACCGTTAATTGGCATTTTTATACCAGAATTGATGGCTGTCCTTTTTTACTTAGATTAAAACGGAGGTTATTATGTAAAGTCCTAATACTCCTTAATAATTCTTTTCGATAATTCAGATAAAGAAACCGCAAAAGGTCGTGCTTGCTCAGCTCCAGTACCTGCATACTTTTTAATTAAATCACTTAAATCCCATTTACCTTCACCAAAAGCATCATCTGATACCTCATTAAGCTCATAAAGCAAATAAGCCTCAGCAGATGGCTTAGACGGATACTTATGCTTAGACTGCAAAGCTTTTTTACTTACAACCTTTGGTGCACTCCCAACAACTTCCCATATTCTAAAGGCTTGCTTATGCTCACCTTTGCAGCGTAATAACACATATTTAACACTAGCCTCAGTTATCCCATATTTTTTTAAACCTATAGTATCAAGACGAATATTATACAAGCGTTTATTTTCAATCCATTCAAGCTGTTGTTTGTCTTTAATATAAGCGATAAGAACACCCGCATCACTAGGCGGAATAAAACGATTAATCTGAGATGTTGTTAAAGCATGGCTGTATTCAGGCATAACCTCCTGAACAATATCAGGGGAATCATCTTTATGAATGGCATATTTTTGATAACTAAGTTGTTCGCGTTGCGATGCTCGATTGGTTAAATGCTCAACAACCTCAATAATAAAAGC
>JALSLM010000264.1 GCA_026988295.1 Thiotrichaceae bacterium
TTTCTCAAGTGCTTTTAAACAACCCGATAAAGTAACAGACTTAGGGCTGTTAACCCCTGCAATACAAACATCCTTCTCTACACCCAGCTCTTTAAGCACAAGAGTCATCTCAAGTTCACCCAAGGCAGCCGCTGCCATTCTCCCTGAGCCTCGTGTTTTGCCTTGTGCATGACTACGCTGATAAATCACTCTTACAGCATCTTTCAAACTTAGTACACCCGCCGCCCATGCCGCAGCAACCTCACCAACACTATGTCCAATCACAGCATTTGCAACAAGCCCTTTTGATTCAAGAACTCGCATAATACCTACTTGCAAAGCGAATAATAGCGGTTGTGCAACTTCAGTTTCTGCTAATCGAGATTCTTCAGGGCTTGCTTTAAACTCATCGATTAAAGAAATATCATCATATTCACTGATTAGAGTATCAACTTCTTGTACTGCTTTTAAAAACAAAGGCTCTGTTGCCAGTAATTCACAACCCATGCCTTGCCATTGAGAGCCGTTTCCTGAGAAAACTAGTGCAATTTTTGCAACTTTTTTATTATTTTTATCAATTAGTTTTTTATCATTTAAGTCAAGCTTGTTAGCGACTGTTGCCCCAGTATGCAACTCACCTTGTGAATAAGCATGAAGGCATTCGATAACATCCTCGATCTTATCAGCATGAATAGCTAAACCCTGTTTCAACTGCTGCTTATTTTTATAGGCAGACCAAGCGATATCCTCAAAATTTATACCATCTTGGTGAAATAAGTCACGATATTGACCCGCCATCGCTTTTAATGCATTAGTATTGTGCGCTGACAAAAACAAAGGCACATTCGTCTTGCTATTAATAACCTTATTAGCAACTGTACTGCCAACTGTTTTACTATTACCCATCCCCCCCTTTTTTTGAATATTTTTATTCTGCTGTTTTTGAGGCCTTTCTTTATATTCCTCAGCCTTATATTCTTCAACGATGGCATGAGCATTTGCACCACCAAAACCAAAGGAGTTTACTCCCATTAGCAAGGGCTTTTTAGATGCTCTTAAAGACGTGAGAGAAGTCACAACAGACAAGTTATCAGCTTCAAAATCTATGTGTGGATTTGGCTCATTAAAATGTAATGATGGCGGAATAGCTCTATTCTTTAAGCTTAATATGACTTTTAGTAAACCAGCCATACCTGAAGCCGTTTCAAGATGTCCTAAATTAGTTTTAGCAGAACCAATCGGCAGTGATTTTTTGCGTTTTCGCCCCAAAACTTTAGCTAATGCAGCAGCTTCTAATGGGTCACCGACAGCAGTTCCTGTTCCATGAGCTTCAACATAACACAGCTCATTAGGATCAATGCCCGCCCTATCATAGACGCTTTGTAAAAGCTTTGCCTGACCTTCGGTACTCGGTAAGGTAATACCATTAGTACGACCATCACTGTTTATACCCGTATCAACAATAATCGCATGAATAGGATCACCATCAGCTTCAGCGTCTTCCAATGGTTTTAAAAACAGAATTGCCGAGCCTTCTGCTCGCACATAACCATCCCCAGTAGCATCAAATGCTCGACATCGACCACGCGGAGAAAGCATGGATGCTTTAGAAAAACCAACAAAGCCAAAAGGGTGCAATAGCATATTGACACCACCCGTAATAGCAGATGGAGCATCACCATTCCAAATTGCATTACAAGCTTGATGCAATGCTACAAGTGAAGAAGAACACGCAGTGTCAACAGAAACACTAGGTCCATGTAAATCATAAATATAGGAAATACGATTTGATGCAATACTCGCTGTATTGCCCGTCATTGAATAAGGATCAAGTGAACTTAAGTCATCCATGCGACGATGTGCGTAGTCAGTACTTGCAATACCAATATAAACAGCACATTGAGAACCCGCTAAAGACTCAGGAACCTGCCGACCATCTTCAAGAGCCTCCCATGTCAGCTCTAACAATAGCCGTTGTTGAGGATCCATCTGCGCAGCTTCACGCGGGGAAATCCCAAAAAAACTAGCATCAAACTCATCTACTTGTGGTAATACACCAGCAGAAAAGGTATAACTTTTACCTGGTTCTTTTTTATTAGGGTGCTGATAAAAATTAGTTCCCCAACGATCAGAACTGACTTCCGTTACAACATCTTTGCCTTTTTTTAATACATCCCAATACGCATCAGGTGAGTTAGCCTCGCCAGGAAAGCGGCACGCCATGCCTACAATGGCAATTTTCTTTTTTACATTTGTCAATGATTTTTCCTTTAGATTTTCTCTAAGCCAAGTTAACCGGTGCGAATTCTACAGTAAAACAGATCAAGCTAAAAATATTATATTTTTGTATAAATTCTGATACTTAGGAATAAGAATTTAGTAATTAACCTGGATCCATAAGGTATAACCTAAGTCCGCGAGATCACTACAGATTCAAGGCTATGATGCCAACCTATTCTTTGGTAAGTACTTTAACTCAAGATTAATATCACTCGCTTTTTTGTAGACATTATTTAAATGAGTTTTGATGGTTGCTCTCGAAACAGAAATCTTCTCACAAATCTCAGAATTAGAAGCTCCTTTTATAATATATGAGAGTATCTCCATTTCTCTTTTGGTAAGCTTCAAAGCCTCATAATAAGCAATTGCTTTTTCATACTTTTTCTTTAGTGGCTGAAGAAAAGTAATCATGTGTGTATCACTGCACAACAGGGTAATATCATAAAAGTCATTATGCGCGAAACTATTTTTATACAGATGGCTACCCCAGTTATTCCATTGTCGAGACTTATCTTTTTCATATAACTCCATACAAGCAACATTACAAACTTTATCCAGACAATCGCCACAAATTTCGAGACAAAGTTTATTTTGTTGCAAAACTCTCCCTTCTGAATCTTTAACGCAAACACCTAAATCATGATCAACTAACACTGGTTCTAATAAAGTATTCATATTTATAACTGCACACCTCTGTATCACAAACACTGCAAAAACAAACCGTACTTTTAAGGTAGTCTATTTTTAAAATTAAATCAAAAATCAACCCCCTAGGTTGATTGTTATTATCAAACATAGTTTTTATTATCCTTTACACATAAATCGCAAGTAGTTGTTTCATTTTAACCTGAATCCATAAGATCAATATGGTTTCAAGTTTAACTAAGGAACGTGTATGGAATAAGTTGAGCAATTATGATCTTGATCACAAACTATGTAATTGATCTATCTTGAATTAATCTACACTTATGAAAATATACTCAGAACAATATTTAAAACAGCTCTCTATTCTCAGTCTATCTAAGAATTAAGAATTGAATAATAACTCAAGTAGCTTAATACAGAATTAATATTATGCACAAATACTATACATGCCCGTTAAATACTAAAATCGAAGAGATACCCCTCCCCAACATATTTATATATTTGGCACACAGACAGATGACAAGAAAATTGATATATACTCTCTTAAGGAAATTCTGATCAAGAGAGGTTGATGAAACCTGAATCCGTGAGGTCACTACGGCACAACATGCAATTTATTAACCTCGCGGATTCAGACAAAGAGCATCTTTCAATAAATGGAATGCTCTAAAAAATAACTAAGGAAAAAAAATGACAGCTTTTATACCACCTTATCCAAAAAGGCATAAGAAAGAAATAAATCCATTTCAAGCTCTTTATTATGCACGAAAAGACCTCCTATCACTGTGGGACGAAGATGCTTTCAGCGATGAATTTATGTCACAGAAAATTCTAAAACAACATGTTTTTGTAGCAAATTGCCCTGAAATCATTCGTTATGTCATGGTAGAAAACAAAGATAACTACGAACGTAAAAGCCCACAAATGAAACGTGCTCTAGAGCCACTTTTAGGTGATGGTTTATTTATTAGTGACGGCAAGACCTGGGCTTCTAGACGCAGAATTCAAACCCCATTATTTGATAATGCACACATTCAAATGTATAGCAAAACTATGGTATCGACCATTGTAGAGATGGCAGATAACTGGGAATCTCAGGGCAATGGTGCAACCATCGAAGCGCATACAGAAATGGCAAAACTTGCTGCTGAAATTATTGCTCGAACCCTTTTTGGTGAAAAACTAGGTGCAGAAAATAGTGAAGCCGTTGTTAATGCCTTTGCTGACTATCAATCAGTTGTCAAACAAATGGCTCTTTCAAACTTCCTTGGCTTACCTGACTGGATGCCTAACGTAAATGCCAAAATTGGCAAAGCAAAAGTAGCAGGCCAAACCATTCATAACGCTGTTGATGCTATTATTGCATTAGCAGAAAAAGGTGGTCATGAAGGCACAATGGTTGCAGAGCTACTCAAAGCCAATAAAATGGAAAGCGGTGAAGACCTGATGACTCGCGAACAGATTCGCAATGAGATTATCGTACTCTTTATGGCTGGACATGAAACCACTGCCAATGTTCTTGCATGGACATGGTATCTTATCTCCCAAGCACCTGATGTTGAAGAAAAACTCCATCAGGAACTAACAGAAGTCTTAAATGGTCGAACCCCTGAGTATGCAGATGTTGAGAATTTAAAGTATACTCGTGCTATTCTTGACGAAACAATGCGTTTATACCCGCCAGTTCCGATCTTATCTCGTCAAGCTCTCAAGGATGATGACATTCGAGGAAGAAAAGTACCGGCGGGTTCTTTAATGCTAATTGTTCCTTGGTTAGTACAACGTCATAAAAAATTCTGGAAAAACCCCGATAGCTTTATACCAGAACGCTTTTTACCTAGCGCAGAAAAACCAAAAAAATTCACATATTTACCCTTCAGTGCAGGTCCTAGAGTTTGTATTGCCAAAAGTTTTGGTATAACCGAATCTGTTTTAGCCATCGCCATTATCGCACAACGATTCCGCCTTACATTACCACCTAATGCCGATGTAAAACACGAGTGCAGACTTACTTTACGCCCTAAAGGAAAGCTACCAATGACGATGCAAATCAGGTAGTGACTTAAACCTGTAAAGTTAACACTTTATCTCTGAATAAAAAGTGTAAAAAAGGGGGGGGTGGGTTGTACAGGGTATGCTATTGAAATCAAATCTGTAGCACTGCAGATATTTATAAAGGGAACCCTGATGATCAGTCCATTTTTTTTAGTTTCACTAAATTCCAATCGACTGAGCAGGTTTTCCTAAAACAGCATGAATTACCCTTTGGAATGATTATTAATAACAGTAATTACGAATGATAAAATCATTCAGATTCCAGCAGGGTGTTTGTAATTGCCGTGTTATTTCCAGCATTATATTTCGACATTGTTTTTAGTACTAATTGATGAAAAACATGTAAAAAAAGGGGGGGATGGGTTTACTATTGTGCTCCCTTAAACCTGAATCTTAGATTCAGGTTAATTCTATCTGGGCTAAAAAAGGATAAAAAACAATGCAATACGATATTATTCAACGTGAATTAGTCATTAATTTACTCACTGAGCAGTGGGCCTTAGATGAACTTCATATTGACCAAAATATTCTAGGTCCCGTCGATTATGGCTGGGATCGTTATAAAAAATACCCTGATAGTTTTACCTTTGGGCAAGGCTTATTAGCAGGTAGCTCAATCCCAGGGGCGCGACGTTTAGTTTTTTGTGCTTTTAGCCCACAGTGGGATGGCTTTTATATTTCGAGCATGGGCGGTGCAGCGTATACCTTTCATGGCTTAGGTGCTGATTATGTCGGTTTACGAGGTCGTTGCACACAGCCGAGTGTGTTGATATTAAATAATAAAGACGATCAAATCAGTGTACGCATTGAGCCACTTGATCCACATCCTTATTGGGAAGGTTATCAGGGCAGTGCCGATGAAAAACTAATTGGTTTTTTTGGTTTGCAACAGTACTTATTTGATACCTATAAAGACGAATACCCACCTAAAAAAATGCGTATATTTGC
>JALSLM010000265.1 GCA_026988295.1 Thiotrichaceae bacterium
TCATCGCTGGGGTCTTGTGTCACAAATAGGTTGCCTTGAAAGTCAGGGTAGTGATCTAGTAGCAGTGCTTTAATTCGCTCACTGCCGACTAATAAACTAATATTATTTAGCCATTGATTGTTTGGTAGAAATTCAAATAAGTTGTGCAGCATTGAGCCACTAGTAATAAGAATAAGATCAAGCTGGTTATTCTTATACTGCTGACTTAGCCGATTAATATCTTGTTGTGGAAGAATACGTTTGTAGACATCAATATAATCAACCTTTACGCCTTGTTTTATTAGTTTCTGCCTAAGAAAATTGCGCCCGTTTTGTCCTCGAATGATTGCCGCAGTATTGCCTGTTTTATACGATTGTATTGCAGGCATTGCCAATAAAGCTTCACTATTAAAATAATCACTCGGAAAATGATCAACCTGAATTCCATTGTGTTTTAATAGCTTTGCTGTTTTTTCACCTATGGCTGCTACTTTTAAGTTTTTTAAGTTTTTTTTATTTAGCCATTTTAAACTGTAGTTTACTGCGTTGGCACTGGTGAAAATGACTAATTCATATTGTTCAATTTGAGCTAACTGTTTCTGAGCTAGGCTAATGTTATCAGCAGGAATAATTTCTAATAAAGGAAAGAGAATAATATTTGCACCTAGTGCTTCAAGCTTTAAACGGAGCTGGTTTGCTTGATGTTTTGGGCGAGTGATAACGATCCACTTTTCTTTAAGAGGTAATGGCATATTATTCGATGCTTAGCTTTTAGTGGTCTATACCTAATTGCTCCAGAACCTTGTTGCCACCTTGGGCTAATAAATCTTCAGCAACGGCTGTACCAATCGCCTCTGCGTCTTGATGGTTGCCTTGTTTTTCAGCACGAAAAATCTTTGAGCCATCAGGAAAGCCTATTAAACCACGCAAGTAAATTTTGTCACCCTGAAGTTCTGCATAGCCACCGATTGGGATTTGGCAACCACCATTTAAGCGTGTATTTTGTGCTCTTTCTGCTGTCAATCTTAATGCTGTATCAGGATGGTTAAGCGGTGCTAGCAGTGCATTTACATATTCATCATCACTGCGACATTCTATGCCAATCGCACCTTGTCCGATAGCAGGCAAACTTTGTTTTGTTGAAATAATATCAGTAATGCGATCTTCAAAGCCTAGCCGCAATAGTCCAGCGGATGCCAAAATTATGGCATCATAATCACCATTGTCGAGCTTGGCTAAACGGGTGTTTACATTGCCACGCAAATCAAGAATCTCAATATCAGGACGGGCTTCTTTTAGCTGTGTTTGGCGACGCAGGCTGCATGTTCCTACTTTTGAATTTAAAGGTAGTTCTGCGAGGCTTTTATAAGTATTTGAGACAAAGGCATCACGTGGATTTTCACGCTCTAAGACAACGGCTAAATGCAAGCCCTCAGGAAATGCCATTGGCACGTCTTTCATTGAATGCACAGCTATATCTGCTATGCCTTCTAGCATACCAACTTCAAGTTCTTTAACAAAAAGGCCTTTACCGCCAATTTTTGCCAACGGTGTATCTAGGATTTTATCGCCTTGTGTCGTCATTGTGACCAATTCAATCTCTAAATCAGGGTGATATTTTTTTAACAGGCGGGCAACCTCTTCTGCTTGCCATAGTGCAAGTGGGCTTTTGCGAGTAGCTATTTTTAGGATATTTGACATAGTTTAAAGGACAACGCATATTTGTAGGTAATAAGAGTCGTGACTTTACGTTAAAACTAGCTATGAGGCAAAATAGAACATGAAATTTTTTATTAGTTGTTTGCTTGTTATTTTTTTTATTGGAGCAAGCAATGCGGCAGAGGAGTCTTCAGCCTTAATTGAGGAAAGTGATTTTCAAAGCTTATCCGCTAACATGAAGGAGAAAAAATTAGGATTGGTTTTGATGCTACATGCAGAGAATTGTCCTTATTGCGCCTTAATGGAAAGAGAAATTCTTTCACCAATGGTTGTCAGCGGTGATTACGACAAACGGGTTGTGATACGTAAATTACAAATTGATGATTCAAGAAATATTAAAGATTTTGATGGTTCGACTGTAGAACCTTCGGATATTTCAAATCGTTTTGGTGCTACGGTTACGCCAACATTAGTTTTTCTGGATTATCACGGAAAGAAAAAAGCAGAAACAATGGTGGGTATTAATACGGTTGATTATTTTGGTGTTTATCTTGATAGAGAGATTGATAAACTGGTGGCCAATATTAAAAAAGAGATTGCTGATAACTCAGCTATGAAGAAAATAGAGAAAGTAGAAAAATAAAAAAGGGAATATGGGCAAACTGTAATGTATACCCATCCCCCCCTTTTTTTATACTTTTTATTAACGATTACGCACAAATCGACGTATTTCTGCGACATGACGACGGCTAACTTCTAGCTCATCATCAATACGGTCAATTTTAACTCTTACACGACCAATATTGGTCTTCGCCAAACCAGTGATACGGCTTTTTGCCACAAGAGCGTTGCGGTGAATGCGAATAAATTGTTCTGATAAGTCATTTTCAAGTGACTTGAGTGATTCTTCAATTATCACTTCACCTTTGCTGTGACGCACAGTAACGTATTTTTGATCGGCCTGAAAATAGTATACATCTTCAATAGGAATTAACTCCAGGTTGCCACGCATACGCGCACAAATGTGTTTACGGCTTGAGCCTGTAATATCATTTTCGTCTAATACTTTAGAGCGTTGTGCACGGTTAAGCGAGCGGGCCTGTTGTAGACTTTTTAATAATTGTTCTTGTCTTATTGGTTTCATGAGGTACCCTGTTGCTTTGGTTGAAAAGGCTTCTAATGCATACTCTCCATATGCAGTAGTAAAAATTACGGCTGGTGGATTTGGCATTCCCGATAAATGTTTCGCTACTTCAAGCCCATCCATCACAGGCATAGAAATATCAAGCAAAATCAAATCAGGCTGATGGCGTTCTACCATCATTAATGCTTCGGCCCCGTTTTCGGCTTCAGCACAAATATTGTATTCAGAACTGTCTTTTAGCAGGCTTTCGATGCGCTGACGGGCAAGTTCTTCATCATCAACGACTAGGATGTTCATTGTCATTTTTATAGCTCCTTAGGTATTGAAAATGAGACGCGGTACTGGTGTTCAGATTTTATTATTTTTAAATTTGCCCGATCACCGTAGGCGAGTCTCAAACGATTTTTTAGATTTTCCTGAGCTATGTGATTTCCCTTTTGGTGGGAATTTGTACCCTCAGGTGGTATTGGATTGGAAACAACGACATCAAGCTTATCACCCGCATCGTAAAGACTGATTCCTAATGTTCCTCCATCTTTTCGAGGTTGAATACCATGATAAATGGCATTTTCAACTAAAGGTTGTAACAGTAATGGTGGAATATCCATATTAAACGGCAGGGTGTTTCTGTCCATATCCCAGACGACATTTAATCGCCGTTTGCCTAATCTTAATCCTTCCATGCGTAAATAACGCAACGTTATATCCAGCTCTTCTCCTAGAGATACTCTCGGTTTTGTATCGAGTGTTGAGCGGAAAATATCCGCTAAATCAAGTAGTGCATCTTCTGCTTTAGCTTGATCAACATAAATTAATTGAGCAATAGTATTGAGGCTGTTAAACAAAAAATGTGGACGCATTCGAGACTGTAGGGCATCATATTTAGCGCTACTATCTGCTTTTAATAGCTCTGTTATTTGGCTTTGCACATAAAAATAATGCAGAGCCATCAAAACTAATAAAAGTGCAATCACTACATTTCTTAAAATAAAGGGCGTATCCCAATAATGAATAACACCAACCTTTTGATAACTATCAGCCATTATGGCAAGTATTGAAGCGCCAACGGTGAAAGCAATAACAATGCTACTCACCACACTTCGAATATGTAATATACTCAGTTTGCGAATTTTTTTTGAAGACAGGCAAACTACCATTGTTGAGCCCAATACAACCCATTGCACAAACAAAGAGGTAAGGGCAAGCCTGACTAGAGAATCCATGTAAGTTAATGATGATCCTGAGAGAGCTAGTATCAGTGCCAATACTTCAGCACCTAGCATTACGCGCAATAATGCCTGAGGTGTACACAACTCCGGTAAAAAACCAATTAACTGTTTAGAATTCGCATTATTCATTTATTTTTATTATATTATCCAGCTCGCTTGCTTAGCTATAGCAGTGCCATACCGTCTAGCGCGTCTTTTGTGCCATCCGACCATTTTTCTAGCCGTCAGACAGATTTATAGTACCGCTAAGCTGGTTTGCTGTTAAACATATAGCGCATAAAATGTGCGTACATGCTTAAATACAAGCAGAAACTTTTTTTATTTATTGAGAATAAGTAAATAATTACTTCAACTACCTTCACAGCTACTTTGTTGAGAGTTGCAAAGAACCACTTAGAACTTTTGATTCAGATTAAATCTTCTCAAGAGGCGTGTATTATTCTACGCGACTAGTAAGAACTTTAATTTAAACCAAAAGACAAGTTAGTTATTTAAGTGATTGTTTACTCATCCATTAACTATACATATTGTAAGTAATCCTTACTGACTGGAAACTGAATAAACATGTCTGATCGCAATAAAATTTCACATTCTTTCATTTCTAAAACAGGATCTGAAGCAGAAATATCTGAAAAAGATAAGCTTTGGGGAGGTCGATTTAGTGAATCAACTGATGCTTTTGTAGAAGCATTTACTGCATCTATAAACTTTGATAAGCGTCTTTATAAGCATGATATCGCAGGTTCTAAAGCGCATGCTCAAATGTTGAATAAGGTTGGCATACTGACAGATGAAGAGATGCTTAGTATTCACGATGGGCTAGATGAAATTCAAGCTGATATTGAATCAGGAAACTTACAATGGTCGGTTCAGCTTGAAGATATTCACATGAATATTGAAGCACGTTTAACCGATAAAATTGGTATTACAGGCAAGAAGCTACACACCGGACGCTCTAGAAATGATCAAATTGCGACTGATATTCGTCTTTGGTTGCGTGAACAAATTGAGCTGATTTCATCTGAAATAAAACGCTTACAGTCTGGTTTACTGCTGCTAGCAGAAAGAGAAGCTGATACTATTTTGCCTGGCTTTACCCATTTACAGGTTGCACAGCCCATTACTTTCGGGCATCACATGATGGCATGGTATGAAATGCTGAATCGTGATTATGATCGCCTTCAAGATTGTAAAACCCGTGTAAATATAATGCCTTTAGGGGCTGCTGCACTTGCTGGTACGACCTATCCTATTGATCGAGCCTACAGTGCTGAATTACTGGGTTTTGATAGTGCATCCAATAATTCTTTGGATAGCGTTAGTGATCGTGATTTTGCCATTGAGTTTGTCTCAGCGGCATCACTAATTATGATGCACCTATCTCGTTTTTCTGAAGAATTAGTGCTTTGGACTTCTGCACAATTTAACTTTATCAGCTTGCCTGATCGTTTCTGCACTGGTTCATCTATTATGCCACAAAAGAAAAACCCAGATGTTCCTGAGTTGGTTCGTGGAAAAACAGGGCGAGTTTATGGTAGTTTAATGTCTTTGCTCACTTTAATGAAAAGCCAACCACTGGCATACAATAAAGACAACCAAGAAGATAAAGAGCCTTTATTTGATACAGTTGACACTTTACTAGGAAGTCTTCGAGCGTTTGCTGATATGATGCCTTATATCGAAACTAAAAAGGACAGTATGCGCGCTGCTGCCATGCAAGGTTTTTCAACTGCTACTGATTTGGCAGATTATCTAGTCGGTAAAAACATGCCATTTAGAGATGCTCATGAAGTTGTAGGGAATGCAGTTGCCTATGGTGTACAAAAAGAAAAGGATCTTAGTGAGATGTCATTACAAGAGC
>JALSLM010000266.1 GCA_026988295.1 Thiotrichaceae bacterium
TGCCAGTGTTTGCTCATTCTTTAGTAGCTCAAGCACCAGTTTGGTTTTGAATGCTGGACTGTAAGTTGTTCGTTTCCTGCTCATTATTGACTCCGATTTTTTAGGTTATTTTAGACTAAATCGAAATAAGATTTTTTGAAAAACGGTCTAATTTCTTGGGGTACTATAATTTCCTATATTCATTTTTTCGAACTAACCAGTAATAAGTATTTGATTTTAGTTTCAGTCATGATTGTTTCAATAATTTTGGCATGGCTAACTTACAAATATATTGAAAAGCCCGTGAGAAAGCTTGTTCACCAGAAAAACATCAAGACTCACTTACAAATTTCATCATTGCTTGTAAGCTTAATTGGCGTGGCAGTTATAGGGATATTCATTGCTAAAAATAACGGTGTTGGTGATAGATTTAAACTATTAAATCCATTTGCTTATGAGGTGACTCAACATAATACTGAATCATTTTTTCAGCATTTCAAACCAGGTGTTAATATATCTGAAATTATTGATACAAATGGTGAGAATAGAACAAATGAAAATAAAGCTCAGGTCTTATTTATTGGGGATTCAGTACTACAACAATATGTCTACCCACTAACAAAAGCTCTGAATATTAACCTCAATCAAGTGGATTCAATCACACGTGGTGGATGTGTATTATTAAAAGGTGTTGATTTTGTAGATGAGTTTTCTGACACACCTTGCAACGGCTTGAGAGAGGAAGCTTATAAATTAAAAAAACATTATAAATATATAGTCATCTCTCAACTATGGGAGGCTTATGATGATCAAATATTAAACTTTGATAGATCTATCCCTAACCCTGACTCTCTTGAGAAATGGACACCATTTATTATGGCAATCATCAAACACTTCAAGCCTATGGCTGATAATATCCTTTTGTTAGGCTATCACATAAAAGTAGAGGGCACTGATGAGCTAAAACCAACAATATTTTTATCAAAAGATAGTTATAGTACCCATTTATCTAATTTAAAAGTAATTAATATAACAAGCATGGTTGACTCTATTAACTACTTTAATCACTTCAAATCAGTAGCCACAAAGGTACTACATCCGATTGATATCTGGTTAGATGATAGTGGTAAATTTACCCTGCATAATAATAAATGGTCATTTTTTAGTGATGATTTACACTCTGCAAAAACTAGCACTGCCTTTATTCAAAATAAATTTAAGGATATGGAAGCAATTAGACCTTCAGAGACTAGTTCGCTTCCAACTTCACTATCTTCTCAGACCTCAAAAGCATTATAAAAATTCAGGACAAAAGATAAATTACCCATCCCCCCCTGTTTTTAAGACTTTTTATGGTGGTCATTATTTTAATATTGCAATCTTCTCAAGGAAAACTTGCATTTCTTTAGGTGTACCAATTGTTATTCGCAAGAAGTCATTGATACGTGGTGTGTTAAAATAACGCACTAAAATACCTTCTTCTTTTAGTTTGAGGTATAAATCTTCGGCTTTTGTCTTATTTAGCGTTAAGTTAGGTTTAGCAAAAATAAAGTTAGTCTTCGATGGCAAAACAGTAAAGCCCATTTTTTCTAGTGCTATTGTTGTTTCTTCTCGCGTCTTAATTATCTGCTTACAGGTTTCTTCAAAATATTGCTTATCTTTGATAGAGGCAATTGCTCCTTGCAGTGCAGCTCGATCTAAAGGGTATGCATTAAATGAATTTTTAACACGTTCTAACCCTTCTATTAATTCTTTTTGACCTAGCGCGAAACCTACTCTCAAGCCTGCTAATGAGCGTGATTTTGAAAAAGTTTGGGTAATTAATAAATTGGGATATTTTGCAATTAAAGGAACCGCCGTATCTCCGCCAAAATCAACATAGGCTTCATCAATGACAATGACTGAATCAGGGCTTGCCTTGAGCATCTCTTCTATTTTGTCTAATGATAGAGAAATACCACTGGGCGCATTGGGGTTAGGGAAAATAATTCCACCATTTGTCTGCTTATAGTCTTTTGGCTCAATGGTAAAGTCTTCAGCCAAAGGTATTTGTATTGCTTTAATACCAAATAGTTTGCAATAACAGGGGTAAAAACTGTAGCTAATATCAGGATATAGCAGTGGCTTATCATGTTTTAGCAGAGCAACAAAGGTATGGGCTAAAACTTCATCTGAGCTATTACCCACAAAAACCTGTTCAATAGGCAAAGCATAATATTCTGCAATCGCCTGTTTTAATGAATAACAGTTAGGATCAGGGTAGAGACGCATATTTTCGTCAGATGCATTGCGCATTGCTTCAATCGCCTTAGGTGAAGGCGGGTATGGGTTCTCATTAGTATTTAATTTGCTGTACTGCTGATCTTGTGGCTGTTCGCCTGGCGTATAAGGGTCTAACTCTTGTACACGTTTACTCCAAAACTTACTCATCTGATTTCTTTTATTTTATAACTAAAAGAGCATTATTAATTTTTAAGACGAGATACGCAACAATCTTCCAATGATTACTTTTAATTGGGGCTCTTTAATCGGCTTGTGTAAAACGGGTAAGCCATGCGAGCTGATTTCTTGCATTCTCTCAGGAGAGGTATCACCTGTTATTAGTATGCTCGGTAATGAATATCCTGAATATTGATTAAATGCATTGATTGCTTCAACACCCGTTGTTTCTTCTCTTAGTCGATAATCTGCCATGATTATATCTATCTTAGTTGCATGGTTTTTGGCAATAACAACGGTTTCTTCAACACTACTTGCTGTTAAAACAACACAAGCCCATTTTCCTAATAGTGCGGTCATTGCTTCTAACACATCTTTATTATCATCAATAACTAAAATAACAAGATTTTGATAATTCGGTGCTGCTTCTAAATAAACGGGAGGAAGCTTTTTAGACTGGTAGGTTTTGCTTTCAACTTCATCAAGATATGGAATTTTTAAGCTAAAAACACTACCTTTGGCAAGCACAGATTTTAAGCTTAATTCAATATCGAGTATATCCGTTAATTTTTTACAGATAGCCAAGCCTAAACCTAAGCCTTTATTTTGATCTCTTTCAGGGTTATGCAATTGTCGAAATTCTTCAAATACTGTTTCTTGATATTCTTTGGCAATGCCTTTTCCAGTATCCCAAACTTGTAATTTAATAAAATCACCCTGCTTTCGGCAGGTCACCAAGACTTTTCCTTTTGCCGTGTAGAACAGTGCGTTCTGGATTAGATTTCTTAAAATAGTTGATAATAAAACAGGATCAGTTTTAACGACATACTGGCAAGCTCTTAGTTTTAACTTCAAGCCACTGTTATCTGCTACTTCTTTAAATTCATCGGCAAGTGTTTTAAAAATTTCATCTATATTTGTTTTTGCCAGTTGAGGTTTTACAATACCAGCATCAAGCTTTGAAATATCCAATAATGAATTTAATAATTCCAACATGACTTCATTGGCTTTATTGATTTGTTTAAGAATTTTCCGCCCCTTATCTGTGTGTATTTCTGGTGAAATAGCGCTACTTAGTAAGGATAATGAATGAACGGGCTGACGTAGATCATGACTAGCAGAAGCTAGAAAACTTGATTTATCCCTAGAAGATTTTTCTGCTGCCTGTGTTTGCTTTTTTAAGCTATTTATCAGCTCTCTATTCTCATGCCGAATAATAAGAGAGCGACCAATCGACTGATAGTTAAGCCTACTAATAAGAGCCATAACAACTAAATAGACTATCGTTATACTACCCAAAAGAACAGTATGCGTATAGCCTACTAGAATTAAACGTATGGAAAATGGCAATAACATAGGCACGGCAAGTGCTAAATATGCCAGCCAAACCGATGACAAGGCACTAACTCCCCCTGAAACCATTCCAAACAAAAAAACAATGAGGAAAGCAATGTCTATCATCGAGTTTGGCGTAAGAAAAAAGTATCCAGCAGTTCCCCAAATACACCCAAATAAAAAAGGAAGCTGGTAGTAATAAAGCTTATCTGGGATTTTTTCAAGCTCTACATAAGCAGGTTTTAAGTAGAGATAAAACAGTGATGTTAAGATCACCATCAGAATCAAAGTGCCAAGCCAAAGTAACAACATGACATGAGAAACAGCCGCCCAGAGTATTCCAACAAGAATCAAACCTGCCAATACATTAGCCAGCATCATAATTGGCGTAAGCTTGTATAAAAGCAAATAACGCTCTTTTTGTATTAAATTATTTTCAGTATTTTTATTAATACATAAATCCTTAAATTATACTAGTACTCCATCAATATTGGTTTGATGGAGTACTAGAAAGTGAATAAGTTGTTATTGCGCCCTCCCTAAATACAAAAGCATTAATGAAAGTGTAAATACTGATAAGGCATTACCTACGACAACAATTGAGGCCACTTCAACTGGGCTTTTTTGGTACTTTTCAGCAAACATAAAGTTTAAAACAGCAGGAGGTAAAGTTGCAAATAATAGTAGTTGCGCCCGCTGAATGGGTTCAAGTGGAATAAATATCAGTATAATAAATGCAGGAATAATACTCACGATGGGACAGACTAACGCACCCACTAGCCCGATCTTCCAAGAGCTTAAATCAACTTGTGTCATGCGAACCCCTAGAGAAACCAGCATCAGAGGTATAACAATCTGTGACAACATTGTTATAGGAGTGTGAATTAATTCAGGAATTTGCCAAGCGGTAAAACTGATACTTAAACCAATTATCGTGGCTATATTGACGGGCATTTTTAAAAGATTCCACCAAGAAATTCTTCCATTTATAATGTAAGTTCCAAGTGTAAAGTGAAATAAGTTTTCACATAAGAATAAAATAACTGCGGCACTTAATGCGTGCTCACCAAAGGCTAAAACAGCCAATGGCAGCCCCATATTACCTGAGTTGTTAAACATCATTGCAGGTACAAACATTGGCACTGACAGCTTAAATGCTTTTGCGAACAGCCAGGCGAGAATCCCAGAAACAAGAACCACAAAAACACCTGCTATGGCAAGGTTTTGGTAATCAAGTATTGAAAAGTTTTGTTTTGAAAGCGCATCAATCAAAAGTGCTGGTATAAATATTTCCATATTCATACGGTTAGCAGTTTCCATATTTACATGGCGATACTTTGCATACAAATAACCCACAAGTATCAGTGAAAAAATAGGCAATAAAACAGGAAAAATCAGCGTCATTTATTGATTGACTGCATAGAGACTAGATTCATTATCGGGACGGGTTCTATACCATTTCATCTGCCACATATATTGCTCTGGATGCTGCTTAATAAGCTCTTCAAGCGCAAGATTAAGAGTTTTTGCATCTGTTTCTGCATCACCACTGGGGTAGTTTTTTAAGGCAGCTAAGACCTGAGTACGGTATTTTTTTATATTTGGGTCATACCAACAAAATATTGGCAGTGCCAGAGCTTTACCCATTTTAGCAATTCGCGCTGTCGTGGTAAGCGTTGCCTTATTTTTTCCAAAAAAAGGAACAAATATTGCGTTATCAATACCCAAATCTTCATCAGGCAAAAAAATCATCAATCGTTCTGGCCGTAATGCTTTAACTAATTTGCGCAACCCCTCTTCACGTGAAACTACAAATTTTGCAAAGCGACAACGACCTTTGGCAATCATCCAGTCTAACAAAGCATTTTTTGATGTTTTATATGAGCCAAATATCTCAAAATGATAGCCTAGTGCGGCTGGTGCAAATTCTAACATTGCACTATGCGCTAATAACAGAATAATGCTTTGATTCGCTTCAATAGCTTTCTCAATATGCTCTTTACCATCTATTTGTA
>JALSLM010000267.1 GCA_026988295.1 Thiotrichaceae bacterium
CTCTTGCTTTGCGAGTTCTTGTAAGATTATTTTCAAGGGCATAAATTCTGAGGTGTTAGTTGCCTCGTCTTGATTTTCATCTTTATTCTTTTCAGCATTTTTGTCTATTTCTAAAAAACTAGCTCCCATCGCTTGAAATGCATTGATTAGTTGTTCATTTTGAATTTTAGTGGTTTTGTCATTGCTGCTGGCAAAAACTAGCAGAGTCTCGCCTTCAATTTTAAATAATTTGGCATCTAGAGGTGTTTTTAATTGAGAGTCAATAACAATACGTTTTGGCTGTCTAATCTCGCCTTCTATGCCAAGTTCTGAGGCACTTAAACGTACATTTAATGATGGGTCATCAGCTAGCACAGTGCCTATGCCTGTGAGAATTGCATCTGCTGATGCTCTTAATTTTTGTACATCCTGACGAGCTTCATTGCTTGTTATCCATTTGCTTTCTCCTGATGCCATTGCGGTGCGACCATCTAGGCTCATTGCTAATTTAATTCGTACCCACGGTAGGTCTGTTTCCATACGTTTGATAAAACCAGGGTTTAATTGGCGAGATTGCTCTTCGAGAATACCGACTTCAACCTCAATACCTGCATCTTGAAGGCGTTGAATCCCTTGTCCTGCAACGTGTGGGTTTGGGTCTTGCATGGCAATGACTACGCGACTCACTTGAGCTTCAATGAGTGCATTGGCGCAGGGTGGTGTTCTTCCTGTATGTGAGCAGGGTTCAAGTGTAACGTAGGCGGTGGCACCTTGTAGCTTTTCTTGAGTACCATTTTGTTTGCAATTAGCCAGTGCGTTGATTTCTGCATGTGGCTCTCCTGCTCGCTTATGGAAGCCTTTGCCAATTATTTTGTTATTTTTAGTAATAACACAAGCAACGCGTGGATTTGGATGAGTTGTGTATTGCCCTTTTTTTGCTAATTGTATGGCTATTGCCATAAATTTATAATCTACTTGTTTTGGTGACATTTTCTATGTACCTGCTATACAGCTAAAGATTAAGGTGATGAGCTGTTTTCAAGGCTTTTTATTTCTTCAATAAATTCGCCAATATCATTAAAATCACGATAAACCGAGGCAAAACGAATGTAGGCAACTTCATCCATTTTACGTAATTGTTCCATTACATATTCACCAATCAGACTACTGGTGATTTCAATTTTGCTATCTTCAGTTTTTTGACGGTGCAAGATTTGTTTTTGAATATCTACAATGGCTCGGTCTATTGCTTTTGAATCAACGGGGCGTTTTTGTGTGGCGCGCATTAGCCCTGCGCGTAATTTGTGTGGGTTAAAGGGCTGTTTTTCACCTGTTGATTTGGTGACAGGCGGTATATTAAAAACAGCCGATTCATAAGTACTAAAGCGATCACCGCAGCTTATACATTCTCTGCGGCGACGCACTTGATCACCCTCATTGGCAAGACGCGAATCAATGACTCGGGTATCTTTGTTTCCACAAAAAGGGCAGTACATAAAAACCTATCTCAGAATTATTTGTAGACGGGCAAACGCGCACATATTTCTGAAACTTTTACGCGAGTTGCCTCAATCACAGAAGTATCATCGGCATCTTTTGCCAGTGCATCCATAATATCACACATCCAGTTTGCTAACTCGATGCTATCGGTTTTATTAAAACCACGGGTTGTGATTGCTGGTGAGCCAACACGAATACCGCTCGTCACAAAAGGAGATTGTGGGTCATTCGGTACGGCATTCATATTAACAGTGATGTGTGCTGCGCCTAGTGCGGCATCAGCTGCCTTGCCTGTTAATCCTTTATCTATCAAATCAACGAGGAATAAATGATTATCTGTTCCACCAGAAACGATATTATAACCACGTTCAATAAAAGCATTTGCCATAGCGCGGGCATTAGTGACAACCTGCTTTTGGTATTCTTTATAATCTGGTTGCATTGCCTCTTTGAATGAAACTGCTTTTGCCGCGATAACGTGCATTAAAGGCCCGCCTTGTGTGCCGGGGAAAACCACTGAGTTAAGTTTTTTCTCAATTTCAGGATTTGCTTTGGCAAGAATTATGCCGCCACGCGGACCACGCAATGTTTTGTGGGTTGTTGATGTTGTGACATCGGCAATTCTTACAGGTGATGGATATTCACCCGCCGCAACCAAGCCTGCAACATGCGCCATATCAACAAATAAATAAGCACCAACTTCATCCGCTATATCACGAAAACGCTGCCAATCAACGACACGAGAATAAGCTGAAAAACCTGCAACAATCATTTTTGGCTTATGCTCACGCGCTAAGCTTTCGACTTGTTCATAATCAATCTCGCCTGTTTCTGCATTCAGACCATATTGAACAGCATTGTAAACCTTGCCAGAGAAGCTAACATGTGATCCATGTGTTAAGTGACCGCCATCTGCCAGTGCCATACCTAAAACGGTATCACCTGGTTGTATAAGAGCCATATAAACAGCAAGATTTGCCGAAGAGCCTGAGTGTGGCTGAACATTGGCATAGTCTGCATCAAAAAGTTCTTTTGCTCGATCAATCGCTAATTGTTCGGCAATATCGACATATTCACAACCACCGTAATAGCGTTTTGAAGGATAGCCTTCTGCGTATTTATTGGTGAGAACTGAACCTTGAGCTTCCATTACTCGTGGACTGGTATAATTCTCAGATGCAATCAGCTCGATGTGATCTTCCTGACGTTGGACTTCTGAGGCAATTGCATTGGCAAGTTCATCATCATAACCTGCAAGTGTCATATCTTTTGTAAACATATAAGTGAAGCTCCTAAGGGGATTTTAATTCTGTGGATAATTAGTTCTGTGGATAAATAGAGCAATTAATATAACCCATCCCCCCCCCTTTTTTGCATATTTTTTTAGAAGTGTATTTGAATGGCGTTTGTATACGCTCTGAACACAATATGATCTCTGTTTAATGCTGTGGAAATAAGGGGGGGGGGAATAATTAATTGGGACTTTGTCGGATTACGCTATCGCTAATCCGACCTACAAAAACATAGATCTATAGATCATTCCTTAATTCGATATTCCGCAGAACGTGCATGGGCGGTTAAGCCTTCACCATGTGCGAGTACTGAGGCGATTTTACCTAATTCTGATGCGCCATCGGCAGAACAGCCTATTAAGGATGAACGCTTTTGAAAATCATACACCCCCAGTGGTGATGAAAAACGCGCTGTGCGTGAGGTTGGCAAGACATGATTTGGTCCTGCACAATAATCACCTAAGGCTTCAGCAGTATAACGACCCATAAAAATTGCACCTGCATGACGAATTTGTTTGGCAACTTCTTCAGCATTTTCTACTGATAGTTCTAAATGTTCTGGCGCGATATAGTTTGCAATTTTTACTGCATCATTCATATCATTTGCCTGAATCAGCGCACCCCTAGCTTGCAAAGATGCACGAATAATTTCGGCGCGTGGCATGTCTTTAATAAGTTTTTCAATGCTATTTAAGACTTGCTCAATGAAGTTTGCATCAGGTGAAACTAAAATAGACTGTGCATCTTCATCATGTTCTGCCTGTGAAAATAAATCCATTGCAATCCAATCAGGGTTGGTTTTGCCATCACAGACAACCAATATTTCAGAAGGACCAGCAATCATATCAATACCCACTGTGCCATAAACCATGCGCTTAGCGGTTGCCACATAAATATTGCCAGGGCCAACAACCTTATCAACCTGTGGAATCGTCTCAGTGCCATAAGCCAATGCAGCAACTGCCTGTGCGCCACCAATAGCAAAAACACGGTCTACACCAGCAATTGCAGCAGCGGCAAAAACCAGCTCGTTTACTTCACCTGCGGGGGTCGGAACAACCATGATTAATTCAGGCACACCCGCAACTTTGGCAGGAATGGCATTCATTAAAACCGATGATGGATAGGCAGCCTTGCCACCTGGCACATATAAGCCAGCGCGATCAAGTGGGCTAACCTGTTGCCCTAGCACGGTGCCATCGGCTTCGGTATAGCTCCAAGATTCTAGCTTTTGATGCTCGGCATAGCGTTTTACCCGCTCTGCGGCTTTTTCGAGTGCCTCACGTTGCTCGGTCGATATATTTTCTAAGGCTTGTTGTAGACGCTCTGATGGGATTTCCAACTCTTGCATGGATGATGCATCCATGTGGTCAAATTGGTTGGTATAATCAATGACAGCCTCATCACCACGCTTTTTCACATCCATTAAGATGCCATTGACTGTATCAAACACACTTTGGTCTGAAACACTATCCCATGCTAAAAGCTCATCTAGTGCTGACCAGAAGTCATTATCATTTGTATTTAATTTTTGTATATTCATTTTTGTTTAATCCGAGTTCTCAGATAGTCTTCTAGGAAAGAGCGCGTCTGACTTTTATAGCTTCAGAAAGCTCTCTTAAAACTTTTTCGGTATCATCCCAGCCGATACAAGCATCGGTGATGCTCTGCCCGTAGGTGAGGTCTTCTTTTTTGATTTTTTCAGCATTCTGATTACCTTCAAACAGATGACTTTCAATCATGACACCACTTATTGCATCTACACCATTGGCGATCTGTATGGCGATGTTTTTGGCTACCTTAGGCTGATTGCGAAAATCTTTATTACTATTGGCATGGCTAAAGTCTATCATTAGGGTAGGTCTTAAATTGGCAGCTTCAAGTTGCTCTACCGCTTCTGATACACTAACTTCGTCATAATTAGGGCGACGACCTCCGCGCAAAATAATATGGCAGTCATTATTCCCTTTGGTTTTAAAAATTGCCGAATGACCTTCTTTGGTTACAGATAAAAAATGGTGTGAATGGGATGCTGATTGAATCGCATTAATCGCAATATCAAGATTGCCATAAGTGCCATTTTTGAAGCCGATTGGACATGAGATTCCTGATGATAGCTCGCGATGCGCTTGTGATTCTGTAGTACGCGCACCAATAGCTCCCCATGAAATAAGATCAGCGATATATTGCGGTGAGATCAAGTCAAGAAACTCTGTTGCGGCTGGCATACCTTGTTCTGCTAATTCTATTAATAAGTGACGGGCAACCCGTAAACCTTCATTAATATTAAATTTACCTGTTAGGTCAGGGTCATTGATCAAGCCTTTCCAGCCGATGCTGGTGCGTGGTTTTTCAAAGTAGACACGCATAATAATGTGTAATTGATCACCTAGTTCTTCGCGTAAGCCTGCCAGTTTTTGGGCATACTCAAGTGCGGCTTTGGGATCGTGTATTGAGCAAGGACCAACAATAACAATTAAGCGATCATCCTCACCGTGCAATATTTTATGTGATGCATTGCGAGCATTATAAACAGTTTCTGCGGCTGCTTCTGTAAGCGGATAGTTTTCAAATAAAGAGGCTGGTGAGAGGACTTCTTCGACACCTGTTATTCGTAAATCGTCAGTCGGGAATTTTGTTTCTGTTAGTTTACTCATGGTCATATTTCTTTCTATTTTTGGTCTACAGCATATTTAAGTTGATCAAGCAGCTTTTTTAATTTCTGATGTTTCATTTTCATTGAAGCTGTATTCACTATCATACGTGAGCTAATATCTGCCATATGCTCTAAAGGTACGAGTCCATTAGCTTTTAGAGTGCCACCTGTTTGCACTACATCAACGATAATATCTGCTAAGCCAACAATAGGTGCAAGTTCCATTGAGCCATAAAGCTTGATAATTTCTATCTGTCTGCCCTGTTTCGCAAAATAATCGCGTGTGCAGTTTACAAAAATTAAATACAAATGATAATGACTTCTGG
>JALSLM010000268.1 GCA_026988295.1 Thiotrichaceae bacterium
CAAAATCACAGCCAAAATCAACAATAAACAACTCAACAGCAGTGATTGATTTAAAAAAACTTTCATCATTAGATTCAATTGCCCCAAAACTTGCCAAACATAGAACAGTCTTTGTGGGTGAAATACATACTGCTTATTCTGATCATCTAAATCAGTTGGCAGTGATTCAAAAGATGCATCAACACTGGCAACAAAATACCAGCATTGGATTAGAAATGGTTCAGCAACCGTTTCAATCTTATCTTGATGACTACATCGAAGGAAAAATCAATGAGCGTGAAATGCTTATCGGAATCGAATGGTATGATCGTTGGGTGTATGACTTTCGTTTATATCGTCCCATTTTTGACTATGCACGAAAAAATCAAATCCCTTTACTCGCTTTAAATGCCCCAAAAGAATTAACTAGACGTATTACTAAAGTAGGGATTAAAGGTCTCTCCCCTAAAGAACGCAAGCAACTACCTGCAAATATTGATCGTAGCAACAAGGCTTATATTAAGCGTATCAGTAGCGTGTTTGCACAGCACCGTTCAACCAAAAGCAAAGCTGTCGATAAGTTTATAGATGCCCAACTAGCATGGGACGAAGGTATGGCTTATGCAGCCGCCAGATACTTAAAAAAGCACCCACAAAAACGTATGGTGATTATTGCAGGAGGTGGTCATGTAATCAGCGGAGAAGGCATCCCAAATCGTCTGGATAGAATGATTGACTCGAAATCAGTGATTGTTTTGAATAACGTAAGCGATGCTTTGAAAGCCTCTCAAGGTGATTATTTATTGGATAGCCCAGCACAAAAACTGCCGCTTATTGGGCGTATTGGAATCGGTATGGAAAATAGTCATTCAGGGGTTAATATTAGCATGGTCTCACCACACGGGGCGGCAAAAAAAGCAGGTATTAAAAAAGGTGATGTCATTCTTAGCCTAGATCATAGCTTAGATCTTGGCTTAGATCTTGGCTTAGACAAAAAGAAAATATCAAACACGGTTGATGTCAGGCTATTTATGGAAAAAACAAAACCTGATGATATGATTAATATCACCCTAAAAAGAAATAATAAAATATTCACCAAGCAACTAAAACTAGGTGGAAAACCTAAAAGCCGATTTGGTATACATCGTTAAAAAAGCCTTGATTAAGTCGATTAGAACCTGAATCAGTGAGTCCACTACGGCACAGGATTCAGGTAGAATTTAGCGCAGAAAATAATCAACTTAATCAGGTTTTCCTTAAGGAAACCCTGATCAAGTCCAATTATTTTTAGCTTGCCAAATCTGCCGATATTTTCCATGAAGATCGACGCAATAGAATAACTATTACGTCTCACTTCATGAAAAATAGCGACAGATTTTTCTGCGCTAAATTCTAATCGACTTAATCAGGTTTTCCTTGATAAAGACAAAAAAGTTAATTATTTGTGAACCAATTTTTAAAATCTCTGTCAGAAGGTTTATAACAATTAAACAATAATATGTAACCAAAAAGAATAAGATAAGAAGAATAAAAACAAATTAAGCAATTGATAATTATATAAGTTTAACCAATAAGAATAAAAAACAGAATAAGAAAAAGAATATATGTAAGTAACGTAATAATTACAATAATCGAAACAAAAGAGAGCAAATTGCTCTCTTTTTTTTTGAGTTTCATAATATGATACATATAAGAGAGACGTATAAACAGAGTACAAAAAAGGTTATAATTATGCGTATTATGCTTATCAAGGATGAAAAAACATGATACCTATCAAAGACTTTATTAATAACATTAGAAGTAATATTTTCTCTGCAACAGTCCTATTTTCTATTTTACTGGGGCTCTCTCTCATTGCTTGCCAATCTGGTTCAAAACCCAAAGATCCGTTTAGCAATACCTTTACTCAGTGCAAATCACCGCGTCCTGAAGTCTGCACTAAGGAATACCTTCCTGTCTGTGCTAGTAAGGATACGGGTATTCGATGTGTTACGACACCATGTCCTTCTAGGCAAAACGTTACTTATAGCAATGCCTGTTCAGCTTGCGCTGACCCCAAGGTATATGGGTATATCTCAGGCGGGGCTTGTAATTAAAGATAGATTTAGTAACTTTTCTTTTGTTCAAGATTAGCTATACTTGCTAAGTTATTATTATATCTGAATTGTTATTTCTGCCCTCACCCCAAAAATATAACTATGAAAAAACTACTGTTCTTTTTTCTGCTGTGCTCTTCATTGCTTTCAATGCCTTCTATGGCTGCACCTTACTCTAACCTTCTTTCACCATTGGGTATTAATACCAATGAAGCGACAGATATGGATTCGAGTGTTCCTTTTATTGATTTATTTCGGTTAGCGATTCCCTTTGAGCAAGCACGACCTTGGCTAACTAAGGGTAAAATTTTTTATGATAAAGATGGCTGGCCAAAAAACCTTAATGGTGGCCGCGCTGGTACTCGCTTTATTAATAACTTTCAGCAGCAAAGTATTCCACCTGGAAATTACACGGTACTTTACAAGGGCAAAGGTAATATCGAATACGGTGGTAATGTTCGTATTGTCCATCGCTCTCCTGGCAGGGATATTATTACTATTCGAGGAAACGAGAAGGGTAGCATTACTGCCACACTGACAATTACTAAGTCAGACCCAAGAAATTATATTCGTGATATTCAGATTATTATGCCCGGTGGGATTTGCAAGAAAAATCCATTTAGACATATCTTTAAACATAAAAATTGTGGCGCAAATGGACCTTATTTAGCATTTGCTGCACATGCTAAAGAAATTATTTTTAACCCTGACTATTTAAATTTCATGAAAGATTTTAGAGTAATTCGCATGATGAATATGTCAGGTGTTACTCGTAATAATCGTATGCGATGGGATAAACGCCCTCAAGTTAGTCAGGCAACATGGGGAGGAAAAGAAGGTACACGAGGTGTTCCTCTGGAAATCATGGTCAAGTTGGCTAATCTTGTAGGCACAGATATTTGGTTTAATTTGCCACATCGAGCCGATGACAACTATATTCATCAATTTGCTAGCTATGTTAATAAGAACCTCCACCCGAAACTAAAAGCATATATCGAATATACCAATGAGGCTTGGAACGGTGTATTTTCACAGATGCATTACACTCAACAAATGGGCTTTCGACTGGGCTTGGATAAAAACAAACAATATGCAGGCTATAAATTTTATTCAAAGCGAAGTGTAGAGATTTTTAAAATCTGGGAAGCTGTATTTGGAGGGCATGAACGCTTAGTGCGAGTAATGGGTGGAATGTCAACCAATGTTCCACTGACTCATTTGATGCTAGGTTTTGAAGATGCTTACAAACATACTGATGCTTTAGCAATAGCCCCTTATTTTTTTGCGACACAAGCAGAACTGAAAAGGGTTAAGAGTGTTGAGGATGTTTTTAGGCTTCTTTTATCTCATAAAAATAAATATTCTGTACCAAATATTTTAAAAATTGTTAAAAGACAAGCAGATGCTGTGAAAAAATATGGCATTGACTTGGTTGCCTATGAAGGTGGGCAACATCTAGTTTCTTATGGTACTCATACTGCTAATGAGGGCACGAATCCCTTTTTAATACAGGCGAACAGAGATGATCGAATGTCGCGCCTCTATTATGATTTTTTAAAGGGATGGAAGAAGGCAGGAGGGAAACTATTTGTCGCTTTTTCTGCTCCTCGTTCTTATAACTGGATTGGTAGCTGGGGAATAAAGGAATACATCACCCAAAAAGTTAAAGATGCTCCTAAGTATCGCGCATTGCTTTATTTTCAAAAATTAAACCGTTGTTGGTGGCAAGGCTGTAATCGCTTGGGAGGCATCAGCCGCATGAGCAAGCCCATACACAACCCAGGAAAGACTGAAATGGCAAGACGTTTTAAAGCACGTTTGCCTGAGCGAAGAATTCGTGGAGCAACAACCACATCTTTGATTGTTGCCGCAAACAGAAAGCGAGAAAAAGAAAAAGCCTTACGCTTTCGTAAAATTCAGCAACAACAGCGACATGATAAATTTATCGTTAAACAAGCTTTATTAAAGCTCCAGAAAGAAGATGAGCAAGAGCGTATTCGTTTTAAGAACCCCTTATTTGAGTAACTTACTCAGGGCAAACTTGTAAATACCCACTTCATGCTCGTTCCTCACCCAGCTTTAACAATCAATTTAGCTAAATTATTGATATTTTTTATAATTAGACCACTAATTTTCTTAACTTTTAACAGAGCATATTTTTGAAACTTTTCGTTAATACCGCTCTCTAAAACGGAGAATAATAAGTTGTAGCTGAGCTTTTTGTATTTTCTACTTTATTTATAAGGAATTATTGTCATGAAAGGATTTCATATTATTGCAGGCTTGTTATGGTTTATCGTTTTACAAAATATTGCTTTTGCAGACAATATTTATAAAGTTAGGAATATTAAACGGGGTGAAAGCCTAAAACTTAAACAATCACCTTCTCGTAATAGTAAAACTTTAGTCGCAATACCACATGATGCTTCATGGATATTACGCCGTGATAAGGGACGTAAGGTTGTTGATAAAGTTGTCTGGAGAAAAGTACAATGGAATAACGCATTAGGCTGGCTTAGTGCTTATTATATTGAGAATGATCCTGTGGCAGAAAAACGGGCAGCTAAGCGCCAAGCCTGTTTGAATGATAGAAATATCAAAGAGAAAATTTGCTGTGGTTATTCCAAAGCTGCTCGAAAGCAAGCTTATAAGCATGTACCTATACTCACTGTTAAAAATATACCCATCGGTAAATCATTGACCTTGTATTCACAGCCAACAGAATCTGGAAAAAAATTAGTTGCAATACCTCATAATGCTACTTGGATTGCAGATTTAGGTGAGAAGAGAAAACATCAAAACGGCACACTATGGTCACATGTACGCTGGACAGGAAAAATTGGCTGGGTTAAATCAGCATTTGTAAAACCTGACCCTCAGACTACGCATATTGGTGATTTAAAGCGCAAACTTTGTAGCGGAGTTTTGTGATTTCAATCTCTATTTCTGAATAGCCAGACCTATGAATATCTATTTTTTCTTTAGATTAAGTGTGATTTTCTTAACCTCTTTGCTAGAGAGTTCTAGTTGAACTGCTTTCGTTGATAAGCCGTGCACTGTATCTCTAGCAATAATTCGTACAGTTCTTATATCAGCAGGGATTTTGACTCCGTTCAAACTGCGAGTAAATGGCTGTTCATTGACATGCGGATGATAAAGCGTGCGAGTCCCTAGAATTTTATTATTTGGTGCGATAATTTGCCATTGATTTGCATAATGATCCCATCCTTCGTCTGCATGTTTTAAAGTTACTGAAAAGCGCCAAGTCTTATCACTAGCTTGATTCGCTTGCACGTCAACAACCTCCACTTCATTTGCATAGGCAGATACTGAAATTGAGGCGAGAAAAAATAATCCCATTATTAGATAGCGAATTAAATATTTATTTGTCATTGTACACCGTATTCTTAAAAAAATTTGGAAGCTAGTTTCTCATGGATTCAAACCTCAAACAATCAGTTAAGCAACAGCGTGAATTATTAACTCAACTACTCGGTGTTAAATTATCAGATTTAGCCAAAGAGTTAGCCCCTTTAATAAATGACATTGATTTATTAAATGATCACCTTGTCAAGGCGATAAGTGACCTGCCTTATTGTAAATATATCTATGTACTAGATGCTTCTGCTAAACAACTTAGTGCAACAGTCAGCCATAGTAATGTAAATCTGAAAAGTGTGGGTCGCGACCGATCTCTACGACCTTATATGAAGAATATGTTTATTCCTCGGCATGGGGTCGATTTTGAATTATCTAGTGCCTATATCAGCTCAAATAAAAAACGTCCATCTATTACAGGGGTACAGTTAATACGTGGTGAGAACAACGAACGATTGGGTTTCTTGGGTGTGGATTATGATATTCGTGAACTGCCTCGTGAGGATAAAATCTATGAAGAACCTCGCAAGTGGCGACAAATAAAGGGCGATCCAGCAATTCGTAGTGGCTTATTTTTACAACAACGCGCTGAAAGCCAGATGGATATTAAGCTAGATGACATTATGGCCATTCTTGAAGAACTCATGCTAGAAAATGGTGTGCATCACTGCCAAATACACTATTCAAGCAGTAGAGTAACTATTTGGCATATTGATGATCCCTTTACATATCGTATTCTTACAATGGAAGAACTCTCTCTTTCAGAAGTCTGTTTAGCGTACCCAAAGCGCCCTTATTTTAGTAGAAATATTGTTCCACGCGAGGACATAATGAAAGTATTTAAACAGTTTACAGCCTTGCGTTTCGCAGATGATACCGTTTATCTGCGTTCTGGCTCACTTAATCTGGTAAATGGCTTTATTGGTTTAAACTTCTCCTGTGATGGAACACACTATCTCACTTTCGATGATTTCCTCAGTCGTGGTCTAAATTTCTGGTTTGGAGAAGGGGTTTCTACTGAATCTGATCCAGAAATGTGCTTATTAGAAGAGGAAATTATTGATGTATCTCAACTTGATGAGATTTTAGAAGAGATTGCCCAAAGAGGCTGTCTTGAGGTCAATCAAATTATTCGTCAATTAGATTCTGGCACAATACCCAAACGACTTAATTTATTAAAAGATTCTGAGCGTGATTATATACACAATGAATTGAAGTCAATTATGTCAGTCTATGATGGAAGTATTTGTTCTATATAATATATTCATTAGTTTATTTTTGCTCTATACTGGAGATGAGGGCTCAATAATCCATAAACTCTCATCCTAAGTAGCAAGGAATATGCTAGTGAAAACTGCCTTAAATTTAAACAATGTCATAAGGATATGACAAAGGAGCTAAGCATGATAATAGGTCATTCATCGTGGAACGAAAGAAAACTAAGAAAACAAATCTTGAGAAGTCAAAGGCGAGCGAAAAAATCCAACTGTAAACAACCACTGTTAATTGTTGCCGCCTTATTAGGCTTATTTTTACTTTATGCCAGCACCACAGGGGCTTCTACTTAAAGCAATAGCAGTGACAAAACATGGCAAGCTATTGCTTATATAATAGATTTTTAGATTATTAAGGAAACCCTGATTAAGTTGATTAGAATTTAGCACGGAAAAAACTGTCGCTATTTTTCATGAAGTGAGACGTAATAGTTATTCTATTGTGCCGATCTTTATAGAAAATATCAGCAGTTTTAGCAAGCGCGGATCATATAATAAGTACATAACCTCTAACAAGTGACACAAAAAAGCCCAGATAAACTGGGCTTTTTTGTGTATAAGCACTTTTCTAAATACAGGTTTTATTTATTTTTTAATAAATCTCGAATATCACTAAGTAGTTCTTCTTGTGTTGGACCTGTCTCTTCTGGTTCTTCTTTCTTATTGCGAGTTGCAACTTTAATAATAATAAACACTACCGCCATAATAATTAGAAAGTCGATAAAGCTTTGGACAAATGCGCCCCACTTAAGAATAAGAGGCTCATCACCATTATCTCCACCGCCAGTGGCTGCAAGTACAGTGCCGAGCTTTGAAAAATCAACTCCACCGAGTAAAACTCCAATTGGTGGCATAATCACATCGCTGACTAGAGAAGCGATTAATTTTCCTGATGCAACTCCGATAATGATACCAGTTGCCATATCAATCAAATTACCACTTAAGGCAAACTCTTTAAAATCTTTTAACATTCCCATTTTTGTAATCCTTTGTTTTTACAAGTTATAATAATAAGAGGATTCTGATTGTTTTTAATGGATTCAATCAGAGCCTCCTTGAGATTCCGAGGGGATATTGACAATTTTATTAGGGTTAAGTTTAAGTATTTGTCGTCCAATTTCAACAGGTATCAAACTACGTTTTCCACCAAGAAAGGTAATTGCTAGTTTGCCTTCCATTAGTCCCTGTTGCTGTTCTTCTGTAACAAATAAATACTTTATAGTCGTACCAATAACAAAATTATAACGAATATCCGCTACTTCATCGTTTAGCAGGTTTTCGGATATTAGTAGATTAATTTTTTTATTGGTTTCCTTTTTTATACGAGCGGCCTCTTTCTTGGCGCGAATGGCATCTTGTTTTTCTTTATTTTCAATTTTTGCACGTTCTTGGTAGAATTTTTCTAGATCTGTGAGTTCTTTTTTCGTTGCTGTTTTTTTTGGCTGAGCTTTCTTTACTCGTAAATAGTTTTTTTTAGCCTCTGTTTTTGTTTGCTTATGATATTTTTTGGGTTTTTCAGTGGCTTTTTCTACTTGCTCTTTTGTAACTAGCCCAGCTTTTAATAATTGATCGCTCAGTGAGCTCATTGTTTAGATCCTTCCAATATTAGAGTGTTACTTATTTTACTGTAATCATTCCGCATCGTCTAATAGCTTCCTAGTTTTTCAATGTATTAAAGCGGGTCTGCGCCTATTGTGCCTTGCAGTGCTTTGAGGTAGTCGGGGGCTTTGACTTTTGCTAGGCGTGCTTTGGCTTTTTTGAGTCTTCCGCGTATGTCCATTGATTCTGCTAGGTCTTCGTGTCCTTCGAGTTTGAGGAATTTTTTGAGATTTTTGCAGTGTTTTTTCCAGAGCTTGATGTCAATTCTTTGTTTGGCGAGCAGGCGTTCTTTATACCAGTCTGAGGCTAACATGGCATCGCGATCAAATAAGTCTCTTATTGCTGAGTCATGGATATTTTTACCGTTGTATTCTCCTGTTGCCATAATGCATAGTAGTGCTTTTAGTGGTGGGCAGGCATCTTCGATACTGCCATCGTCTAGGTATTGTTGCGCGACGTGTTTTTGGGCTTCGACGATATTATCAATACCATCAATGTAGATTTCCATGTCTTGCTTTTCGGGCTTTAAGATTTTTTCATCAAAGACGACGGCAGGGTTGTCAAAGATTTTACCTAGGAATGCACTGATAAAACGCTCGGTGATTCGATAGCCTAATCGACTTTGTTCAACGATTCGTCCGTTATATTCAAAGTCTTCTAGCTTTTCTAGGTAGTCTTTTTCATAGAGTTTAACGGGGTCACGGTCTTCTTCATCAAGACGCGCCCATATTTCAGGAATCAAAAGGCTAATATCATGGTCAACACGAATGTTTGGACCAATATAACCTGCGGCACTAGAGAAACCTTGGTAGCCTGTGATAATAAAAGAAACCAAGGTGTTATTTAAGTCAGCCGTGGCTCGCAAGGCATTAAAAGGGCCTTTTGTTAATGCGCCTTCGCTACCTGCCCCTGTTGTTTTGTTTTGAAATACTTGTTTAGTTCAGTTTGAAGGGAGCTATTAGAAAAATTGAGACTAATCTCTATAAGGCTGGGTAGAGCAAATTTACAGATTCACGTGAAGTCTTTAGGTGTCTTTCGATGTTCCTCTTTAAAATTAGCACTATTATAAGCATTATTTATTGACTTATAGATATTTTTAAATTTGTTTCGGTATTAGCATTACTGATCCTAGGCTTTACATTGTTAACTTCTGATGATTATAGTATAATAATCAGAAGGTTAAGATTATTTCAATGACATTAGGGGGGGATGGGTAATAGTACTCTACCCATCCCCCCCCTTTTTTAATACTTTTTATTGGAGTTATATTTTTTCTGTGCAGGCTGTCTGAGAGCTCAGATTTGCAGCCAATTCTTAGTTCACGAACAGTCTCCCAGGTCAAATACATCATGTAGACTGCGCACGGCTAGTTCTAGGTATTTTTCATCAATAACAACTGAGACTTTAATTTCTGAGGTTGAAATCATGCGGATGTTTATTCCTTCATTGGCAAGGGATTCAAACATAAGGCTGGCTACTCCTGCGTGGGAGCGCATTCCGCCACCTATTATTGATATTTTGGCAATTTTGTCATCACCATCACAATTTTTTGCACCTAATTTTTCACCTGTTTCACAGAGAATTTTTTTGGCTTCATCATAATCATTGCGGTGTATGGTGAAGGTAAAGTCTGTTGCGCCATCAATGCCGATATTTTGTACAATCATATCAACTTCAATATTAGCATCTGAAATTGGACCAAGAATTTTATAAGCAACCCCTGGTTGGTCGGGTACTCCTGTTATTGTTAGCTGGGCTTCATCTTTATTAAATGCGACTCCACGTACCAATACTTCTTCCATTATATCTTCCTCACGCGTTACCAGCGTACTCTTTCCATCATCATTGTCATCAAAACTGGATAAAACCCGAATTGGCATATTGTATTTATAGGCAAATTCTACTGCACGTATTTGTAATACTTTTGATCCTTGACTTGCCATTTCTAACATTTCTTCTAATGCTAGTTTTGGGATGTGAGTTGCCTCAGGAACCATGCGCGGATCGGTAGTATAAACACCATCAACATCGGTATAGATTTGACATTCATCAGCTTTAAGTGCGACTGCTAAAGCAACTGCGGTGGTATCTGAACCACCACGTCCTAAGGTGGTTATATTGCCTTCGTTATCAACACCTTGAAATCCAGCAACAACAACGACTCGTCCTGCATCAAGGTCTTTTGTAAGTTTATCGCCTTCTATTTTGCTAATACGCGCCTTGCAGTGGGCATTGTCTGTCATCACTCGTGCTTGTGTGCCAGTATATGAGCGTGCAGGACAACCTTTTGCTTCTAGTGCCAAACTCAATAAGCCAATTGTGACTTGTTCACCCGTGGATAGAATAACATCTTTTTCTCGCGCTGAGCCTTTTGGGTTTATGGCATTAATTAGTTCAACGAGCTTATTGGTTTCGCCTGACATTGCGGATAGAACGACCACCACCGAATCACCCCGATTACGGTAGCGAATGACTCTATTGGCAACTTCTTGAATGCGTTCAACCGAGCCAACGGATGTGCCACCATATTTTTGTACTATCAATTTTGACATTTTCTATTTACCTGTCTGTTCTTCTATCCATGCAGCCACAGATTCTAGTGCTGCTGCCAATGCTTCAGGCTTATTGCCACCGCCCTGTGCCATATCAGGCCGCCCGCCGCCTTTGCCATCAATTTGACTGGCAACGTGTTTGAGCAAATCACCTGCTTTGATGATAGTGGTTTCGTCTTTGCTGACACCTGCCACAAGGCTGACTTTGCCATTTGCCGTGGTTGAAACAATGACAGCGGCTTTACCGAGTTTATTTTTTAGCTGGTCTACGGTATCTCGTAATGATTTTGGATCAGCGCCTTCGAGGTTTGCGGCAAGTACCTTAATGCCGTTGATTTCAATCGCTTGTGATGCCAAATCAGAGCCTGCTTGAGTCGCTAATTTTGATTTTAATTGCTCTAGCTCTTTTTCAAGAGAGCGTGACTTTTCAAGCATTAAGGCAACCTTATCATCAACTTCAGCGACGCTTGATTTTACCAGTTGAGATATTTTATCTAATTGATCTGAGCGACCTTCAACCCACTGAATTGCGACTGCGCCTGTGACTGCTTCAATACGTCGTACACCTGCGGCAACGCCACTTTCATTAGTAATCTTGAATAAGCCAATATCACCCGCACGCTTAACATGAACACCACCACACAACTCGGTTGAATAGCCAATTTTAACCAGACGAACTTCATCACCATATTTTTCGCCAAAGAGTGCCATTGCGCCTTTTTTGACAGCTTCATCCATGCTGGTAATTTCTGATTCTGCTTGAGCATTTAAGCGGATTTCATCATTCACCAGTTTTTCAATTTCGATAATTTGTTGTTTGCTGACTGGCTCTGAGTGAGAAAAGTCGAAACGCAAATGATCAGCGGTTACTAATGAGCCTTTTTGCTCAACATGCTCACCTAAAACCAAGCGCAACGATTTGTGCATTAAATGAGTTGCGGAATGATTTAGCACGATTGCCTGTCGCCGTGATGGGTCTACTTGTGCGCTGATGGTATCGCCTTGATGTAGTGATCCTGCGGTCATTTCACCATAGTGAATAAAGGTTTTCGCCTGCTTTTGGGTATCTTTCACGGTGAATACATTTTCGCCAGAAACTAACTTGCCTGTATCACCAACAGGCCCACCAGATTCTGCATAAAAAGGCGTGCTTTTAAGGATAATTTGAGCCTCTTCACCTGCTTTTAGTGAATCAACTTTTGCACCTTTTACAAAAATAGCTTCAATTTCAACATCACCCTGTATGGCATCATAACCAGTGAAGTGAGTTTCTGTTTTAATATCTAATTTGTCGGTGTAGTCTGTTGCAAATTTTCCCGCAGAACGCGCACGTTGACGCTGAGCTTCCATTGCTTTTTCAAAGCCGTCATTATCAAGCATTAATTCTTTTTCACGCGCAATATCGGCAGTTAAATCAACAGGAAAACCATAAGTATCATAGAGCTTAAAAACAACTTCGCCAGAAATGATATTACCCTCTAAAACCGCAATTGCTTCATCAAGAATCTTCATGCCCTGATCAAGGGTTTCAGCAAAACGCTGTTCTTCTTTTAATAAAACCTGTTCCACTTTTTGTTGTGCCTTTGCAAGCTCAGGATAGGCTTGCCCCATTTCTTTTACCAAAGGTGCAACAATTTTATGGAAGAAAGCATCAGTCAAGCCCAGCTTATGCCCATGACGAGCGGCACGGCGGATGATGCGACGCAATACATATCCGCGCCCTTCATTTGATGGAATCACACCATCCACAATCATAAAAGCACAGGAGCGAATATGATCTGCTATAACTTTTAGCGAGGCATTATCTAAATCTTGAGTATTTGCAAGCTCAGCAATAAACTTGAGCAGATTTTGGAATAGATCAATATCGTAGTTGCTATGCCCATTTTGCAAAATAGCTGCTAGGCGTTCCAAGCCCATGCCTGTATCAACAGATGGTTTGGGTAGTGGATTCATCGTACCATCTTTGGCGCGATTGTATTGCATAAAGACCAGATTCCAGATTTCGATATATCTATCACCATCTTCTTCTGCTGTACCAGGAGGACCACCCCAAATATGCTCGCCATGATCATAAAAAATTTCGGTACAAGGTCCGCAAGGGCCGGTATCACCCATTGCCCAGAAGTTATCACTTTCGTATTTTTTACCCGGTTTATCACCAATACGACTTAAGCGATCAGCAGGTACGCCAATTTTATTTAGCCAAATATCAGCCGCTTCCTGATCTTCATCATAAACAGTAATCCAGAGTTTTTCGGCTGGTAGCCCGACAATTTGCGTTAGGTACTCCCAAGCAAATGCAATTGCATCCTCCTTAAAATAATCACCAAAGCTGAAATTCCCAAGCATCTCAAAGAAGGTATGGTGACGCGCCGTATAGCCAACATTTTCCAAGTCATTATGCTTGCCACCTGCTCGCACACAACGCTGTGATGAGGTAGCTCGTGAATAATTGCGTTTATCTTCACCAAGAAAAACATCTTTAAATTGCACCATTCCTGCATTAGTAAAAAGCAAAGTTTTATCATTGCCAGGAATCAGTGAACTAGAAGCAACAACTTCATGGTTTTTACTTGCAAAAAAATCTAAAAAACTCTGCCTAATCTCTGCTGTGCTCATTAGCCTGTTCGTTTCTACTGACATACCAACCTACTTTGCTTATTTTAATACGGAAGCGGTATTGTCTATCTATGTAACAGGAGTTTCAAGTAAGCAAACTAGGTATTTGATAAAAAAGTAGTAAAAAAGGGGGGGGATGGGTTTATATATGCCTAAGGGATAGTAATAGCACTGATAACTAGGAAATAGAAAAAACAAATCATTACTGTTAGTCTGAAAAAAGGGACTTAATTTATTTTTTATCAACTCCCCCCAAAGATAATAAGGTTCTCCAAGAGGCTTTCTATGCTCTTCAAATGGATACATTTACTTGAGAGACGCAACTAAACAATAAATATTTCACAATACTCTATAAATTTTATTAGAATAGTGGTTTTACAAAGGCTGTTCTAATGTCAACATATACATTTATTTGCCATAATATCTCCTCTCTGATACTCGACAACAAAAAAGCATCACAAAAAGTATGTAACTCTGTGAAACAGAATAAAGTCAATTGGCAAAAGGTAATTGAATTATCAAGCGGCTGGCTAGTGATCCCAGCACTCTACAATAATTTAGAGAAACAACAGTTATGGGAGCACATACCTGAAGATATTTTTCTATATTTAAAAACAGTGCATGAAATGAGTGAAGAACGCACGATTTCGATGCAAGCAGACATAAGAAAAGTCTATGGATATTTGAGAGAGCATAATATTCCTGTGATTGCACTTAAAGGAGCGGCTTATCATGTTAACAAGCTATATAATGGTGTTACTTTCCGTATAGAATCTGACATTGATTTATTAATTCCAGATAATTATCTAACGAAATCTTATTCATTATTAAAAAGCAATGGCTTTTATGCCCCTAAAGAACATGAGAAACAATGGGAAAAGCGCCCCGTAGGACATCATTTACCTGCGCTCTTGAACAAATCAGGAGTAGAAGTTGAAATACATCAGTTTCTTTATCCTTATCGTTTAACAACTTTACTCAGCTCTGCGGAAGTGTGGGATGATGCTATAAAATATGATAACTTGCCCGCTTCACCATCCCCTACACATATGATTATGCTGATACTGCTTCATAGTGTAATGGGAGATAATGGTTATTGCTCACATACTTTAAGTTTAAGAGTCGCTCAAGATACATTATTAATAAGAAATCAATACGAAGATGAAATTGATTGGCAGTTTATTGAAGTACGGTTTAAGGCTGCCCATTTGCTATATATTCCTTCTACCTATTTTCACGCTATGGAATATTTTTTTAATATACCTGTACCCGCTAATTTTAAGAAAACTTGGCGAACCTCTTTATTTATTCAACATATGTGTTTCAATAACTGGTTAAGCAAAAAAACACCTTATTTATATATACTTATATCTCCAATTAAAAGGCGATATTGTCATGAGAAAAATAATGTTGCTACTTTTTTTCGAGAATATCTGATTCGTTTTAAAAACAAACTAAATCGAATTATTAACTCGAAAAACACATAAGCAGGTTAACTGTTATAGCTATCACGCCATCAATATTAGCTTGATGGAAATAGTACTCCAACAAATTTACTTTGGTGAGTCAGAGCAACTCTCTTTTTGTTATTTAGGGAAGCTAAGGGGCGGAGGTCCACCAATATGTCCTGGCCTCCTTTCCTCTGGCGGTAAAAAATATTTCTCAGCATCTTCAACAGAGTAAGAGCTAGGCATATTTTCAATTGGATCTGCACGGGGTTTTGAGTTTGCATCAACAGAAGGTGAGCTATTTGACTTATCAGGTAAAGAAATATTCTCTTTTGAAGGCTCACTAAAGGCAGATCCTTTATGCTCTGGTATATTTTTACTTTCTTCCGTTATGGCTTCAATATTAGAGTCTAAGATTGGCATGGTTGCTGAGGTATTATTTGTATTTTGAAAGGTGCCTGCTTGCTCTTCTTCAGGATCACTCGACTGAAATATATAAAAATAGAGCAAAGAGACCAATAATATAACAATAAACAATAAGATATACTTTTTCATATTTTACTTCTGTTTTATATACCTGAATCCGTGAAGCTAATGCAAATATAAAGGATGAGATATAGATTCTATAGTTGAATTGAAAAGCTCTGAATAATTGATTTCATTATCTGTTAGCGAAGGTAGTAAGATTACTAAATCTTAGCTTTCCCCATAGATAAGCAAATGTTTTTCGAACGATTGTGAATAATAACTTGCTCATCATATCGTAGCAGCATCATCGATTCAATATAGACTTATATTAATACCTGAATCCGTGAGGTCACTACGGCACAGGATGCAAGCTCTTGATTCATCACGGGTTTAAAAAATACCCGCTTAACCTACGGGTGAAGCTGAGACTTTAAAATCCCGTGCTAAACCAATATCTTACGCCCTATTATCCGCATTGACCTCACGGATTCAGGTAATAGTTATTAGCTAGACATATTTTAAATATACAAGCATTTAATTATTTAATAAGCATAGAGAGCCAATATAAAAAATCTGAATTCAGCTATATTTTCCTTAAACACAGAACAACTATTCACATTAAATTGATCGAAAACCTACCTTAGATCAGATCTTTATTACCCTCCCTCTATGGAATATTTTTATTCTTGAATACTTGTTAAACTCTTGTTAAGCTTTTGTTAAGCTACACACGAACGAGGTGGTACAAATGAAGATTAATTTAATCTGTTTGAGTTTATTTTTTCTTACTTCAATAACGGCTTGTGTAAAGCCTCCCACAAAAAAACAATCGAAAGAAGAAAATATATTTAAAAAAGAAGATCATGCAGATGGATCTATTAGCATTAACACAAGTAAAAGAGTTTATAAGTAGAAAAGTCTAGAGCTCATTATATTAACTCGCAGAATAGAGTGCTTGCCAACAAATAGAGTAAAATATGAACTATAAAGTTAATTACATGCTGTAGCATAATAGAAAGATATTTTTTGAATAAATGGAATAAAGACAAGGAACTAGTAATGTCGTTTAAATTAATAAAACTTGGTATTTTAGTAGTGAGTGTAGTCGGTGTTACCGCCTTAATATTAGCAACCCAAAAGGAGCCGAATATCCAAGGCAGCATAAAAAAAGGTAGCATGAAAACTAATACCCAAACAGTAACCGTTGCTCAAGGATTAAAAGCTTATGTGGATCCTGTTACAGGTGAGTTTGTATCCTCCCCTGTTGCTGAAAATACCACAACAAACAACTCTACTGTAGAAACAAGTATTCAACCACAAAACAATAATTTTTCTGCCACTGTTAATGATGATGGCTCTGTTAGCATAGACACGAGCAATATGATGGCGCCACTCATGGCAACCACAGATAAGAATGGCAAAGTGCATATCGAGCATGGCACCAATAAAGTAATTAAGGGGGTAAAATAATCATGCGACTAAATATAAAAAAAATATCATTGCTTTTCACAGGCTGCATACTTTTTTCCTCAGCTCAAGCAACTCAAATCACCATAGTTAATCAAGATGCGCCAGGCGTGGGGCTTAATGATTCTACTGCTGTCACTCCTGTAACAGGAAATCCTGGTACAACAAAAGGAGAGCAAGCCTTAAACGTCTTCAAGGCTGCCGCAAACTATTGGGAAAAACGCTTGCATAGCCCAGTCGAAATAAAAGTAAATATGAATTTTGCACAATTATACTGTACTGCAAACAGTGCTGTTTTAGGTTCTGCTGGTGCTACTTCATATTCAAAGGACTTTGCAAATGCACCAGAGGCAAATACATGGTTTCCAATGGCACTTAATCGTTCTTTAATAGGAACCGGTGGTTCCTATAGTGCTGGAAATAACGCTGATATTAATGCCCAATTTAATGGTGGTATTGGGCAAACAAATTGCTTGGCAGGAAAGAGCTGGTCATATCTCATTGATGATGTAGCACCGCTAGGCAATCAAGCTAAACTGTACCAAACAGCCATACATGAAATAGGACATGGTCTTGGATTTGCCACATTAGTAAATTCTACAACTGGTAAAAAGGGTGGGTATACTAGTGGTGGTACTTTCTATGGTTTTGATGATCAATATATGAAGTATTTAAAAGATACTACCTCTAGCTTGCCATGGACAGCTATGACTGATGCACAGCGTGCAGCATCAGCTAAAAATACAGGCAACCTTATTTGGACAGGTGCAAAAGCTGTTGCAGAAGCTACTCCACTACTCACTGCCGGGAAAAATGGCAATAACCCTAGTATGTACGCCCCAGATCCTGTTGAGTCAGGCTCTTCTGTATCACACTGGAGTAAAATGTTATCTCCCGATGAACTAATGGAGCCAGCTTTAACGCCTATATCTAAAGCTCAACTAACCACACAAGCGTTTTATGATATGCATTGGGTTGACCCTTGTCGTATCACTAAAACACTAGTAGCTGGACAATGGACACAAATTAGTTTGCCTTGTGTTGCACCATCAAATGCTAATACTGTTGCTGCTGTAATTGGTGATGATATGACAGGCACATATGGTACAGATTGGGTAGTTTATAGCTATGACCCAGCAACAAATGCGTATGTTGATCTTGGAACAGGAGGTGTTATGGAGTCTGGAAAAGGTTACTGGGTTATCTCTGTTGGCTCATCAGCAACGCTAGATATGCCACATAATAGTATTGGAGCAAACTCTTCGGTAGCCACAGAATGTACATCAACTAATGATTGTTTTGACATAGCTTTGGCGACTAAAGCAGGTGCAAATCAGTGGCAAATGATTGGTAATCCATACCGAGACAATATTAAAGTTGCAGATATTCGTCTCCATAAAAATACTGGCTCATCAACTTGTAATGATGCAGACGGGTGTACATTTAATGATGCCAATCAAAATACTTTAGCAAACAATGAATTATGGAGCTATAATGGAACAAGCTATCAGAATTTACTATTAGGAACAGACATAGAACCTTGGACAGGTGCATGGCTTGCTACTTTGTCTGGGGCTGACGGAAGTGCTCCTGAATTATATTTACCTAAAAAAGAGGCTATTCCATCCTACGAAGAACCTAATTATTAGTAATTAGGTTCTATTTGTCTATTCCCTAACTCATGTATCAGAGATGAGATATTGCTGATGCGAGATGATTTGAAATGTATTTAATACAAGGATTTATAATATGAATGAAAAAAACACAGTTAAACAAGAAGAGCAAAAGGAAGCGTTGAACAGACGTGAAGCACTAAAAAAACTAGGAAAACATAGTGTCTATACTGCCCCAGCATTAATGACATTATTATTTTCTACTAAAGTTTCAGCACTTTCCCCTCCCTCCCCTCCAGGTGGTTAATCAAAAAAATCACATCATGAAAGCACTCTAATCTACTTGGAGTGTTTTCATTAAACCATCATTAATAAAAATTAAATTGACGTGAAAAAATATACTAAATTAGATCAAGATTTTGTCGTTTCAACACCTGATGGTAATGCAATAAAAATTATTAACTCGGTTGGCAAGTTTATTCTTGAGTCTCTAGATGATGGCTTGACCGAAGAGGAAATAAGTGAAGAGATTTCAGAAATTTTTTCCTTACCCTTAGCGAAAGCAAGTGAAGATATTAGATGCTTTTTAGACCAATATAATCAGATATCAACTCTCCCCTCCTCCCCTACTACTCAGATTTTAGAGGATAAAAAAGCTACTGCGATAGTCCCTAGTCATTTTTTTCAAGTTGCTATTTTCCCGAACTTTAGTCTAAAGTTTGGTCATGAAAGTTATGAAAGCTATGAGTTAGTGCACCCACTATTTCAACATTTAGAAGTAGAATTTTCTGAATCATTTATTCCTGATTACCAACTGACTTTTCAAAAAAACAAGGCGCAATATTGGGAGATTATCTACGATAATAATATTATATTTTCAGGGAAGGATCTTGATAATCTATCTATATTAGCCATTTCACATATACTAGAACTTGCAATACGCAAAGACCCTTACTTAATATTACTACATGCTTCGGGGGTTTCTTATAACAACCACTCTATAATATTTCCTGCGATTGGAGGCAGCGGAAAATCAACATTATGTGCAGCTTTAATTAGCAAAGGCTTTTCATATATCAATGATGATGTTATTCCTGTCGCTTATGATTCAGGAAAATTGGTTTCACTACCTTTTTGCTTGGGTATCAAGCAAGGTTCGTGGTCAGTTTTAAAAGATTACTACCCAGAAATTGGAGAAAAGCATATTTTTGGGCGAAACAATCTAAAAATAAAATATTTGTCACCTCCTTTAATTCACTATACAAATAAGCACTATCAACCACGTTTTTTAGTGATTCCTCATTATGAAGAAGGTAGCCCCTGCCTGCTAAAGAAAACATCTTCCACGAATGGTTTAAAAGCTATTATAGAAGGCGAAAGCCTAATGACATTACCAATAAAAGATAATGATATTGAATATCTAGTAAAATGGGTAGATGGTCTTGACTGCTATAAACTAGAATATAGTAATTTAGATGAGGCTATAACTGCACTAACTCACCTTATATCAGACTAGCTATCAAAATACACCACTTACTCTATTTAGGTATCAACTTAAAGTACTAGCACTGATTGACAATCAGAAAACAGGAAAATAAATCATTACCATTAGTCTGAAAAAAAAGGGACTTTAGCTATTTTTGAACTATTGTATCAGCAGTATTCCATCAATATTCATTTAATGGAATATCTAGGGGCTGTTTAGACTTTACAAATAATAATAATTTAATTATGGCTAACAAAGAAACAGAATATTATTCTGAAACTGAAATCATTAATTCTACCCGAGCTTTAACAGCATCAATTGTCCTGCTGTTTTTATCATTTTCTTTGATTGATTTTTGGTCAAACTCATCTACTCCTTCAGAAGTTTTTATTGCTAGAAGCCTTGTCGTTAGTTGTTTGCTTGCTTCTTATTTAATGACATTTGTTTCTAAATTTCATCGGTATATGAGTATTGTAATGCCTAGCATTATTATGATTGCTTCTATTGCTATCATCTATATGATTTACAAATCATTTCCTAATGAGCCAGTATATTCTATTTATTTTGTAAGTCTTGTTTTGATGATTATGACCCTCTATTCATGGACTTATATTAAATTTTCGTCATCATTGCTAATCAGTTATGCCCTTGTGGCAGTGTATGTTTATATAGAGAGATACACTCGTTCTGTTGAAGTTATATTACCCACAGCCGAACTTCTCGCCAATATTTCTATTATCACCTCTGCGATTATTATTGGTGTGGTGGCAAGATTGATGCGGGATCGGGTCATATATAAAAATATTCAGCTACAGCATTCGTTATCAAAAGCATTGGAGGCAATGACAGAAGAAGCGAAAGATAATGCACATCTTGCAAATCATGACGAACTTACTGGTTTAGCAAATAGGCGTTATGTGACAGAGCTTCTTGAGAAGTCTTTAGAATTTGCTAAAAAGAAAGATAAAGTCTTGGTGATTATGTTTATTGACTTGAATGGTTTCAAGCAAATAAATGATGTACATGGTCATGCAACAGGGGATGATGTGCTTGCCATTGTAGCAAGGAGGCTGGAGTTTAGCGTTCGTAAAAGTGATTGTTTGTCTCGTATTGGTGGTGATGAATATTTGATTGGCTTGCTTATAGATAAGGAAAATTATTCCGAAGTCGAGTCTATGGCCGAAAAGTTTTCCACAATTATCTCAGAACCCATGAATATAGATGGAGTTCGTTTACAAGTCGGGGCAAGTGTCGGTATTGCCGCTTATCCAATGCACGGTGATCAAATAAAAACATTAATGGATATTGCAGATAGCAAAATGTATCAAGTCAAAAAAGGGAGGAAAGGGGAAAATACTGATGCTAAGAAAAAGAGGGAAGAGAGCAATGAATTCAGCAACCGAGTCATTACTTTTCCAAAAGCATCAACAAGCTTATAGCTAACTTCTTCATGCTCTATTGCGTCGTTCCTGAATATATAGGGTAGTCGATTGAATCTGTATTTGTGTAGATCGAATTAGTGATAGCTTAATCCGACAAAGTACTATGAAACTATCAACTATCGCAAAAAATGCAAAAAACAGGGGGGATGGGTAGTATTCCAACAAGTTTGACTTGCCAATATTATTGCGTCATTCCTGAGTATCTCCAATAAAAAAAGGTCGCCTAAGCGACCTTTTTCACAAGAAATATTACTTTTTTATTAACTACTACTTAATAAAAAGCATTTCTTGGTAGGTAGGCAATGGCCACATATCATCGGCAACATCAGCTTCAAGCGCATCAGCAAAGCTACGAACTTCATCCATGAGAGCACGAATATCTTTTGCACAGAATTTCATGTGCGCTTCTTCTGTTTTAAAGTTATCTTTAGCCATTGCTTTTTCAAGCTTGGCAACTGCTTTCATCATTCCATTGATATTTTTGCCAACATTTTTAGCAACAGTATCATCAAGATCAACACCCATTTCAGTCGCCGATGCCGCTGCTAGTGCAAGGTCAGATAAGTAACGTGTTGCAGCTGGATAAATAGTAGTTCTAGCCATATTAGCAACAAGCTTAGCCTCAACAGCAATGGATAAAATATATTGCTCAGCATAAACCTCAAAACGACTTTCAAGCTCTACAGGTGAAAGTACACCTGTGCTCTCGAACAATGCTTTGATAGCTTTGTCTTTTAGGTAAGGCAGTGCGTCAGCAGTTGTTGGTAGGTTTTTCAATCCACGTTTTTTAGCTTCTTTATGCCACTCAGCAGAGTAACCATCACCACCAAATACAGCAGCTTCGTGCTCTTTCATTAGCTTTTTAAGAACCGTAATAACCGCTTTTGTTGTGTCTTTGTTCTTTTTAAGTGCCTTTGCTAGTTCATCTGCAATCCAATTCAGTGAATCTGCCAACATTGTATTCATGGCAATTAAAGGACCTGTTACAGACTGATCTGAACCAACAGCACGGAACTCAAAACGGTTGCCTGTAAATGCAAATGGTGAAGTACGGTTACGATCACCTGCATCTTTTGCAAAAGGAAGAATCTGTGAAAGACCCATATCCATGATTCCACCTTCATCAGCATTATCTAGTTTGCCTTTTTTGATCTGATCAAAAACACCTTCGATCTGTGAGCCTAGGTAAACAGAAAGTATCGCAGGAGGTGCTTCATTTGCACCTAAACGATGATCATTACCCGCTGAAGCGATAACAGCACGTAGTAATGGACCATAAAGATGAACACCACGAATAACTGCCCCACAGAATAGCAAGAAGTTTAGGTTTTCATGGGGAGTCTTACCAGGATCAAGTAAGTTACCCTGTGTTGAGTTTCCAACAGACCAGTTAACGTGCTTACCAGAACCATTAATGCCAGCAAATGGCTTTTCATGCATCAAGCAAACAAAACCATGTTTTTTTGCTGTATTTTTTAGCACAGTCATTAATAGTTGTTGATGATCAGCCGCTACGTTTGCAGCCTCATAGTATGGCGCAATTTCAAATTGACCTGGTGCAACTTCGTTATGACGTGTTTTAGCAGGAATACCAAGACGATATAATTGATCTTCAACGTCTTGCATATAAACTTGTACGCGAGGAGGAATAGCGCCAAAATAGTGATCATCAAATTCCTGTCCTTTTGCAGCAGGAGCACCAAATAATGTGCGACCAGCTAATACTAAATCAGGACGTAAGTTAGCAAAGTTTGCATCGACCAAAAAGTACTCTTGCTCAGCACCACAACTTGAATTCAGCGTTGCAACATCATCTTCGCCCATTAATTTAAGTACTTTTTGAGCTGCTTCGTTCATTGCCGCATTAGAACGTAATAATGGTACTTTCTTGTCAAGTGACTCACCTGACCATGAAATAAAGATACATGGAATACAAAGAGTTGCACCATTATCAGTGTGCATAATATAAGCGGGGCTGGTTGGATCCCATGCTGTGTAGCCGCGAGCAGCGTTAGTTACACGGATGCTACCGTTAGGAAATGATGATCCATCTGGCTCGCCTTTAATTAATAAGCTACCAGTAAACTCTGTAATCGCTTTGCCGCTTGCATCAGAAATAATAAAACCATCATGTTTTTCAGCAGATGCGCCAGTCATTGGGTAGAAAATATGTGAGAAGTAATTAGCACCTTTTGACATTGCCCAATCTTTCATTGCAGCGGCAACAACATCAGCCGTAGCAGGATCAATTGCCGCACCTGTCTCTACAGCATTTTTAATTGCTTTATAAGCTTTTTTAGATAGAGCTTCTTCCATTCTCTCTAAAGTAAAAACATCAGTTGCCCAAGTCTTTTTAAGAGACTTTGGCTTGCTTACTGATGCTGGCTTTCTGTTTGTAATTTGAAAAACTGCTTCTGCGCGGGACTCATTTCCACTCATATTTGTTACTCCTGTTTCTAACTCTTCGTTGATTTGAAAGGTATATACTTTCTATAATTTTGCTGTATTTATTATAAAATATTGCAAAAAATGTGCCAAGCATCATACAGGAGAGATATTATTTTTTCATGTCAAAATGTATGAAAATAGTGCGATTATTAATATATGTCATTCTACCTAATGTGAATAACACTTATTGTTGCACCTTTTTTGTGCGCGAAAATATAGTTCCGCATCTATATAGACCAATAGAAATGAAGCATATTGCATAAAGTAAATTAATTAAATATAAAAGACTTGCACAATTTAGCGTACTTGACATAAATACCCACCCCCCCCTTTTTTACATTTTTTTGTCTACACTACTTTTTATCTATACACTTAGAAGCGAGTTAAGCTAGGGCTAATTACATGAATAATCAAAATTTTAATAAAAATATAGATAGCTATGATATTTTTATTATCGGTGGTGGTATTAATGGCTGCGGCATAGCCCGTGATGCGGCAGGGCGTGGTTATTCAGTTTATCTGTGCGAAGCGGATGATCTTGCCAGTGGCACCTCATCACAATCAACTAAATTGATTCATGGTGGTTTACGTTATTTAGAATACTATGAGTTTCGTTTGGTTCGTGAGGCATTAACTGAACGTGAAATTTTATGGAAGTTAGCCCCCCATATTATTCATCCTTTGCGTTTTATTCTGCCTCACCATAAAGACCTGCGACCTGCTTGGCTATTGCGTTTAGGCTTGTTTTTATATGACCACATTGGCGGTCGAAAGCATTTGCCCCCAACCTCTACTTTAGATTTAAGCACGGATGAAACGGGGAAGCCATTAAGTCAAAACTATAAAAAAGGCTTTGAATATTCTGACTGTGCGGTAGATGACTCACGTTTGGTGCTACTCAATGCACTTGATGCCGCTGAACATGGCGCTAGCATTAACACTCGAAGCAAGTGCATTGAGATGCAAAGAAATGACGATTGCTGGTTGCTAACCATTGAAGACCAACTCACCCACAAACAAAGCAAAATCAGCGCAAAAATTCTGATTAATGCCAGTGGACCTTGGGCAGATGAAGTACTTAGCACCTTAAACCCCAGCAAAAGCAGTAAAAATATTCGTCTAGTGCAAGGCAGTCATATTATTGTGCCTAAAATTTATAAACACGACAAATGCTATATCTTTCAAAATAAAGATAATCGCATTACCTTTGCTATCCCTTATCACGACAAGTTTACCCTAATTGGCACAACTGACCACGAATATCAGGGTGATCCATGCAAAACGCACATCACCCAAGAAGAAATAGATTATTTATGTGATGCGGCAAATAGCTATTTTAAACAAAAAATATCACCTGATGATATTGTAAGTACATTTTCAGGCGTGCGCTCACTTTATAATGATGGTGCATCAAAAGCCCAAGAAGCCACCCGTGATTATGTCTTGCGTGTTGATAGATCCAATAACAAAGCATCCCCAATGATTAATATCTTTGGCGGAAAAATCACAACCTATCGTTGCCTTGCGGAAACCACGCTAGAAAAAATTGAAGATTTGCTTGAAAAAAGTAATGATCAAATTAATGATGAAAACAAGGGAAAATGGACAGAAACAGCCCCTCTACCCGGGGGCAACTTTGGCATTGATGAATTTGATAAAACCTGCGAACAGCTTCATAAAGATTATAGCTTTTTAAGCAAAGAAGAAGCCAAACGCTACACAAAACTCTATGGCACTAGAGCCAGAGACTTTCTCGACAATGCAAGCACTCATCAAGACCTAGGAGAATCATTTGGATACGGGCTATATCAGCATGAAGTTGAATACTTAATTTCAACAGAATGGGCGATAACCGCTGAAGACATACTTTGGAGACGTACTAAACTGGGGTTACTGTATAAACCAAAGCAAGTCGAAAAACTCAGCCAGTGGATAAAAAAGTTCAGGGAACACAATATTTAAACTCATTACCTAAGATTAAGTCGCAAGTCAGAGATGGCATAAATGCTCTATTCAATCTCTCTCTTTAAGTCATAAACAATACGATGGCTGCCATGGCAATGCGCACAGGCTTGCACGGCAAACTCGCCAAGTATTCGCCCGCTTTTGCCTTTTTCTATAGCTATTTCTAATTTATTCAGTAACTTGCTTGTTTTATCACCAAGATAATAATTTTTTGCATCATTTGTTTTATGGCAGTTATCACAACTTGAGCGTAGGGTATTTATTCCCGCCCTCACTGCTTTTAACGATGTTTTGGCTTTAGCGAGGTTATTATCTGCTGTGGCTATTTTAATACGGTTAATGTCACGCATTAGAATTTTCATGAAATCTAGATAAGTGGTTTTTTCTTTATTTAATGTGACATGGATTTTACTAAAATCTGGTGCACGATAAATTGCCGCTACTTGTGAGCGATAATCACTATGGCAACCTTTACAACTACTTTTTAGTTTTTTCATTGCCTTTTTTAGTGTTTTAAAATCTCCTTTGCTTGCTGCTGTTTGTAGCTTATCCGCCCATTCAAGTTCTAGTTCATCTTGCCACTCTGGAACCATATCAATGATTTTTTTATAATGCGTAACCAGCTCAGCTGCCCATTTCTCGGTATGTGGCTGATCTTTTTCGTGCATATATTCATTAACAGCCTGCATTTCACGGCGTAGTTTAAACATATTATGATGCCAAACATTACGTTTATTTGTAGGTTTGTACCACTGTTTAAGGGATTCGGGTGGTCTTTCTAGGGAAACTGCTTGTTTCTCAGAAGGCTCATCAGCAATAAGAGCGACATTAAAAAATAAAAAAGTTAAGAGAAGTAAAAAACGCATAAGTATCTACTGCCTATTTTATGAATAATTATTGAAAAGGTTGTCCCTACTCATTGCCCATAATCTGAATCTGTGAGATTAATGCGGACAAAGGGAGGCTGCCTGAGAACTAAAAATAATTGGACTTGATTAGGTTTTCCTTAACCCAACTAACTATCGCACTTTGTCGGATTACGCTATTGCTAATCCGACCTACAAATCTCAGATTTAAGCCACTACCAGCCAAGTAATCTCTCTCAAGCTTGGAAACGATTAAAAGCTCTGCGGTTCTCTACGTTACTAAAAAATACAAAAAACAGGGGGGATGGGTATCTACAAATTTACCCTGTATCCATCAAATCAAAGTAGTACCCTATTC
>JALSLM010000269.1 GCA_026988295.1 Thiotrichaceae bacterium
AAGATAGCCTTTAATAAATAAATGAGTATATTTTTGCCATGTTGTTGTTTGTCATGCTACATAGATTTGATGCATAGATAAAATATGTAAAAAAAGGGGGGGGATGGGTTTCTTGTTAAAAAGTAAGAGCTGTTCACAAAATAGTATTCTAAATTGCAATATGTGCAAAGACTCAAATTAGTGCGGTTATTTAAAAATGCACCAAGTTAGGGCTAAGGTGTTATTAAAGTTGCCCTATAATGGATTGATAATTGGTGTGATTTTGGCACGGTATTTGCTCTTGAAACGTTGGAGGATGTAGCGATAAACCCATCAGGAGGTTATTGATTGTTTATTGTACTCTAAGCCTTTAACCTTAATTATTACACGGAGTAACAAATGAGTTTTAGTTTTAAAAAACTGCTACTAGGTACAACAATGCTTAGTATGTCTTTAATGGCGACACAAAGCTATGCGGAAGACACAATCAAAGTAGGTGTTTTGCACTCGCTTTCTGGCACGATGGCTATCAGTGAGACCACGTTGAAAGATACGATGCTTATGCTTATCGAGCAACAAAATAAAAAAGGTGGCTTGCTAGGTAAAAAGCTTGAAGCGGTTGTCGTTGATCCTGCTTCTGATTGGCCTTTATTTGCAGAAAAAACACGCGAGCTTATCTCTAAGAAAAAAGTAGATGCAATCTTTGGTTGTTGGACTTCTGTATCTCGCAAATCGGTTCTTCCGGTTATTGAAGAGTTAAATGGTTTAATGTTTTACCCTGTGCAGTATGAGGGTGAAGAGTCTTCTAGGAATATATTTTATACGGGTGCTGCGCCAAACCAACAAGCGATTCCTGCGGTTAATTACTTAATGGATGAGATTGGTGTGAAGCGTTGGGTACTTGCGGGTACTGACTACGTTTATCCACGTACAACGAATAAAATCCTTAAAGCTTATTTGCTTTCAAAAGGCGTTGCAGAAAAAGACATTATGGTTAATTACACGCCATTTGGTCACTCTGATTGGCAAAATATTGTTTCAGATATAAAGAAGTTTGGTTCAACAGGTAAGAAAACAGCAGTTGTTTCCACTATTAATGGTGATGCAAACGTACCTTTTTATAAGGAATTAGGAAATCAGGGACTCTCATCTGAAGATATTCCAGTTATTGCTTTCTCAGTTGGTGAAGAAGAGCTTTCTGGTATGGATACCAAGCCACTTGTTGGTCATTTAGCAGCTTGGAACTACTTCATGAGCGTTGAAAACAAACAGAATGAAGAGTTTATCAAAGCTTGGCATAAGTTTATCAAAGACAAAAAACGTGTAACAAACGACCCAATGGAAGCGCATGTTATTGGCTTTAATATGTGGGTAAAAGCAGTTGAGAAAGCTGGTACAACCGATACTGACAAGGTTATTGATGCAATGATTGGCGTTGAAGTGCCAAACCTAACAGGTGGTACGGCTAAAATGCTGAAGAATCATCATATAACTAAGCCTGTATTAATTGGTGAAATTCAAGAAGATGGACAGTTTGATGTGGTATGGCAAACTGAAAAAGAAGTTGCTGGTGATGCATGGTCAGATTTTCTTGAAGGTAGTAAAGATTTGATCTCTGATTGGACAGCACCAATTAAATGTGGAAATTACAACACAAAAGAGAAAAAATGCTTGGCAACAGCTAAGTAAATAGTCTACATTCAGTAGCACTATACATACCATACCCATCTCTGGATTATTAGAGATGGGTAATTTTTATAAACCCATCCCCCCCTTTTTTATATGTTTTTTTTATTTAATAAAAGCAAGATTTTTGCGTGTGTATTAGTCGCGTTATGCTTACAAATACCGCTTCAAAGTCACGCAGAAACACCAAACACAGTTGAATCACAAACTGCTAGAACTGATAATGCAGAAGAACTGATGGATGTGGAAATTGTTAAAGATGCACTTGAAGCAGACTCCGTTGAAGCTGATACTACAAAGGTAGCTCCAGAAGAAGTGATTGTTGAAAAAAATAGTGAAGCAACTATTGATGAGAAGACTCAAGTCAGTACTGAAGCAACAACTGAAGCCAATACCGAGCTAACACCTCCTAAAGAAACGATTTCAGAATCAGCGACACAAACAGCAATAGAGACAGAGACTCCTTCGGTTCAAGCTCCAACAGTGCCTGCTACAAAGGTTACAACAGAAAAGCCTAGTGAAGTCGTGAAGGAGACGATTAAAGAATCTGTCAAAGAATCAAATAAAAAACCTGTTAAAGAGCCAAGCTTTACTCAAGCACTTAAAGCCTTGCAAACAAAAAGCTATAAAAACAAAGAAAAAGCAATCGAACAGCTTGTTTTAAGCAAGGATAAAAAAGTCCAATCTATTTTGGAAGCCATGTTAAATGCTCGTTTGTTTTATACCAAAGCAGATAAAACAACGGTTATTGGTATTAAAAATAAAGATGGTTTTGCAATCACTAGTGTAATAGACCAAAAAGACTTAGGCACGGTGAGCAAATCTAAACTAAAGAAAATCAAAGTTAATAATAAGCTACGCAGAATCTTACGCGCTAATATTGCTGCATTAAGCTTGACTGACCCTAACCCTAAAGCACGTTTGTCTGCGGTTAAACAAATGTATGGCAAGCTTAATGCTAGTGGCATTGCATTAATTAAAGAGCACCTTGAAACAGAAAAAGATGACAAGGTTATTGCTGAAATCAATACCCTGTTGAGCATCAATAAGCTCGATTCAGATGATAAAAAAGTTAAGTTAGCTGCTATTGATACACTTTCAAAAAGCCTCCAATCAGAGGTTAAAAATAAACTTGAATCTTTAAAAGACAGTGATGATGTAGAAATTGCAACAGCGGCGACTTCGGCATTGCAAAATATTAACGAGCAACTCAGTTTTTATGAAAAGCTAAATACTGCCTTTTTTGGTTTAAGTCTGGGTTCTGTGCTGGTGCTTGCCGCGATTGGTCTTGCTATAACCTTTGGTGTAATGGGCGTAATTAATATGGCGCATGGCGAATTAATTATGCTAGGTGCTTATACTACTTATGTGATTCAGCACTATTTGATGCCACAATATATTGGATTATCCCTTCTGGTGGCAGTCCCTGCTGCCTTTGTTGTTTCAGGTTTGGTGGGCATACTGATAGAAAAACTGGTGATTCGGCATCTGTATGGTAGACCGCTGGAAACATTGCTGGCAACTTTTGGTATCAGCCTGATCTTACAGCAAGCAGTAAGAACTATTTTCTCCCCATTAAATCGCTCGGTAGAAACACCACAGTGGATGTCTGGCTCACTAGAAATTAATCCTGCCTTATCACTGACCTATAATCGCCTATATATAATATTGTTCTGCCTCGCAGTGTTCTTCTTGTTGTTTATGATTATTAAAAAAACCTCACTAGGTTTGAGCGTTCGTGCTGTTTCGCAAAATCGTAGTATGGCAAGAGCAATGGGAATACGCGCTAGCCGAGTCGATGCGCTTACTTTCGGCTTAGGTTCTGGAATCGCTGGTATCGCTGGTGTAGCACTTTCACAAATCACCAATGTTGGCCCTAATCTTGGGCAAGATTATATTATTGACTCCTTTATGGTGGTGGTCTTTGGTGGCGTAGGCAACCTCTGGGGAACACTAATTAGTGGATTTAGCCTCGGTATTGCCAATAAATTTATGGAGCCGTGGGCAGGCGCAGTATTGGCAAAAATAATGGTACTAGTCTTTATTATTCTCTTTATACAAAAACGACCTCGCGGCTTATTCCCGCAAAAAGGTCGAGCGGCGGAGGGTTGATCATGATACGACTATTAAAAGGTGATCGTGGTGGGCAAATATTTATGTTTCTATTAATGGTGGCTGCTGTTGCTGTCCCTGTTATGAACTTGCTACTACCTGATACCCATCCTCTGCATATTTCAACATTTACAGTCACTCTGCTGGGTAAATACCTTGCCTATGCTTTATTGGCATTGTCGGTTGATTTGGTTTGGGGCTATATGGGTATTCTTAGCTTGGGTCATGGTGCTTTCTTTGCATTGGGTGGTTATGCAATGGGTATGTATCTCATGCTACAAATTGGTGACCGTGGCGTTTATGGTAATCCTGATCTGCCAGATTTTATGGTTTTCCTCAATTGGAAAGAAATCCCTTGGTTCTGGCACGGCTTCGATAACTTCTGGTTTGCGATGATCATGGTGGCACTGGTTCCTGGTTTATTAGCTTTTATTTTTGGCGCATTGGCATTTCGCTCTCGTGTGACGGGGGTGTACCTTTCGATTATTACACAGGCACTTACCTATGCATTGTTACTGGCATTTTTTAGAAATGAAATGGGCTTTGGTGGTAATAACGGCTTAACAGATTTTAAAGATATTTTAGGCTTTAGCTTGCAAGCGGATAATACGCGAATCGCCTTATTTATTGCCTCAGCTGTTGCGCTGGGCTTAGGCTATTTATCCTGTCGTGCTATTGTTATTTCACGTTTAGGTAAAGTTGCCGTTGCAATTCGAGATTCAGAAGATAGAGTTCGTTTTATTGGTTATCGGGTTGATCGAGTAAAGCTCGCTATATTTACATTCTCCGCAGTTTTGGCGGGTGTTGCAGGCGCTTTATATGTGCCACAGGTGGGTATCATTAATCCTGGTGAATTTGCGCCATTACGCTCAATTGAATTGGTTATTTGGGTCGCAATCGGAGGTAGAAATACTTTATACGGTGCAGTGTTAGGGGCTTTTTTGGTTAATTACTCCAAAACCTATCTAACAGGTGCTTTTCCTGAAATTTGGTTATTTGCACTTGGTGCATTATTTGTTTTGGTCACACTTTATTTACCGCGAGGCATTGTTGGACTCTTTAAAAGAAAGGAGGCAAACACATGAGTATGCTAGAAAAAATCCGTCAAAGTGTACGCCGTGATCAAGTTTTTGATGTGCTCAATAAGCAAGATTATAGTGAGGTGGATACCAGTCACGGCACTATTTTATATGTAGAAGATGTGAGCGTTTCTTTTGATGGCTTTAAAGCGATTAATGAGCTGAATTTTTATATCGAAGTCGGTGAGTTGCGTTGCATGATTGGTCCTAATGGTGCAGGTAAAACTACCATGATGGATATTATTACGGGTAAAACGAGACCCGACACAGGTAGCGTATGGTTTGGACAAGATATTAATCTATTAAAAATGACTGAGCCTGAGATAGCGCAGGCAGGTGTTGGTCGAAAATTCCAAAAGCCAACCGTATTTGAATACCACAATATTTTCGAAAATTTAGAAATGGCAATGGCAGGTGATAAGCGCGTTTGGCCAACATTTCGCGCTAAGCTATCAAGCGAACAACATGATCGCATTATGAGCGTTATGGATACGATAGGGCTAACTGAGCATTCGACACAGCGCGCAGGTGCGTTATCACATGGTCAAAAACAATGGCTAGAAATCGGCATGTTGCTTATGCAAAACCCCTTGCTTTTATTGGTCGATGAACCCGTCGCAGGTATGACACATCAAGAGATGGATAAAACAGGTGAGCTATTAACATCCCTCGCAGGCGAGCATTCAGTGGTTGTTGTAGAGCATGATATGGACTTTGTACGCTCCATTGCCAACCGCGTTAGCGTATTGCATCAAGGCAGTATTTTAGCCGAAGGTACAATGGATCAAGTGCAGAATAATCAGAAAGTGATTGAGGTATATTTAGGCGAGTAGTTTTTAAAAAATCATAAAAAATGTAAAAAAAGGGGGGG
>JALSLM010000270.1 GCA_026988295.1 Thiotrichaceae bacterium
ATTACAGAAAGAAGCTTCAAAACTAAGCATTAAAAAGAAAAGACTTAAAGCAGCTTGGAATGACAAATTCCGCTATAAAGTGTTATTCGGCTTATGATTTTAATGCGTTTGCCCTGCCCATCCCCCCTGTTTTTTGCATATTTTTTGAGGGGGTTTGTACAGGTTGCCAAATTTCATACATAATATTTCCAATTGTAAATACTTGAATGAGGGAATGAAGAATAATAAAAAAATATTGAAACTTTTTTAAGATGTCTCTGTCTGAGTATTTGTGTGAAGGTTTTTCCTTACCTTTGTGCAAAGTTCTAGGTAGATAACGGTTGATACACTTCAGCTGCGCATATCTTCTCCCCGTTATCTGCCTAGAGCATTTTTTATTTTTGACCTCACGGATTCAGGTCTGACTCTGAGATACTTTCATAATAATAAAAATAAAAAAAAGAGAGCCGAAGCTCTCTTTTTTTATGCCTGTAATTTACTAGCTCTGAATCAGTTATGAGCTAACAAACTCAGATATTAATATACTACTTTGATGTAAATTCAGGGTAGGCTTCCATACCACACTCACCAATATCTACGCCTTCATATTCTTCTTCTTCAGATACACGGATACCGATAATCATTTTTATGAGAAGCCATACGATGAATGAAGTGACAAAAACCCAGACAAAGATTGTTGCAGCACCTACAAATTGACCAAAGAAGCTTGTGCCATCTTTTGTTAGGGGTACAGCCATAATGCCCCAGAATCCTACAACTCCGTGAACGGAAATAGCACCAACAGGATCATCAAGTTTCATTTTATCTAAAGTGATAATTGCAAATACAACAATAAGTCCACCAATACCACCAATGATTGTTGCCATTAATGGTGTAGGAGTTGAAGGCTCTGCTGTAATAGCAACTAAGCCTGCTAATGCACCATTTAAAGCCATTGTTAAGTCAGCCTTACCAAATAGCATACGTGCAACCATTAGTGCCACAATAACACCACCTGCTGCTGCAGCATTTGTATTCAAAAATACCATTGCAACAGAATTTGCATTTGCTATATCACCTAGTTTCAGTACTGAACCACCATTGAATCCGAACCATCCCATCCAAAGAATAAATGTACCGAGTGTCGCTAATGGCAGGTTTGCTCCTGGAATTGGATTAATTTTACCACCTTTTCCATATTTGCCTTTACGAGCACCAAGTAGAATAACTCCAGCTAGTGCCGCAGCGGCTCCAGCCATGTGTACGATACCTGAACCAGCAAAGTCAGAAAAGCCGAAGCCAGCCAAGCCTTTTTCTGCATTGGCATCACCAAGGTTAAATAGTTCTATGCCAAATAAACCTACTGGTTTGCTTCCCCAAGTCCAACCACCTTCAATGGGGTAGATGAATGCTGTCATTATGACGGCAAATAATAAGAAAGCCCAAAGCTTCATACGCTCAGCAACTGCGCCCGATACGATAGACATCGCAGTGGCAACAAATACCACCTGAAAGAAGAAGTCAGAGGCATTAGAATAAACTGAATCACCACCAAAACCTGCTTCGGCAGATTCTTTTAATACAGCGGCAACCATGCCATCAGCATCTTTAGCACCATCTAAGGCAATGCCATTTAAGAACATGCCACCGTCATACATTAATTCATAACCAATAACAAGATATGCCGTACAAGCAATTGCATATAGAGCTATATTTTTGGTTAATATTTCTGTGGTACTTTTAGAGCGAACCAAGCCTGCTTCTAGCATAGAGAAGCCAGCTGCCATCCACATAACTAAAGCTCCCATTACTAAGAAGTAAAAGGTATCCATCGCATATTGCAATTCGTATATATTATTTTCCATGTTAAATCTCCGTTTAGTTATGCGCTATAGTGCTTCTGGACCAGTTTCACCCGTACGGATACGGATGGTTTGTTCTATCTCAGTGATAAATATTTTTCCATCACCAATCTTGCCAGTATTAGCAGCTTTAGAGATAGCTTCTATGACTTGATCAACAAGATCACCTGCAACTGCTGCCTCAATTTTTACTTTTGGAAGAAAGTCCACAACATACTCTGCACCACGATATAATTCTGTATGTCCTTTTTGTCGTCCAAATCCTTTTACTTCTGTTACGGTAATGCCCGCAACACCAATCTCAGATAATGCTTCTCGAACATCATCAAGTTTGAAAGGCTTAACTATTGCAGTAACTAGTTTCATTACTTTCTTCTCCTGTAAATTATAGTTTGTCATGTTCTTTATCAGAACGAGCGTAATTGCTACTAGCTTTAACGCAATTACTATGCCAACTATTTTCTTGCAGAATAATTACGATAGATTAAGGATAAAAAGTCTTCTAATTTGGTAAATAAAGATATAATGCACATATTTAGTGCGTTATATAATTAAATGTTTTTTATTGGTGCTTTGCCGTATTAATTTTATTGTATCAAACAGAATTTTATGGTGCTAATAGTTGGCTCGATGTTTGCTTGGCTATCTTAAGGAAGCCCTGATCAAGTCCAATTATTTTTCTATGCTAATTTCTAATCGACTTTATAAGCTTTCCTTAATAATTAGGTGAAAATCACAATTTGTGAGGACAATTTGTCAAATAATAAATTTTTTGCAGAGGTGCTAAGTGATGCTCTAAGCACAGCTATCATTGTGTTGGACAAGTCATTACTTGTTCTGCAAATGAATGCGGCGGCGGAGAATCTATTTAGTCGATCTAGGGAGCGAGTCCTGCAAAAGCCATATACAACCTTGTTTGGTAGTTTGATGATAGTCGAGCATTTAGAGTTTGTTCTTAATAATAAAGAAACTCAATTATTAAGAGGTTGTCACCTTAAAGATACTGATGGTGAAATTACGGTTGATTGTGTTGCTAGTCCTTTATTTAAATCAGGGAAACTAATTGGCGTAGTTCTGGAATTATATCGAGTAGATTATCATCTGCGTATTGTTAAAGAAGAGCAGTTATTAAGCCAGCAGGAAGCTACGCAGCAGCTATTGCGGGGCATGGCTCATGAAATAAAAAATCCTTTAGGTGGATTGCGTGGGGCGGCACAGTTACTCGAAGCCGAGCTAGATAGCGATGAACTAAAAGAATACACCCATATTATTATCTCAGAAGCAGATCGATTACAGAATTTAGTCGATCGTATGCTTGGGTCACGTCAGCCGATAAAAAATGAAAGCATCAATATTCATGAGGTGCTTGAACGTGTACGAAAACTGGTAAAAGCAGATATACCTGAAGGGGTTAGTTTGCGTTTTGATTATGATCCCAGTATTCCAGCGCTACTTGCTGATCGTGATAATCTAATACAAATTGTCTTTAATATTGTGGGTAATGCACTTAAAGCCGTTGGTGACAAAGGCAATATTCTTTTTAGAACAAGAGTGTTACGAAACTATACCATTAATCATCAACAACATCGTTTGGCACTGCGTTTAGAAATTATTGATGATGGGCGAGGAGTTCCTAAAGATATTCGTGATAAATTATTTTTTCCTATGATTAGTGGTTCTGCCAAAGGCACTGGATTAGGGTTATCAATTGCACAATCATTGGCAAATCGTCATAACGGTGTAATTGAATTTGAATCTAAGCCAGGAAAAACACGATTTACCCTATTATTGCCTTTACCTATATCATCTACAAGAACAGACGGAGTGTTTTTAAATGCCTGAAAAAATTTGGATAGTTGATGATGATCAGTCAATTCGATGGGTGTTGCAACGAGCACTTGAAAAAGCAGATATGGCTATAGAGGCTTTTGAATTTGCATCGGATTTGCTCAAGGCACTGCATTTGGCAAATGATAAGAAAAAACTTCCTGATGCTATTGTTTCAGATATTCGTATGCCAGGTATGGATGGTTTTGAATTAATTAAAGAAATCCATAAAGATTACCCTGATCTACCCGTTATTATTATGACGGCACATTCTGATATGGATAGTGCTATGTCTGCTTATGAAAGTGGTGCCTTCGAATATCTCCCTAAGCCTTTTGATATCAATGAAGCTATTGAGTTGGCACGGCGTGCTTGTGCATCAAATAAAGCTCCAGAAAAACAAAGTGATGAGCCTATTAGTCAACAGGAGATTATTGGTAAATCAGTTGCTATGCAAGAGATGTTCCGTACCATAGGACGGTTAAGTAAAAGTAGTATTTCAGTATTAATTACAGGTGAATCTGGTACAGGTAAGGAACTAGTCGCTAAAGCTTTACATAACCATAGTCCTCGTGCGGATAGACCTTTTATTGCAATAAATACTGCGGCAATTCCTAAAGATTTACTTGAATCTGAGCTGTTTGGGCATGAAAAGGGCTCATTTACAGGTGCTCAAACTCAGCGAAAAGGACGCTTTGAACAAGCAAATAATGGTACTTTATTCCTTGATGAAATAGGTGATATGCCTTCAGAGTTGCAAACTCGTTTGTTAAGAGTGCTTGCTGATGGTGAGTTTTATCGTGTTGGAGGAACTCAGCCTGTTAAGGTTGATGTGCGTATTGTTGCTGCAACCCATCAAAACCTTGAAGAGCATGTAAAAAAAGGTACATTTCGTGAAGATTTGTTTCACCGCTTGAATGTGATACGTGTGCAAATTCCTCCATTGCGTGAACGTGGAGAAGATATTATTTTGCTCCTAAATCATTTTTTGGTACAGGCTTCAAAGGAGCTTGAAACTGATCAAAAGACATTGTCCTTAGATGTTATAGATTATCTGCAAACTCTTGAGTGGAGTGGAAATGTACGGCAATTAGAAAACCTTAGCAGGTGGTTGACTGTTATGGCAACAGGTCATGAAATAAGTTTTGATGATTTGCCCGCCGAACTGCAAAAAGGTGAGGCAACTAATACGAATAATTGGGAAAATCTATTATTTCAGTATATTTCTCAACGCCTCAGTCGAGGTGATAAACGTGTTCTGGATGATATTACCCCAAGGTTTGAATCCATTGCTCTAGATGCTGCCTTAAAAAAAACAGGAGGACGAAAAAAGGATGCTGCTGATTTGCTAGGCTGGGGCAGGAATACATTGACACGCAAATTAAAAGAAATGAAAAATTGAAATTTGAGTGGAAAACTGGGGGAGGGGATTATGCATCGCAATGCCATAACCGTAACTTGGTATTCTTAGATTTCAATTTATTCTTTTTAGTGGCAATCTTTAAAAAAAATGTAAAAAAGGGGGGGGGGATGGCAATATCATTGAAATAAGCCCCAAGCCTATGATTATTAAATTACAATAACCTGCGCTTAACAACATAAAACTAAAGACTATTCCTGCTAATCCCGAAATAAATTCACTTATATCTATGCATCAATAAACAATACTTTAATGGTGCTAATTTTAAAGCAACACATCGAAAAACATCCACAGATTTTACGCGAATATATAAATTTACACTACCCAGTCTTATAGAGATTATTCTCAATTTTTCTAACCACTCCCTCCACACTAAATGTAATCAGTATTTCAGATAAATATCATAACCTGAGATTATCAATAGTACCTATTACAAAGGGGGTATAGCCCAATATAATAAAAATTATTAACTGAAATTTCCCTAACCTCTAACTACAGTTCAGGCTTCAGGTTTGCTAAAGGATATTGATTAATTACCCTAAACTTATAATCACTTTCACTTTGATGACACAAACATATCTTGTTAATTACAAGCGGCTTACCTAGAACACTAGAAAATATATTTTTTAAATAATTAA
>JALSLM010000271.1 GCA_026988295.1 Thiotrichaceae bacterium
AATGAGAATGCTAATGGGCTCCTACGCCAATATTTCCCGAAGAAAATGAAACTCACGAATATTAAGGTTGAGAAAGTAATTGATGCTGTGGATAAGCTCAATAGCCGCCCAAGAAAGTGTTTAGATTACAAAACACCTTATGAGGTATTTGAAGAGTTAACTGGGGTAGACATGAAAAAAATATGGTTATGCACTTATTACTAGAATTCACGCGTTTTAAAATTTTTTTTCGTTGTGCTCCAATTAAACTTAATCTGTGCTGATTCTAACGCTAATATTATTTTATAGTTTTTCTGATATACATGAGTAGCGTATGATTTATTTTCAAATTTATTTTCTACTATCGCCTGTACGACAATACCGTCTTTTATTAGCACATCAGATTGCTTATTTAACATTAGACTTATTATTGAAATAGATGCACCCAGTAATATTGTTATAAGAGGTAGTAGTTTTAGATTATTCATACATTTATTTTACATCAATAAAAACTGGCCGAAACTGCAATACTGTTTCAAAGAAGGGCTAATCCATACACCCAAGTATCGGGATTATAGTATTTTCCAAAAATGACTTTATCACTTAAAGTTAATACTGTTTTTTTGTTACGTCTTCATTTTAATGACTGTTTTTTATTTTTGTAAATCACCCTCGCAATCAGCCCCCCCTAAACCATCAGAGTACTTGACCCACTCTTATTCTCAGTGGTGGCAACTATCTACTGATGTGCCTTAGATTATTAATGAGCCCCCTTCACACGAAAGCGCAATGGGCTATTAGTTTTTCTTAGTTACAACAAGTAAGATGGTAACAACAATTAATGCCCCACCTAAATATTGATACCATGTTAAAAACTCCCCTAACCAGATTACCGCAAAGGCCGCACCAAAAGCAGGCTCAGAACCCATTAATAATGAAACCCTAGAAGGGGATGTATTGCGAACACCATAGTTTTGAGCAAAAAAAGCAAAGATGGTACAAAATAAAACCAGATACAAAGTAATCCACCAAAACTCAGGTTCAGTGGGAAGTGATGGCATGCCACCACCACTACTAACAAGGAGTATTAGTAATGCGCCAAATCCTACTACTCCTGATTGAAGCACCGTTAAGCTAAGTGATGAAAGCTGTTTCCCCGTCATTAGCTTTTTAGTAGCAACTACCATACAAGCTCGAAGAAATGCGGCAATTAATATAAAAAAATCTCCTCTATTAAAACTAATACTTCTATCATCCGTTAATGTTAATAAGAAAACTCCTAATAAGCATGTTATAGACAGCCAAAATATATGACTCCCAGGGTGCTTTTTATAGATTAACCACTCAATGAACGGCGTGACAACCACACACAAACTGATTAAAAAGGCGGCATTAGAGGCTGTTGTGTTTGCCACTCCGTAGGTTTCAGCTATAAAAATGGACAGTAAGATCAGTCCTGTTGGTATTGAAACAATCCAATCCTTTGTCATACCTTTCTTATAATCGGCTATAAACATAGGAATAAGTACTGCAAAGGTTATTAGAAACCTAATTGCTAGAAAACCAAGAACAGAGATATAAACCAGTACCTCCTTCGTTAGTCCATAACTTGTTCCCCAAAAAATAGCGACACAGATCAGCATTATTTCTGCGAGAGGAAGGCGTGAAACCCAACCACTTTTATTAATAATTGTATTCATATTTAAGCGTTTAACCTCTAAAGTGGAATATCATTTGGGTTAGTAAATGCAATAACTAATACATCTCGATATGATGTTTCTTCTTTATTTATTGGCTTAAGCGAAGATACTTCATGCATTGTCTTTGCATCATCCGCCATCATTAAATCAAAAGATTTTGTTAACTGAACTTGCTCCAAAATATGCTTATTTGAATCAGTAATTGTTGTAGTTCCACCACTAATATTATTCCGATGAATCAAAAGTGAAGCAATAAATGTAACGCCGTCTCTATGCAACCCTTCAGGAGTAGGAAGTCCGGTAATTTTATCCGAAGCAATAACACGGTATGGATGCAGTCGAATATTCCAATTTATAGATTCACTGAGAACGTCGTTATAGGTGCGTGTTAAAAAAGTTAATATCTTCTTTAACGCATCGCTTTCAACAAATTCTTTTTCTAATGGTTCAAAGAATCTCTGTACATCACCATTTAGATTATTAATATAACTTGGCTGAACATAAGACTCATGAGGCATTAGATTTGTTTCTTTTGTTTGTGAGTCAACGTAAAACTGTCCATATCGTCTATAGCGATAAAGTCCACCGTCTGCCATATGCTCATCAAGAACAAGATTAGACCAGTGAGATGAGAATCTCTCTAGTTCCACTTTACTTAATTCAATAGCATCAAGAAATTCTGCTCCATTAATCATTGAAAATGCCTGACTTTGTAGCTCGAATATGCATTCTTCACTAACATTGTTAGCTGTTTGTAAACGTGCTTGAGTATTTAACATTTTTATTTCCTCACGCTACATTTTCTAAAATTTGTTGCGGTGTAACAGGAGGAAGCTCTCGCATACCTCTTGATTTTGCAACATCAACTTCCCAAGCATCTCTATCAGTGAGATAAAGCGAATCTGTAGCCATAATGGATTTAGGGAACATTTCCCCTTGACGAAGATAGAATGTCACTGTCCCTGTTACTTTCTCCGTGGTGCTTCTAATAAACTGTCTTGCCGCTCCATGTAAAGGGCTTCCCCACTTCCCTTCAACTGCTTCACGAGTCCATATTTGTTCAAGTATATTTTTTTCTCGCATTAGCTCCGCATCATGCACTGCTGTTTCTAAATATTTATAAGTATCCATTAAGGCTGTTGCGGCTGGTGCTTCTCGCACCTCTAAAACTTTCTCACCCTCATCTAAATGTTCAAGACCAACATACCTACCAACTTGATAGGCTCCAATCACAATATTTAAGTGACTAATTAATTCAATGAGCGTCATTGGGATATAATTAATAGCAGTTGGTACACCTGCCTTAAACGAGATGCTTATTTGATCATTCAAGTGTTCTACTTGCTTGCTTTTGTTATAAGCAAACCACTGGAATAAGTCTTCTGGTACAGTAAAGTTTTCTGGGTTATCAAGGACTCCCGATTCATACTTCCTACACCAAAGGTTGCTATCACCACTTATATTGCGCTCTTTAAACTCACTTAATCCAGAGAGTGCAAGTACTTTTGTTTTTTGCTCTCTAGTAATAGCAGAGTATTCATAAGGCGTCCCATAGTAACCGTTAAAACCAGAACTCTTAATTGAACCATTTAATCGTCTTAGACTATTTTGAGATTGATTAGCTGTATGAACAATGGCTCCACAATTTAACTTTTCAGCATATTCAAGCGCATAACTTGCAATGACGGGTCGTGACAAAGAAGAGCTAACAGGATACATATTTAGATACTTAGCTTGTGCCTGTATCGCTGGGATTATTGCTGTATCTACAAAACGTTGCTGAGCATCGACAATTATGAGATCAACACCATAATGACTTGTGATTGTCTCTAGTTGCTCCTTTTCAATACCATCTCCCATGTCAACAGCTAGTGCTGTAATTTTTACAGGGTACTTGCTAAGTATTTCTAAAAGATAAGTACTATCTAGCCCACCGCTAAATAGCGTCAGAATATGGTTGGTAGTACTTGCTACAGTCTTTAGGTCATCTATGCTTCTAATGCGTTTCATGGTCAGTTCCTTAATAAATAAACGATATTTGTAAATTTTCTATGTTGGAAATGATATTTCATGTTGATTATGTTTATAATCCCTAGATTTGGAATAGGATTGATTCCCTGTGGACACTAATCACCTGATGCCTCTTTTGCCAGATATGGTAGTATTTGTAACGGTTGTAGAATCTGGAAGTTTTACAGCAGCATCAAAAAAACTTGGGGTTACCCCTTCTGCTGTTAGTAGAAAAATATCACGGCTAGAAAATGCTTTATCCGTTAAGTTGTTAGAGCGAACCACAAGAAAGATAGCGATGAGTGAATCAGGCCAGATAGTCTATCGCTATTGTCGCCAAATGATTGATTCGGCTAAAGAGGCTGTGCAAGTATCAAGCTCTGTTTCAATGAAACCTGTTGGCAACCTACGAATTTCTGTACCTAAAGCATTTGGTAACCAGGTACTTAAACCACTTGTTTTTTCTTTCTTACAAAAGTATCCAGATATAAAATTAAGTGTAAAAGTAACGGATCTATTGATAGACCCAATTCATGATGAAGTAGATATTATTTTTAGACTCACAGATAAACCAATTGAGGGTTTAGTATCAAGGATTGTAGGGAAAGTAGATTTGGTTCTATGCGCCAGTCCTGACTATTTAAAAGAAAATGGAGTACCTGAACATCCTTCCGAACTAATAAAACATCAATGCCTTTACTTAGGAGAAGTTCCTTCAGACAATCAATGGAAGTTTGTACTAGCTGACCATGAAGTTAGCGTAAATGTAGATGGTAGATATGTTGTAAATCATACAGAAATGAGGTTAAGCGGAATAAAGAATGGATTAGGTATAGGAATTCTCCCTGATTTCTCAGCAAGCAGTTCTCTCAATGACGGTAGTATTGTTAGAGTCCTTGAAAATTGGACAATAAAAGAAAATTATCAAGGACTAATTACATTACAGTTCGCACAATCAAAATACCTTCCCACTAAATGTAGAGTGTTTATTGATTATATAATTGAAAAAATGAGATGAAAGTTATCGAAAGTTATACAGCTTAAAATAACCAAACATGTGGAATTTAAATATTACAGTGTGATTATCAAAATGAACTTACCCCTCCTATACTAAGAACACCTTCTCTTCTGAAGCATTTGTTCTAATTTAGTAAGAAATAAAAACTACCAGAACTTAGAGGGTATAAACTGCAATACTGTTGCGTGAAGCACTGGAAAAGTAAAAGAAAGTTATTTCTTAAAATACGAAATAAAAGAAATTAACAGCAAGCCTAATCCTATTAAAAATATCCCAACCCATAGAAATGATTTAGCTCTGTGTTTCATTATAAGAGGATTAGCTAGTTCAGCAGCAAAGAAGTTTTTTGGATTAGCTTTACTATAAATAACATCAACCAAGTCACCTCTCATATACGTCAAATCTGCCGATATTTTCCACGAAGATCGACGCAATAGAATAACTATTACGACTCACTTCGTGAAAAATAGCGATAGATTTTTCTACGCTAAATTCTAATCAACTTAATCAGGTTTTCCATAAGGAAACCCTGATCAAGTCCAATTATTTTTAGCTTGCCAAATCTGCCGATATTTTCCACGAAGATCGGCGCAATAGAATAACTATTACGTCTCACTTCATGAAAAATAGCGACAGATTTTTCTACGCTAAATTCTAATCGACTTAATCAGGTTTTCCATAAACAGGAGGAGGTAAGAAAATATTATTTCACAACACTTGCTTTAGTAATAGTAACCGCTTCAAGTGGAACATCGCCATGACCATTTTTATTGCCAGTTTCAACTTTGGCAATTTCATCAACAACATCCATACCATCAGTAACTTTACCAAATACGGCATAACCCCAGCCAGCTTGTGATTCGCTAGTGAAGTTAAGAAAATCATTATCTTTAAGGTTTATAAAGAATTGTGAACTGGCTGAATGTGGGTTTGGTGTGCGAGCCATTGCCAAAGTGCCACGATCATTTT
>JALSLM010000272.1 GCA_026988295.1 Thiotrichaceae bacterium
TAGGAGCAGGAATACGTTCAACCAAGGCTTCAAGCAAATCTTCAATACCAATGCCTGTTTTGGCACTACATCGCACCGCATCCATCGCATCGACACCAATGATATCTTCAATTTCTTGAGCAACTTGCTCAGGCTCAGCCGAAGGTAAATCAATTTTATTTAGAACAGGCAATACTTCTAACCCTAAATCAATGGCGGTATAACAATTGGCCACACTTTGCGCTTCAACACCTTGCGCGGCATCAACTACCAACAAAGCGCCTTCACAGGCCGCCAAAGAACGTGATACTTCATAAGAGAAATCGACATGTCCCGGCGTATCAATAAAGTTTAAGTGATAGGTTTCACCATCCCGCGCTTTATAATCTAAGGAGACACATTGCGCTTTAATGGTAATGCCACGCTCTTTTTCAATATCCATTGAATCAAGCACTTGAGCCGACATTTCACGGTCAGACAATCCACCACAAACTTGAATAAAACGATCTGCAATCGTTGATTTCCCATGATCGATATGAGCAATAATAGAGAAGTTACGGATATGATCCATAAATAATATTTTACCTTCTAAACAGTAAAAATCGGCTGATTCAATTTGAATAGAATCAGCCGATTAAAATTAATGCTCTATTTTACGGTAAAACGGCCTAGCTGTCGCGTCTAACAGTCGTAACTATTTATATTGTTTGTCGTTTTCGTCTTGAAAACCCAAGTAACCCCATTAAACCTGAACCAAACAACCAAATAGCCGCAGGAATAGGCACTGCCGAAACACGGGGATCAATCCAGCGGTTATTAACAATATTGGCTTCTACTGAATTGACCGTAAAGCCTTCAGGAAGGATAAATACTGGACCTAAAGTAGCAAAGCTAAGAGAATTGAATGCATTAATATGTGCGTCTGCTGAGTTAATGCCAGCGCCAAATGGATATGCAGTATTTGCAAAAACATCACCAAACATAGACATAGACACAGAAAAGGGTCTACTCCAGTTGATTATATCCCCTGCCGTAAGGATGGCACCTATGGAATCGGTTTCACTGAAACTGAAACCAGCGGGTCCAACACCAACAGTTCTGCTAAATGCAGTTGTATTACCTGACTGACCAGCGCCATTGATTCTCAAATCGCCAAATAGACGACTTTGCGCATAGGCGCTACGGATGCCATGTGCAACTGAAACCTGACCTGCGGCATGAGCCCGTACAGTGATTGGTATTACCGCCCCATGAGTGGCTAAAAGTTTAGCTGGATCATAAGTTGCAGCAGCCGTGACATATAAATCATTTATAGTCGATCGTGCGTTGACTTTAGTAGTGCCGCTACCTCCAGATAGCGCTTCAATTGAGGCCATAATACCCACATAACCTCCTCCTGCGGCAGCCATTGCTGATGTGCTACAATTTGCTGACCCATCATTCAAAACACTCCCACTCAAGCTATTGCTAGATGTAACAACATAGGCAGGACTTGATCCGCAACTTCCCGATCCCACACCATGCATTCCAGAAATATGATTAAGTGATGCTGCTGTTGCTATATTCACCGCAAACAATGATGTCACTGCGAGCAAAACTAATTTACTGCTTAATCTATTCATCTTTATAACCCCATATCTTCACCTTAGAATTACAGACTATGGTGACAGTTAATGGTTATTATTGGTATCCCGTCAATACGGTATATTTTACAGTGATGAATAAAATCAATTTAATCGCTAAAATCTAAGTATAATACACGTACCTTTCTCTGTTGAAGAAATATCCATTTCTGCTTCAATCTCTTTTGCTCGATATTGCATATTATCCATGCCATTGCCATGCTTTTGTTGTTCAGAAAACCCTCTGCCATCATCACATATTTCAATCATGACTAAATTGCTTTCATTCTTTGGTGAAGTATAAGCTTTAATAGAAATATTTTTTGCATCTGCGTGCCGAATAATATTAGTCACGGCTTCTTGCACAATTCGTAAAACCTGTAAGGCTTTATGCGATCCAAAATTAGGTATTTCCGGCAAAGCTTCAACCTGCCAGTGTAGTTGTAAGCCACTATTTTCCAATTGGGGTTCAAGCCGTGTACGTAGCTCTCCTAGCAGTGATGGAATATCATTTTCATGAGGAGAGAATGAATAGATCATCATTCTTAGATCACTTAATGTCGCGTCTATCGATTTAACAATGAGCTCTGTGTCTTGCTGGCCGCTTCTTACCATTGACAACATAGAGATTAGGTGTCCTCCGACACCGTCATGAATTTCTTTCATAAAACGTTCACGCTCATCGATTAGCAACTGTTTATTTTCCATTTCGCGCATACGTTGATAATTGGTTTCAAGCTCTTTATGTTTTTCTGCAACACGATGTTCCAGAACAAGATTATGTGACTCCGCTTTTCGCAATACACTAGCAAATTGTTCCAGTAGTAATACACCAAATGTAGCAACGGCTATAGGTGCAGAAAAATGTAATAAACGCCCCATACCACGGGGTATAAATTGCATAATCAACAGCCAATCATGTGTGCCAAAGATAAGTATCGAAAAACCTGCCATTATAATAAAAGGGCTATGTAAATCAGAGCGAGCAAGATATTTCATTGAAAAATCTAACAAAACATAAGCAGCTAGTGTAATTACATAAGTGCTCCAGATTTGATGCGTAGTAAGTTCCGACCAAGGTAAATTTTTAGCGAAAACAATCATAAAACTACCAATACATGCGGCAATTAACATAGCTGTTTCGCGTACCACGAATTTTTGTTTCAAATAATGGTGAACTGCCTTCACCATAAAGACTATAAACCAACCTAATGCTAGTGCTGAAATGATATTTTGAGCATGCTGTGAAATGGGTAAGCTTATACCCATTTTAAAGAAGTTATGCAATGACCATATATATAATGTCAGCGCGTACCAACCATAAACACTATCTTGCCGTCGTAATGCCCAAAGCACTGTCATTAAAATAGCAATTGCCAGCATTCCTGCGGTTATCGTACCAACTGATGTAACCAGTATTGATTTGCGTTTATCATAAACAGTATGTAGCCTTTCAGCCTCACCCAGGTATATTTTTCCTAATAGGCCATTGCCAGCTGCAGCAGACATTACTTGTATTTTTAATTCGTTTTTATTGTGATCCAACAGTACAGTCGGTATTGGAAAATAGTAGGGACGAGGGGCAACTCTTGAAAATGAGTCGCTATATTGAATCTTTTTCTCAAGATCGCCAATACGCCCTATCAATTCATTATTAACAAATATCCGTGCATTCATTTGCACCACAGGTAGATATATCGCCCACAGATCATACTTGTTTTGGTCTATTCTGCTTAGCGTTGCAAAATACCATCCTTTGCTTATATCAGGTGAAGAATCTCTCCAATCATCCGGTAATATACGTAGCTGTTTTTCAGCATTATTCTCCGCCTGAAATGCTATTTTCTCAATCTTAAATAAATCATCGGGCGGGGAAATAGCCTGTAGATAATAATGCCAAAACAGAGCCACCATAAAAATAGACAGCAAAACCCCACCCATTACGGGATTTAAGGGATGCCAAAGTTTATGAAACATGCATCTTCACGTAGTCTTTTTTTCAAGGTCAATTAAACCCAGTTGCATCGCTTCGAAAACAGCTTCACTTCTTGATCGCACTGCAAGTTTTCGGTAAATATGTTTAACGTGCGAGGTAACCGTGTGTGGGGAAATATTAAGATTTTCTGCAATTTCAATAAAGTTAAACCCCCGTGAAAGAAACGATAGTACCTCCTTTTCGCGTTTTGTTAGATGGGGCAGCTCAGCTCTGTCATCCTTTGGTATTTCTTGGGCATAGGGTGAGCCATGAAAGTGATTTAACAAATAACGTGCAATGGGTGCACTGATCGGTGAACCACCGTTGATCAACTGTAATATTGACTGGGCAATATAACTATTGCTTCCATCTTTAAGAATATATCCTGTCGCACCCGCTTCGATGGCTTTGATAACATGGTTTTCATCACCAAAAACGGTAATCACAATTACATCAGTTGAATAGCCTCGCCGATAAACCTCACGGATCAGATCCGTACCATCACCATCAGGCAAGCCAAGATCAACCAATAACACATCAGGTTGGCTTTTCTTTAATTCGGCAAAACCTGCACGCCATGTACCCACCGCTGAACAGACATTGAGTTGCTCATGTTCATTGACAACAGATTCAAGCATATTTCGCGTATGCATATCATCTTCAATCAGTAAAACAGAATAGATTTGGGTAGTTTTATTGCCCAGCATGTCCATGTTAATTATCCATAACAAAACTTATTATCAAGATATCAGGAACACCAGTGAACGTCTATGCCATGTTTATGGGATAGACTCCAGATTTAACAGTTTAATCTAGAGTCTATCTACTTTATTTGGTGATTTTATTTCGACTTTTCAATCTTCAGCGCTAAGAAAATTGCACCTTGTCCACGTTGTATAAGAACTGGAATGGCTTTACCTTCTGGCAATTTTTTTGCAATATCTAAGAACTGTTTTGCACTGGTGATTTTCTTATTGTTCAAGCTGGAAATAATGTCACCTCGACGAATACCTGCTGCGGCTGCCGCTCCGGCATCTACATTTACAACGGCAACACCACCTTCAATATCAAATTGTTCACGTTGCTCATCAGTAATATCTGCCACCTCAATAGCTAAACGCTGATCGGTTAAACGATCTGATTTGCCATTATATTGCGCCATTTCATCATCTTCTGGCAATTGTTCTACCTTCACTTGAAGTGTTTGTCGTTTACTGTTTCGCATAATTTCAACGGGAACAGACTTACCTATCACAGTACGACCAACAATAGGTGGCAACGCTGATGAGGTATCTACTTCTTTGCCATTAAATTTCAAGATAACATCACCCGGCTCAAAGCCTGCTTTTGCTGCGGGGCTTTGTGGTAAAACTCTAGAAATTAACGCGCCATGCGGTTTTTTGAGACCAAAAGATTCTGCCAGCTCACGGGTTACATCTTGAATAACCACGCCTAACCAACCTCGACTCACATAACCTTGCGATTTAATTTGTGCCACTACTTCCATTACCACATCCATAGGAATAGCAAAAGAAACCCCCATAAAGCCACCTGTTCGGCTATAGATTTGAGAGTTAATCCCAATCACTTCTCCATCTAGATTAAACAGTGGGCCGCCAGAATTACCGGGGTTAATAGCTACATCTGTTTGAATGAAAGGCACATAGCTATCACCCGGCAAGCTACGACCAATAGCACTTATAATACCTGCGGTTGCAGAGTGATCAAAACCAAAAGGTGAGCCAATAGCAAGCACCCATTCGCCCACTTTTAGATTTTCAGAATTACCTAATTTAACAGCAGTGAGCCCTTTAGCCTCTACTTTTAATAAAGCCACATCACTGCGCTCATCGCTACCCAATACTTTTGCTTCAAGTTCACTGCGATCATTAAAGCGTACAATTATTTCATCTGCACCTTTAATAACATGATGATTCGTTAATATATAACCATCCGAAGACAATACAAAACCTGAACCTAGCGAATGTGTTTCATAAGGTTGACCATTTTGACCGCCTTGGCCAAAGAAATGTTTAAACAAATCATCAAATG
>JALSLM010000273.1 GCA_026988295.1 Thiotrichaceae bacterium
CGCTGTTGATTTTCTGTTGGGGCTGTTTTAAATAAAGGGGTCATTCGCTTATTTTACACTTTATTCTTTGTTAGTTCTCGGACAGCCTCCTAGGAGGCTGTCTGAGAACTAAGAATTGACTGCAAATTCCATAAACATCATAATCTGAGCTTATCAAATTCGTTAAATAGAACAACTATTTGCCTCTTTTGATAAACTCACCTTATAATATTTCTGGCATTTTCGTTTCAATCGTAGTTATCAGACAGCCTCCTAGCGACCCGCGTAAATCACCTAGCAAACAAATTCCCTTTATTATCACCAAAACGGGGGAAACTATTACTGACTCAGAAGAAATCATTGAATTCTTTGAAACACAAAGTAAAGATAAAATGAATGATGGAATGACGGATGCCGAACTAGCACAAGCATGGTTAATACGTACCCGCATTGAGGATGAGCTATATTGGCAAATTACTTATATGCGCTGGGGAGACCCAAAAGGCTGGGAGGTTTTCTTGCCTGATTTAAAACCTAGTCTACCTGGTACAAAAAAGTATTTTCTTCCTTACATGGTGCGCTTTATGCTATTACGTCAAATGAAAAAGCGCGGAATGACACCTCAAAATACGCTTAAAAGCTATGCTTCAGGCATTACATTATTAGATAAACTCTCAGACGTACTCAACGACAAACCTTATTTCTTTGGTAATAAAATTCGCACTATTGATATGTCACTATACGGATTTATCGCTAATATTTTGGATCAACCACATTCCAATCATCTACAAGAGCATAGTAAAAACTTACATAACTTAGTCGATTACTGTGCCAGAATTAAAGAATTAGCTTGGAAGGACTGGAAGTTTGAAGAGTAGTGGCTTAAATCTGTATTTTATGTAGGTCAGATTAGCGATAGCGTAATCCGACAAAGTACGATAGTTAGTTGGGTTAATCTACACTAATACATCAAATTATAAATCACTTATATCACTAAGTATCAATAAGGAAATCCTGATTAAGTCGATTAGAATTGAGCGCAGAAAAATCTGTCGCTATTTTTCATGAAGTGAGTCGTAATAGTTATTCTATTGCGTCGATCTTCATGGAAAATATCAGCAGATTTGGCAAGCGTGAATTTCAATCCAAACAGATAATAAAGCCTAAATTATTGTAATTTAAAAGCACCCCTCTGTTTTGCACTAGAAACCACAACCTACAGCTATAGAATAATATATTACCCATCCCCCCTGTTTTTTGCATTTTTTTATAACACAGAGAGCCTTAGGGTTTTTCTGTTAAATCCATGAGCTTATAGTTTTATCTGCGAATAAAAAGTGTAAAAAAAGGGGGGGGGGTGGGTATTTAGTTTTTGTAGGTCGGATTAGCGATAGCGTAATCCGAGAACTAAGAATTGACTGCAAATCCCACAAAAATCATAATCTGAACTTATCAAATTCGTTAAATAGAACAACTATTCTCCTTTTTTGATAAGCTCACCTTATAATCTTTCTGGCATTTTCGTTTCAACCCTAGTGCTCAGATTTATGCTCTGCGGCATGAGATAAATAAAGAGCTAAGCCGAGTAATGCAATACCACCGGCAAAATACAGCAAGTCTTTAGGGTCTTTAAATTGCATATTTAAGGCATGTTCAAAATATTTTACGATCAAGATCATTAGAATAACTTTTGCTAAGCGGCTTTTTAAATCATCTAAGTTTCTAATAACCAATATTCTGGATGCGCTTTCTGATGTTGAAGCTTGTTCTATTTTGCTGATAAATAGCTCATACAGACCTAATGCAAAAATAAGTAAAACTGTTGCCAATAAATAACCATCAATAATTTCAACAACATGGGTAACAGTTGTTGAGCGTAATTTTGCTCTCTCAATGGCACTAATATCTGGTGATATATACTCACCGAGATGAGAAATCATAATCCAAGCATCCACAGAAGCCATATAAAGAACAGCAACCGCTGCTGCTAAGCTAGCCAGTACTGCAGCTAGCACCATTAAACGGCTATTCCATAAAAAGCTTTCGAATAACGTCTCGATTAATTTCATTTTATATCTAATCCTATAATTTGTATGAGCTTGTTATCTGCAAAGATAAGGGGGATTCTGGAGCGTTGCCAAGGAGGGATTTCAGCATCATAGAGCAGATTTTTTAAGCTAATGGTTTTATTTCTTTTGAGGCTGTATATTTTTTCCCCGCCTTGTCGGAAACGCACTTTAACAGCTTGTTTTTTCTTATGCAAAATTTGAGGGCTTAAAGTAAGGTTTAATGAATCTATATACAAAGTCGTTGTTACATCCCAGTCAAAAGATTGTGCTGGGTCATGCTCTGACAGAGTTGGCATAATAAAGAGTTGTTTTTTATATCGCCTAATTTGTACATCTTGCCATTCTACAAGAGGTTGTGCATCGTCTCGTGCATTTATTGCATCGTTGAAAATATGTTGTAATTTTTTCTCTGATGGATATTTAAATCCACTTTTTGAAATCCAATAACGTAAAATTAATTTTTGTCTAGTGATAGAAAATGTCTGTAATTTCTCAAGCAATAGGGTATTTTTTTTGCAATCACAAATCTCTTTTAAATCCTCTGTGGCTATTTCATCTAAAAGCTGTTTAGTTTCTGCTTGAATAGATGCTGAGCGATTTAAGGCTTTATCCAGCCCTAGCCAGCGTTCGCGCAGTTGAGGAAGGATTTTTTTTCGTAAGTAGTTGCGGTCAAATGCTGTATCTTGATTGCTTGGGTCTTCGATAAAATCGAGTTTATTTTGATTTGCATAGGCTTCAAGTTCTTGGCGAGTAACATGCAAGAGAGGTCTTACATGTCTTCCTTTGCCAAAGTTACAAAGTTTTGGCATGGCAGCCAAACCCTGTACGCCAGCACCACGAAATAATTGTAGCAATAGCGTTTCTGACTGGTCATTTTGATGCTGTGCCGTGAGCAAAGTTTCATCTGCTTGTAATGATGCTTTTAATGCTTGGTAGCGTCCTTCACGAGCTATTGCTTCAATGCTTTCACCCTTGTTAGGTTTTAGATTTAAAAAAACAATTTCAAGTGGAATATTGAGTGCTTCGCATATTGTTTGACAATGGTTCACCCAACTATCGGCAATGGCTTGTAAACCATGATGAACATGAATGGCACGAACAGAAAGTTCAGGCTTGTTTAGTAAAAGGTGGAGTAATACATGTGAGTCTAAACCACCGCTATAGGCGACAACAACTTTGCCCTTTAAAGAAAGGTTTTTGCTTAATTCAAGATCAAGAATCAAACTGTCCAAAGCTCATTAGCCGCTGATAACGCTTCTCAAGTAGCTGATCAGTTGTTAGCGCGCGTAATTCACGCAAGCTACTTTCAAGTGCTTCACGGATATTGGTGGCAATTGCATCATAATCCCGATGTGCTCCACCGAGTGGCTCAGGGATTATTCGGTCAATTAAATCTAAATCACTAAGCTTTTCAGCAGTGATACCTAAAGCTTCGGCGGCAACGGTTGCCTTTGCTGCATCCTTCCATAAAATTGAGGCACAACCTTCTGGAGAGATTACAGAATAAGTGCTGTATTGCAACATCATGACACGATCAGCAACAGCAATGGCTAATGCACCACCTGAGCCACCTTCGCCAGTTATTGTGGCAATAATAGGCGTTCGTAACTTTGCCATTTCAAATAAGTTTCTGGCAATAGCTTCACTCTGGCCGCGCTCTTCAGCACCAATACCTGGATAAGCACCAGGTGTATCAACAAAGGTAATGACTGGCAGGTGAAACTTCTCTGCCAATTTCATTAGGCGTAGTGCTTTGCGATAACCCTCAGGTCTTGGCATTCCAAAATTACGTTTAATATTTTCATTGGTATCGCGCCCTTTTTGATGACCAATCACCATAATTGGATGACCTTCAAATCGAGCCATACCACCGATAATGGCTTTATCATCACCATATGCACGATCACCGTGCAACTGCTGAAAGTCGGTGAATAATCGATCAATAATATCAAAGGTATAAGGGCGTTTGGGATGTCTGGCGAGCTGACCAATTTGTTTTGAATCCAATTTAGAGAAAATTGTTTGAGTCAGTGATTTAACCTTGCCCTCAAGACGCTCGACCTCATCACCTAGATTAACATCTGAATTACTCACATAGCGGAGTTCATCAATTTTAGCTTCTAGCTCGGCTATTGGCTGTTCAAAATCAAGAAAATCTGGGTTCATGGTAGTTTCGCCTCTTTTTCTGCCTTATGTTTGTCTTATGAGCCTTCTTTTTCTTGAGCGGCGATTTCTTCGTGAACTTTTGCCATATCAATTTCTTTTACTTTTCCAATCACTTCTTCTAGTTGCTGAGCGTTTAACATACCTGGCTGTGAAAAGAGAACAACTTGCTCACGAAAGATCATTAGTGTAGGAATTGAGCGAATCTGGAAATGACCTGCCAATTCTTGTTCTGTTTCAGTATCAATTTTACCAAAAACAATATCTTCGTACTTTTCAGAAACCTCTTCATAAATGGGTGAGAATGATTTACATGGTCCACACCATTCTGCCCAAAAGTCGACAATTACGATGTCATTTTTTTCAATTGTTTCTTCAAAAGTTTGAGAAGTAATATCTATAGTCGCCACAGCGAACTCCTGTTTGTATTTTAAATATAGTTTTGTATTTTTGTATAGCTGTCTGGGAATATACGGGCATGATACTTTAATTTCAAGTATTCAGTCGCTCATCTCTCCCCATGTTGGGAGTAATTTTTGGGAAATGCCAATGTGATCAAGAATTCGAGCCACCATAAAGTCAATAATATCCTCTAAGGACTTAGGTTGTTGATAAAACCCAGGATTGGCAGGCATGATAACGGCTCCCATACGCGAAAGTTTTAGCATATTTTCTAAATGAATCTCAGAAAAAGGGGTTTCTCTAACCACTAAAATCAGTTTTTTACGCTCTTTTAAAGCCACATCAGCCGCACGTTCTAATAAGTTGCGACTACTGCCCATCGCTATTGCTGAAAGTGTGCCAGTGGTGCAAGGGCAAACAACGGTTGCATCAGCAACACCTGAACCACTGGCAATGGGTGCCATCCACTGCTCACGTTCATAGACCTTAATTTGTTCTGCGGAGGCATTAAATTGTTTTGTGAAAAATTGCTGAATTTCACCGCTTCTTGCAGGTAAATCTAGCGTTGTTTCTGTTTTAATGACAATTCTTGCAGGGCGTGATATTAATAATGAAATCGTAGCATTGGCTTTAACTAGCTCTTCCAATAGACGCAAACCATATTGAGCGCCCGAAGCACCCGTCATGATTAAGGTAATCTGTTTACTCACGTTTTTTCCAATGCAGATAATAATTTCTCATGAATACCGCCAAAACCACCATTACTCATCACCAACAACTGATCACCTGCTTTACGATTGCTGGTGACGCTTGATACCAGCTTATCAATATCATCAAACAGGCTTGCTTTATCACCAAGTTGTTCAAGTACCGAGTGCATATCCCAATCCAGCCCTTTAGGCTGAAAAAGAATCACTTGATCAGCCATTTGCAGTGAATTCGCTAATGATTCTTTATGAATCCCTAAGCGCATAGTGTTTGAGCGAGGCTCTAAAATAGCAATAATTTTTTGCTTACCCACATTTTTTCGCAAACCTTTTAGCGTGGTTTCAATCGCCGTGGGATGATGTGCAAAATCATCATAAACCCGTACACCTTTCACTTCGCCGCGCAACTCCATACGACGCTTAATACCTTTAAACTCAGCTAAAGCAGCAATAGCATGTTCAACAGGCACTCCCGCATGTCGAGCCGCAGCAATAGCCGCCAAGGCATTACTAACATTGTGCTTGCCAAGCAATGACCAACTCACCGTGCCTAGTGTTTCATTATCAAATAAAACATCAAACTTGCTGCCATCGGCATTGATATAATAAGCACTCCAACCTGAATTCTCGTTATTTTCTGCCGCAGAAAAATACTCAATGGGTGTCCAACAACCTCTATCTAACACATCTTGCAAATTGCTTTCATCACCATTATTAACCGCCAAGCCCTCGCTGGGCAACATCCGCATTAAATGGTGAAACTGTATTTTTATTGCTTCAATATCAGGAAAAATATCCGCATGATCATATTCAAGATTGTTCAAAATCAGTGTTTGAGGGTGATAATGAACGAACTTTGAACGCTTATCAAAAAAAGCAGTATCATATTCATCCGCCTCAACCACAAAAAAAGGTGACTCACCTAAACGTGCCGATACCCCAAAATTTTCTGGCACACCGCCAATTAAAAAACCTGGGTTTAAGCCTGCATATTCCAAAATCCAAGTAAGAATACTAGCCGTGGTGGTCTTACCATGTGTGCCAGAAACAGCCAACACCCAGCGGTCTTTTAAGATATTTTCATAAAGCCATTGAGGCCCCGAAGTATAGGACAGTTTTCTATTAAGTATATGCTCAATAATAGGCATACCCCTTGTCATAACATTGCCTACAACAATTTGATCCGCCTCTAAATCAGCAGTATCAAAGCCAGATAAAACATCAACCCCCTGAGATTCCAACAAGGTACTCATTGGAGGGTAAACATTTTCATCAGCACCACTTACTTCAATACCTGATTCTTTAGCCAGCAGTGCCACGCCACCCATAAATGTACCGCAAATGCCAAGTATATGTATTTTCATTGAATTATCGTTATTTTTCATTTTTAGTTATCTTTAATCGTCATCAAGGTCTTCTAATTCATCAATCAAATCAGATTGTTCTTTTTCATCAACTTTGCCATCATTTACCAAGTAAGCTCTACGTTGCAACCAAGCATCACGAAGTGCAATATATTGATCATCTGATAAATCTTTTAATGCGTCCTCTTCTGACAGTAAATCGGCACGTTTATCCAAGTTCTCTAAAGCAAAAAGAGCATAATAGTCATCGCTATAAATTTTGGGGTCTAATAAAAAATCCACACTAAATTTAGCACTCGCATCTCTTAGCGTTGATGGCCCAAAAAATGGCAACATCACATAAGGGCCAGAATCAACTCCCCAAACAGCCAGTGTCTGACCAAAATCTTCATGATGCTTTTTAAGCCCCATCTCAGTTGCAATATCCAATAAACCGCCAATACCAAAGGTTGAATTAAAAATAAAACGCTCTGTGTCTTTAAGTGCATCACCCATTTTAAATTGAAGCAGATTGTTAGTTGCATTTTTAATATCACCAAGATTCGAGAAGAAGTTCGAGATACTGGTGTCAATCGGCTCAGGCGTGACTGTTTTATAAGCCTTTGCAACAGGCTTAAGCAAATGCTTATCAAAAGCCACATTTACCTTATAAATAGAACGATTGAGTTTTTCAAGAGGATCAGTCGTTGCTTGCTTTTGTTTTGTACTACCAGCAACATTGCTAGCAGTATTTGCGTTAGAACAGCCAACTAAAAGTAATATCTGTATCAGTATAACCCCTGTTAGCAAGCTTTTTTTTATGCTTTTTGCTAAAACCATGACGATATTTTCCAGAAAGGAATATTGATGTTTCATTATATACCCATCCCCCCCCTTTTTTACATATTTTTATAAGGCTGTATTACAGAAAAATGTAAAAAAAAGGGGGGGATGGGTAATAACAATAACAAAAGTTAAATATTGCTAGTTCCCACGTTCCATGTAGGAACTCACCTATAGATGCTCCACGTTATGATAAAAATATGTAAACTTGAAAAATATTCTTTATGAAATCAATGCTAACTCATGTTGCTTCTTCCATGATGGATATCACGTTTAATAGTTGGTAGGATTACTATTACGGCTCACTAAAGCCTCTTAAAGAATAATCAGGGTCGGAGTAAAATTAATCATTTAATAAAAACTCCAAAGGAGAATGAGAAACCCGAAATTCAACCTTTCGTAAGTCATTCACAATATCCGTAATTTCATCATTAGAAAGCCCCCCTTTTTTCTTAAAAATCAAAAGAATACCAATTAAGCCAATAATTTTAAGCCCAAATTCTGTGGCTACGCTTCTGCCTTTTTTTTCATCAATAATTAAGGGTAAGTTTTCTTTTTTTGCTAAGAGTATTGATTCTGATTCACCTAAATCTAATCGAATAAGTAGCTGAGATAGTTTTTTATTATCTACAATTGATTTAACTATTACGCGTTTGTCTTTAATAAACCCGTCTAAAACTTGTTTGGCATAATTTTGATAACTAACTTCAGTGTAGACGGCTTGGGATATTATAATTATTTTTGAAAACTTGAAGAGTAGTTCGAATCGGTCAATATTTAGTAAGGAAATTAGTGTTGTGCTGTCTGATACTACCGCTTGGTTTAAAGCCATTTTTGGGCTTCTTTAGCGATTTTATTGGTATCATCTTCTAGCCAGTCTATATTGGCACTGTTTAATAGGCTCATGGCATCTTGTTTCTTAATTTCTAATATTTCTGCCATTTTTCCTAGGGAAACGACACCCATTTTATAAAGTTCTACAGCGACTGCTTTTTTAACGCCTAATGAAAAAACATCATTATTTAAAGGCAAGGTTATGCCCACAGGCTTGCCGTGTTTGGTGACAAAAACAGACTCACCATTTTCGAGGTGTTTTGTCATATTGGATGGATTGTTCTTTAGATCTCTGATTGCTACTGTTTGCATTTTTTGTTCTCTAACAATATTTGTACTACGTTTAGAGGGAACATTGTAACATAAAAAGAGATATATATTTCCACCACTTCTTATATACTCATATAAAAACCAATCAAAGGGGTCAGACTCGAGTGATATGTTTGCATGAAGAGTTTATGCACTTATTATACGAATTCACGGTATGCCTAAATTACTAAAGATTTTACTAAATATATCTATATTAATATTTTTATCTACTGAGGTGATAGCATCACCTAGTGATGGCTCTAAATTGGCTTTAGAGAAATTTAATGATTGGAATAAAAAACTTTCTAAAGAGGGTCTTTTGATACATAAGATGAAGATTGACCCAAGCTTCACAGAAGTTAAAAACATCCCTAAATCACTTGGAATAGATGAGCGTTTTGATGGTAAAGATAGGTTTTTCAAGTTTGCTACGGATTCATATGGTTCAATTTTATATCTTTGGTATTACCCTGAATTAGAAGGAGAGGCACCTGTAGTAACCTGTGATGTATCAGATAATTCAGCTGATAGTGTTTCTGAAAATATGAATGATTATGTTTGTAGCATCATAAATGATGAAGATAATTATAATAAAAACTCTATTAACTTTGCCAAAGTAGAAGAATACAAAAATAAATTCTCAAAGAGCCTTAATTGTAAGGCTAAACCAAAATTTTACTTTGGATTAACTAAGCACCCAAGATTTGATAAATGGCTTGATAGTATTGATAATAAATACCAAAATTAAAGTCACCACTTTTCTTTGACAATACCGCATAATAATTAAATGATGAATGTCATTTTAATTGATATATCAGGAACAATCGGATGAGGAAGTTTATAGATCGCTTACTAGCTGCTGTAGGATTAACAGCAAGTACTGAACCGAAAACAGAGCTAGTTGATGTTGATTCAATTCTTTTTTCAATGCCTACTATATCTGGTGATTCAATAGAATATGTAATGCCAACTGAAGCAACTGTTGAAGATGCTATAGAGTTTCACGAAGATATGTGGTCTCAATTGGAGTTTTATCCAAAAGTGAGGCTGAAGGAGTTACAACAAAAACTTAAGGAATATAAAACTTTTGAAGCCAAGAACCGCGTAGAGTCGGGCTGGAAGAATATCTATTTAAGAAACATATCCCGTGATAAATTTAAAGTAGATGTAAATATATTAGGCAAGCTCCAAAATGCTCAAATTCTACCTGCCCCTATTCTCACAACATCATCTAACGTGCTTGGACAGGTAAAAGGAGGTTTTACCGTTACCATTGGTGAAGGAGCATTGTTATATGGATTGGTAAAAAACAATAATATAATAATACTGGCGGCTAATGTTCATTCAGATCAAGGGAATAATACACTTATAACTGCATTTATGAGCTTAAATAAACTTGAAAAGTTAATCCTCATTGATTGGCGTGAACAGATGATAATTATGTCTGGCAGCGATGGAAAACTAGATGTATGGAAGCCATAAACTAAACAAGAAAGAATACCTATAAGCTACTCTGTATAAAAAAGTACAAAAAACAGGGGGGATGGGTATTAGGGAAACCCTTATCAATTCTTTGTTTTAATAAATATATCTGTACCCCCCCCCTTTTTTTTACATATCTTGTAATCCAAGTTCTGCTGTATTTAGGTTTTAAGGAGTTATTCTGTGAAGTATTTCACAGAATAATATTTTCCTGTTTGCAATACTACTCATACAGGCTTGCTAGGAGGCTGTCCGAGAATAGAGAGCCTCCCAGTTGCAGAGCGGAGAGATGTTAATTCTGCACAGGGATGTGACGGAAAAATAAGGAGAGTGCTTTCGATGAGACCCCTATCACTGGAGCACCATAATGAATAAAGTCTTTAGCAAGCCTGTTTTTTAAACTAGATACCCCCACCAAAAAAAAATTGGAATTAATGTTTGAGCAGTTAAGCTTGAGGAATGAGGTTTTAATTATTGCGTTTTCTTTTGCTATCCTGACACTCACCAATATAGGTTTTAATTTTTTCGTAGGTTTGTGTGCCAGCTAGCCCTTTTTTATCAAGAGCTTCAATATAGGCTTTGGTGACGCGCTCACCTGCTGTGATCCATTTGCTTTTTTCGCTTGGGTCGATTTGGTGAATTATGCCTGTTTTTTTGATTTTTGGAAGTGAGTCGGTGTCAGCTTTGTCAAAGCCACGACCTGCGATTAACGCCCATTTCATGCCAGAGTTTTCATCAATAGCTTTTTTTAGATTGGCAGGTAGTTTTTCGTAGGTGCTTTTATTCATGGTGGCGACAAAAGCCAGTGAATAAAAGCCAAATTCGGTAGAATGTTTGCTGATTTCATCGAGTCTAAAGCCTGTTACCGCTTCCCAAGGGAGCATAAAACCGTCTATTGTACCGTGTTGTATTGATTCATAGATGCGTGGGGCTGGCATTCCAATGGGTTCTGCGCCGAGTTCTTTTAAGAGTTTTCCTATGACTGCTGTGGGTCGGCGAATTTTAAGCCCTTTTAAATCTGCTAATGTGGTAACTGCTTTTTCTTTGGTGCTTAGATGCCCTAAGCCGTGTGTGTGTACATAAAGCACATGGGTTTCTTTGTATTCATTATCGAGTGCGCCACTATCATAGAGTTTTTGAAAAGCACAAGAGCCGATTTCAGCGGTTTTAAATAAACCGGGTAGTTCAATAATTTGGCTTAGGGGAAAACGGTTGGCGGTGTAGCCTTGTACTGTCCATGCTATATCGCTGATACCATTTTTGGCATTATCATAGCCTGCTGGTGCTTTTCCCAGTGTTTGCGCGGGAAAGATGCTAATGTTTAATTTGCCATTGGATGATTTTTTGACAGCATCTGCCCAGTCATTAAAGAGTGTTTTATTTTGCCAAGAGCTGGCTGGCATAAAATGAGCGTATTTTAAGCTTTGTATTTCTGTATTTTTTCCTGCATTTTTTGCGACGTTTTTATCTTTAGTATCGTTATTTGCGCCACAGGCAGATAATAAAAGGATTGAAAAACCAGCTGTAATCAGTTCTTTTGTGAAGTTTTTCATGGTATTTCTCACTATTTTTTATCAGGAATAAACTTTAGGATATTACCATTAATACAATAGCGTTTATAGGTAGGTGCTGGACCATCATTAAAGACATGCCCAAGGTGAATGCCTGAACTGGCACTGCGTACTTCGATACGGCTTACACCAAACTTGGTATCTTTGTGTAGTGTAATCGACCCTTCGACGGGGTTAAAAAAGCTCGGCCAACCTGTGCCGCTTTTAAATTTGGTATTGCTGAGGAATAATGTTTTTCCGGTTATCGGATCAACAAAACGGCCTGGGCGTGTTTCATCTAAATTTGATCCTGTAAATGGACGTTCCGTGCCTTCTTCAAAGGCAATTTTCTTTTGTGCAGGGGTGAGAAGTTGAAAACCTAGCCATTTCCAAAATCGTTCTTTTTCACCGTTATAACCTGTGTAACGAGAGACTTCCTGACCTTTTTCAAAGAGCACTATGGTAGGTGTCGCAAATAAGGCTTTTTTTATTTTCCAGCCCTTTGGTGGATTAGCATTGTAGGTTTTTATAATGGGTGTGTCAGAATTCCAGTCATTTAAAATATCTTTTTTAAATTTTTTGCAAAAAGGGCAATGCTCTGCTTCAAAAGAAATAATCTGACGCTTATTACTTAATTGATCTGCTTCGAGTCGCTTTTCAAGTGTTTTAATATCGGCATTTAAGTTGACAGCAGATTTTGCAGAGGCAAAACCTGTGAGTAATCCTGCAAATAGAAATATGCTTGTTAAAGACAAAGTACGCACTAATATTGTTAGTTGCATGTCGGGTTATCCCTGTGTTTTAGACAAAGGGAATTATAGCATGTCCTTTCCAAGGGCTGGCTTGCCCCCACCAGCGTTGTGCTAATGTGCCGTAGATAGAGCGAAAATCGGTGGTGTGTCGTACATTTCCGTTTGCGTCTAAACGTGCAAAATCAGGGTGTTTGCCATAAATACCACCGTGTACTTTTCCACCTAGAACCATGTGTGACGAAGCTGTGCCATGATCAGTACCCGCACCACGATTTTCTTTTGGACGACGACCAAATTCTGAATAAGTGACGACTAACACATTATTCCATAAACCTGCACGTTGCATGGATTTTTGAAATGAGGCAAGCCCATTGGCAAGATGATATAAACCATTATCTTGTGCGCCACGTTGTGCCGAATGTGTATCGAAACCATCTTGTGAAACTTTGTAAACGGCTGCATCGACACCGTTAATAATCATTTCTGCAACTGATTCTAGGCTATGCCCTAAAACGCCTTTTGAGAAATTGACTCCAGAGCGTTTCATTCTGTGCCCCATTTTTTTATCTAGTTGATCACCAACATCAAAGAGCTGATGCTGTGTTTGGCTAATATGTGCAATGGCAGGATTTTGATGACTTGGTTTTACATCATCAATACGCTTGATTTGGCTCAAAAAAGTACGAGGGTCTTGCATGGTGACACTATTTAATCGGCTACTAATTAGTGGGCCAAGTTCTGCCTGCCCTTTGTTTAATGAGATTCCATGCAGACCTTTTTTGTATTTGGGCAAGACGCGAGCTAACCAGCCTTCTTCGATAAACTGATTTGAATTTGATGCTGAATCCCAAATATCAATTGAGCGAAAATGTGAAAGAATCGGTTTGGGATAGCCGACACCTTGAATCCATGCCATTTGTCCTCTATTCCAAAGTGGCATTAATGCTTTCATACGGGGGTGTAATCCAACTTCTTTGTTGAGCTTGAGAACCTGTCTTTGTTTTATGGCAATACGTGGGCGGTATTTGTAATACAGCTCATCCTTAAAAGGTACGAGTGTATTAAAGCCGTCGTTGCCACCTTTGAGTTCAACCAATACGACAATGCGATTTTGTTGCTTATTATTTGCCGCAAATAGAATTTCAGGTGTGAGTAGAGGGAGTGCTCCAGAAGCTGTCACAAATCCCGTATATTTTAAGAAGTCTCTACGATCCATTATTTTTCCCCGATATTTTAGAGGAAGAATAGGTTAAAACCCATCCCCCCCCTTTTTTGATACTTTTTTAAAGTGCTCGTTATGATAGTTGTTATTTTTATTATAATTATTTAAACAACCTGATAGGCAGGGTCTAACACTAATGACCTTGCTAGTCGTTGTACGCCAGGTTTTTGTGGTGCGGCTTGCAAAGGTGGTATTGCTAATAACCACTCACGCATTTTATCTGGCGAAATATCAGGCAACATTTGAGCTACATCACTTTTGTATTTTCTCTCATTAAGATTTCCACGAGATAGACTAGTCATCATTGAGCTACGTCTTAAGAGTGATTGGGTGCTGATCCAATCTTTGCCCCCTGACCAACCTTTTACGCTAGGATGAGCAAAAATGCCTTGTCCCATAATATTTAGATTATGGGCAATATCAAGTCGATTTGGCGTATAAGGCAGAGCGCGTAATGTGCCGATTGTTAGCTCTATGGGTGATTTGATTAATGCACCACGATTTTCTTTTGCCCAGAAAGCAGGGCTATTGAATACTGCTTTCATCAAGCTTGGAATATCGTAATTAGAACCTCTAAAAACCTGCGCCCATTGCTTGATAACACGTTGGTCAGGCTTTGAAACATTGATAAATTCATGCCACATTTTTTCTGCAATACGTTCGGCAGTTCGCGGATGTTGAAGCAATATATTAATGATATGTTCACCATTAAAATTGCCACGTTTTCCAAGGAAGGTTTTTACCCCATGATCATGATCTTTTGAACGATACACATAGCGACCTGTGCGGTCATCAATACCCCAACCAGTGAAAGCACGCGCTGCCTCACGCATATCATTTTCAGAATAATGACCCAGACCGATAGTAAAAAGTTCTAATAACTCGCGTCCAAAATTCTCATTGGGTTCGTCTTTGGTGCTGATGTAACCATCGAGATAAACCAACATAGCAGGATCTTTGGCGATAGCATGAAGCATCTTGCCAAAATTGCCGAGGGCATACCTACGCAACAACAAATTTTGTTGATGCAAAAAGTTGGCCTGTTGTGTCTTATCAATGGAAGATGGAAAATGATTATGCCAAAAAAGTGTCATGCGCTCTAAAAAAGGGGAGCGAGTGTTTAGCATGTGATCAACCCACCAATCTTGTAATTTCTTACCTTCTACAAGAGAAATTCGCATAACCATTTTTTTACGTTGCATATTACTACGTAGGTTAAGCATTTTATTCCATGAGCTCATCTTTGGTGGATGTGCTAAACGCATATTACGATTCATCAGCAGATGATGAATTGCTTTTTGTTTTGAAATATTTTGATAACGCTGGATTGTGCCCCATTCTGCCCCCAGCCCCGTTCGTGCAACAAGGTGTCGCGCGTCAGAAAAGCCTAATTTCCCCATTAAAATTATCCCTATTCAATATTATTCGTTTATTATTATTATTTTCTTTTTTTGTGATACTTTGAACTTAATTATGAAAAATAGTTCCATAATCTTATTATTGCATTATAGCCTACTAGTGAAAGAGCTATAATTCAATTAATCTATAGGTGAATGGAAGAAAATGAACAAAAGATAATCAGTTATTTCATTCCTCGTGTTTTTTTGATTAAATCATAAGCAGTTTGTATCTCTTGCGAGCGCTCTGTTGCTTCTTTAATCATAGCTTCTGGTAAACCTTGCCCCATGAGTTTATCAGGATGATATTCACGCACTAATCTACGATAGGCTTTTTTGATTTCAGCATCAGTATTCTCTTTGCTTACACCAAGAGCTTGGTATGCAGAATCTATAGCACTAACTGAAGTATAATTTGGCGCATAACTCCCCCCACCTCGATGGGCACCCTGATGATAAGCTCCTCCAGCAAATTGATCTTGCCCTTGTATCATTGCCATGAGCTGTGCAAACTGTTGTTCTGAATAGCCTAGTTGTCGCGCAATATCATGCATTAATGAGGTTTCATTCTGATGAAGTTTGCCATCGGCTACAGCAACCCTCAGCAAATAAATCATTAACATCTGCTTTAGGTTTGGTGAGGTCACTGTTGCCGCATTGAACTCATGAAGCAAAGAATCAATATTATAATTTGCTTGAGAGCCGGATTTAAAATGATTGATAGCTTGTTTTCGATGACTGGCACTCATATTGAGCTGCGTCATAAATTGTTCAACATGTGCAATTTCTTGTTCAGATACGCGCCCATCAGCTTTGGCTATTGTGCCCATTAGTGTAAAAGCTGTTTTAAAGAAAACTGCCTGACGCTCGGTTTTTATACCCGTTATTCCGCCTACATTTCCAAAGCCACTTAGTTGACCAATTAGACCACCGGATAGTTTAAAGCTAATAAAGCTACCAACTAACAAACCAATAAAAGCCATAAAAAAGCTATGACCAAAGAGGAAATAAAAGAAGATGGCTGTAATATATTTAATAAATTTCATTGTAAAATCGTTGAGGCAAAATAAAAGTATTCAAGTATCACTATAACCTGAATCCATGGGTCCACTATGGCACAGGACGCAAGCTATTGATTCAGGTATGAATTAATTTCTTCTTGAAAAAAGTCAGGCAAAGGGCTTAAGTTTCCCGTTTCTTTCCAGTTGTTTTTTTTAGCCATTATAGAGATGTTATCAATACGATGCTGGTCAAGTGGATGAGTGCTAAATAGTTCTGATGGTTCATCAGTCTCCATTTCTTGTCGCATATTTTGAAAAATTCTGAAAAGCTCCGCGCCTCCATTTATGTGTCCATACAAGCTTTGCAAGGTATACATAGCTTCTTCATCAGCTTGCTTTTCCATTTCTCGACTAAATTGCAAGGTGGTTAATAGCCCCGCATCTCCCATTATTTGAGAGTCTGTACTACCCGTAATAGTCGTCATGGCGATAGCAACGGCTACACCACGACCTAATGATTTGATAGGATGGCGATATTTTACATGCCCAATTTCATGCCCTAATAATGTTACCAGTGTATTTTCATTAGGTACTTTTTCAAGTAGACCACGGTATATAAATAGATTTCCACCGATTGTAGCAAAAGCATTGACGGTGTCACTATCCATATAATGTGCAGTTATTTTCATTTCTTCGGGTAAGTTCTGTGCTTTACTAATCTTATCCACCAAGCTTTGCAAGTATTGAGCAAGCCGTGGATGCTCATTTGAATCAGTATATTGTGTAATATCATACATACTTGCTATTTTAACTTCAGCACTAAAGGGGATTTTCCCCGCTAACCAGCTTCCAGAAAAGCCTAGAATAAGAGACACAATAACAACTAACGCGATTGTACCCAATAGCAGAATAGAAAATTCTTTTAAAGGATTCTCCTTGGTGCTATTTATGCCTTCAGGTATTTTAGGGTTATGATACATAGGTTATTTGGTAGAGTATTCCATAAGAGCAGTTCCATAGGCGTGAACTTCAATAACAGGCATTCTTTTATTGTATTGACCTGAAATATTGGATGTTTCATATTTTACATTAAAAATGAGTTCAGCTCCTAAAGACTGAGCTTCTTGTTTCATGCGCAGCACCGCCTCACGTCTAGCTCTATCTAGCAATGTTTCATAGGCAGTTATTTTGCCACCAAAGAGGTTGCGTAAGCCAGCTACAAAGGTTTTAAAATAATCATTTGCAATAACAACACTACCCGAGACAAGTTGCTGATGATATTTTCCATTTTGAGGAGGAAAGCGACCCGCCATAGCAGGCAGTTGATTCATTACCGCTTCGCGCTCAATGATACTTTTAATGTGCTTATTTTCTGCTCGCCTGCCAAAAAAGTAACCCAGTGCCACCAAAACAATCGTAATAAGGAGCTGTTCCATAATCAATCACCCAAGTTATCGAGGATAACAGCCGTGCCATAAACATAGATTTCAGCAGCTCCAGCGGTGATACTAGATGTGGAATAGCGCACATTTAATACTGCATTTGCACCGATGGATTCTGCCTGTTCAATCATGCGGCTCGTTGCTTCTTCACGAGATTCATGGAGAAGTTCTGTATAAGCTTTTAGCTCACCACCAAACATATTTTTAATGCCCGCCATAATATCTTTGCCCGCATGTTTAGCGCGTACTGAGCTGCCCTGAACAAGACCAAGATGCTTAATGACTTTTTTACCTGTCATAATTTCCAAGTTTGAAATAAACATATTTTTCCTTTTGTTGTAGTTTATACGATTAAATTTATAGGTTGGTGCAGAGCTTTGTTGCTCTTAGTTTAGTTTGGTTAATTGCTAGCTCAGTATACTTGTAAAATTCAAATAAAAAAATATATAAAAAAAGGGGGGGATGGGTTTAAATATCACTTTTATTAAAGCAGATATATTAAATGCCTGAATTCTTTGAAAGCCTCTCAAATGATCTTATTGAAAACGGTTTTGGAAAGTGGCAAGAAACACTTCCTGTCGAATTAGATAAAATATTCTCATCTCGCAGTCATGGAAAAATGCACGAGTGGCAACAAATCCTTGTAAGCTTGCCTGCTATTAGCCCTTCAAGTCTTGATTTGAAAGCAGATAAAATTTGCATTGGTCAGCACAATGATTGTGATGATAAAACACGATACCAACTTGAAAGCCTGCTTCAAAAACTTCACCCTTGGCGCAAAGGGCCATATCAATTATTTGGCATTGATATTGATACCGAATGGCATTCTGACTGGAAGTGGAATCGTATTCAAGCACATATTAGCCCACTTAAAAATCGTTCTGTTCTTGATATCGGCTGTGGCAATGGTTATCACATGTGGCGCATTTTGGGCGAGGGAGCAAGACTAGTTATTGGTGCTGACCCGAGTCAGTTTTTTTTGATTCAATTTCAAGTGATGAAAAAATACATATCAAGCATTAATAAGAATTTACCTATTCATGTTTTGCCATTTAAAGCAGAAGAACTCCCCGCTTTTAACTATAAATACCAAGGAAGAGGCTTTGATAGTGTTTTTTCAATGGGGGTTCTTTATCATCGGATTTCACCGATACATCACTTGCAAGAGCTAAAAAGCTTTCTGCGTCCTGGTGGCGAACTAATTCTTGAAACTTTAATTATTAAAGGCTCTGAATTGAATGTACTAATCCCTGAAGATCGCTATGCAAAAATGCGTAATGTCTGGTTTATTCCCACAACTGATTTATTAATTAGAATGATGCAAAGAGCAGGATTTATAAACTGCAAAGTTGTCGATATAAACCAAACCAGCACCAAAGAGCAGCGAAGCACTGATTGGATGCGCTATGAATCACTACCAGATTTTCTTGATCCTAATAATTCTAATCAAAGCATCGAAGGTTATCCAGCACCATTACGTGCTACAATTATTGCCAATGTACCTGCTTGATCAGGTTTTCCTTAAGATTATCCTGAGTCAATAAATAATAGGATACCACCTCCCCCTTATTTTATAATTTTGGATTTTCATTATTATCTAAGGCTGTAAGCGTTCCTTCGAAACTAGGTTTATTTAATAATAAATAAGCTTTTCCATAACCTGTTAAATGATTTGCCATTTGACGCGCTGATTCGCCTGCTCCTGTATAAATATCCATGCGTGCAGGTCCTTTAATGGCATGTCCTCTGTCTTGAGAAAATAAAACTCGCCATTCATTGCCTATTACTTTTCCATAAATATTCATAATAGGTACTTCAGCTAATATCACCGAACCAAATGGGATATATTTTGTATCTACTGCGATGGTATGCCCTGGGACAACAGGCATCCCCGATGCGGTTTTCACATCACCATTGTTTAGGGTGAAATAAATAAAACGAGGGTTTATATTTAAAATATTGTCTCTTTCATGAGGGTGCTTATCCAGCCATTTTTTAATCTTACTACGGCTAGGATTCCCACTAATTAATCTTTTATTTTTCATATAACTCGCAATGCTGTGAAATGGTTTTTCATTGCTTCCGTCATATTTGAGTGCTTTTCTCTGACCATTTGGAAACTCTAGCACTCCTGATCCTTGGATTTGCAAATAAAACAGCCCTACAGGATCATTTGTCCAAGCTATTTCAAAGCCTTTATTAGCTAATCCGCCATTTGCTATTTGTTTTCGTGATAAAAAACGTTTGTTTGACATGGGAGATCTATAAATTGGAAAGCGATATTCAGCATCAGGATATAACTGAGCAGAAACAGTTGGTGTGTAGTAACCTGTAAACTTACTTTTTGATTTATTACCGTGCCTAAGCTCCATTAAATAGAAGTTATTTTTCATTGCCTCTGGAGAATATTTGCCCTGCCATTTCATTAATGCACTTGCTGTTTCTGCTAACTGTCTATTGCTTACATTGACACTACTAGGGGCAACTGTTCGATTTAAGTTATTGCTTTTCAAATAATCAATAGTATTTTTTAGTCCTAAGCGTACTTTCTTGCTTTGTTTAACAGGATTTCTGGAAGGCTTTTTATAATTGTTAGAAAATCGAGGAGTTTCATAAATATTTGATAAGTCGCTATAACTAGTGTCTTGCTCTGCTGTCGCATATTTAAAGCCAGCAAATTCTTGTATAGAAAAATCATTTTCACTATCAAATTCATCATCCATGTAATCGGCATGAGCTGATAATGGGATTATAAATACACTGCAAAACAAAATTCTTGTTACTTGTTTGACTAACATTCTTTCCACTCTCTTTTTTTTTCTTCTTGGGGTTCAGAATTGGGGTCAGAGTTGTTGGGAATTTGCTCTGATAAAGTTAATTCTTTTATTTTTATTTTTATTTTTATTTTTATTCATTCAATGATGTTTATTATCTACTTTTTTGTCTTTATTTCAAGATGTAAGCCAAGGTTTCCGACGGAATGATCTAAACCTGAATCCATGAGCCCACTACGGCACAGTGAATAAGCTATTGATTCATCGCAGGTTTAAAAAATACCCGCTTAAGCTAAGGTGAAGTAAGATTTTTTAAATCCCCTGCTATCCGCATTGGACTCACGGATTCAGGCTAAAGTTATTAAGGAAAACCTGATTAAGTCGATTAGAATTTAGCGCAGAAAAATCTGTCGCTATTTTTCATGAAGTGAGTCGTAATAGTCATTCTATTGCGTCGATCTTCATGGAAAATATCGGCAGATTTGGCAAGCTAAAAATAATTGGACTTGATCAGGGTTTCCTTAAGTAGTAAGTATTTTGTTTACGTTCATTGCTATGTTAGATTAGCACCCCCGAAAACACTGTGATTTGTTATAAAAACTCAATGGAAAAACGCCTCGAAAACCTCGAAATACTCTCTATGGAACAAGACAACACGATAGAGTCACTCAGCCAAGAAGTGCATCGACAGCAGCTATCCATTCAGATATTGGAGCAACAGATTCAAATTCTTAAAACTCAGATTGATTCTATCAACAAAGAAGAGTTATTAAGCTCTGAAGAGGGCGAAGCCCCTCCACCACATTATTAATTTTAAGCATGGTTACCATTGCTATCAGTGCCGATAAAGGTATTCCTAAAATACAGCTTGATCATTTGTCACAGCAAACCTCTTTGCCCCTGCTGGATAAGAATATTCAAGCTGACTATTTGCTACATATTAAAACAGAGCGATTAGAACTACAGAAGCGAGACCTTGGCTCTTCAAGAAAAAATAAAAAAGTACTTTCAATCTTTGCTGATTTCACAGCGGGAAAATCTCAATATAGGCGATTACATGGGGGTGGCAAAGGGCAAGATATAGCCAAAGCAATTGGCTTACATAAGATAAAAGAACCACAAGTGCTTGATCTTACCGCAGGGATGGGGGCAGATGCCTTTGTTCTTGCTACCTTAGGTTGCCAAGTTACCATGATTGAGCGTAACCTGATTGTTCATGCACTATTGCGGGATGCATTAGACCGCGCAAATCTAAACACAGATAATGATTTGCAAAATATACTCAAGAAAATAACACTTATCAATGACAACGCCGCTACATATCTTGATACTTTATCGGATATATTTTTACCTGATGTTATTTACCTTGATCCTATGTTTCCTCAGAAGACAAAGTCAGCACAGGTGAAAAAAGAAATGCAGTTTTTTCATGATATTGTTGGCAGTGACCTTGATAGTGAAACGCTATTTCTACAAGCCTTAAGCAAGGCAAAAAAACGCATTGTGGTTAAACGCCCACGACTCGCTGAAGTAATTTCAAACAAAGTAAAGGTAGATTTTGTTATTAGTGGAAAATCAACACGCTATGATGTTTATTTGCCGACAAGCTGATCTGTATCGAAAATACTTTGAAGCAAGGCAAAAAAGTCTAAAAATAGGGGGGGATGGGTATATACAAGCATTGCATTGTTCTAATGCCAAATCTGCCGATATTTTCTATGAATATCGACACAACAATAGAATAACTATTACGTCTCACCTCATAAAAAATAGCGACAGATTTTTCTGTGCTAAATTCTAATAGATTTTAAAGAGCCTCCTTGCCTGTTTCACCTGTACGAATTCGAACAGTCTGCTCGATATTGGTAATAAAAATTTTGCCATCACCTATTTTGCCAGTATTAGCCGTATTAATAATTGCTTCTATCGCCTGTTCAAGTGCTTCTTCAGAAACAGCCGTTTCTATTTTTACCTTAGGTAAAAAATCAACCACATATTCTGCACCACGATAAAGCTCAGTATGTCCTTTTTGGCGACCAAAGCCTTTTACCTCTGTAACGGTAAGCCCATGCACACCAATCTCAGATAGAGCCTCGCGTACATCATCAAGCTTAAAAGGTTTAATAATTGCTGTAATCATCTTCATAGTTCTCTCCTTGCACTATAAATGGGCAAGAAGGATACATGAAAAGGGGGTATTATCAACTACAGACATTTAAATATTGTAAAAAAGGGGGGGGGATGGGTATTTTGAAGCATCAAATAAAACAGGTGTTTTGCTCAGTTTTTTTAACATATTCAGTGTATATTCATTACGTTAAGATACTATTCGTTCTCAAAGGGGATTCAGGTCTAAGCGACTTTTAACTATAACTTATAAAAATATGAAAAAAATACCTTATCTATCGACATTATCGGCGTTACCACCATTATCAGCAATGACAACTAAATGGGTTCTACTCATATTATTGCTTGCTTTACCTGTGATGCCAGCTGTAGTGCAAGCAAAATCAGGGCTACAATACTTTTCTAAATTATCCAATGCTGGCTTATTAATGCTGGATACAAGGGGCTATTCGATAAAAAGTCGTCATGCCAATAAAGCTTACATCCCTGCGTCTACCACCAAGTTAGTAACGGCATGGCTTGCATTGAATCACTGGGGCAAGAATCATCGCTTTAAAACCAATTTTTATTGGGATGCACAAACAAAAACACTTTTTATCAAAGGTAGCGGTGATCCTTTTTTGATTTCAGAAGAAATTAAGGTAATTGCAAATAATTTAAAACGCAAAGGTATTCAACAGGTGAATCGCATTGTTTTGGATACTTCACTATTCAAAGATGGATTGATTATGCCAGGTACAGGCAGAACAAATAACCCGTATGATGCCGTACCATCTGCCATTGCAGCTAACTTTAATACGATTAATGTAAAAAGAGTCAATCGGCAGATTCGCACTGCGGAAGCACAAACACCGTTGACTCGTTTTGCACGTTATAAAGCTAAACAGTATAAATTTAAAAATAAAAAACTTCGTATTAATACAGGGCGTAATCCTCAAGATGCCGCCATTTATTTTGCAGAAATTCTAAGCGTCTTTATGCAATTACAAAATCCTTCTATTGAGTTTGGGAATGTGCCGAGTGTACTAACAACACAACAGCCTTTTTATGTGCATAGCAATAGTAAAACAGTGGGTGAAATGATTAAACCCATGATGAAGTATTCAACCAACTTTATTGCTAATCAGCTTGTTTTAAAAATGAGTCAAGAGGTTTATAAGCGACCTGCAAACAAAGTTGATGTAGCCGCTTTTATGAAAAATACATTATTGCAGCGTTTTCCACATTGGGGTAATCGTTTTTCTTTTAAAGATGGTGCGGGTTTGTCGCGTGGAAACCGCATATCACCAAGACAATTAGTTGACCTACTGAATGATTTTAAACAATGGGCGTATTTATTGCCTGAAATAGAAAAAAATGTCTATGCCAAGTCAGGCACATTGAACGGTGTGAGTACTTTAGCAGGATATATAAAACGATATAATCAATATGAGCCATTTGCCATAATGATGAATCAGCGTGTGCCTTATCGATTGCGCAATAAAATAGCAAGAGAATTAGCTCGACTATAGAATAATTAAAATTAAAAATTAAAAATTAAAAATTAAAAAAGGGGAAGCTTAATGAAAACCGTAAAATTATCTGTTTCTAGTGCCATACTTGTTTCAGTTTTATCAGGCTGTAGTCAGCAACAAGCAGGAAATGGTCCACAACTAGGGTCACAACAGCTTGCAGGGGGCGCACAGGTTTTTTCATCGCAGAAAACAACATCTGATCAGTCATCAAATGATTTTTATGAATCAGAAGCGCATCGAAAAGAACGCTTAGGCTCAATGAAGTCTTCTGGTGCTTCGCAACAACAGGTCGGCTCAGCCGCACCCGTTGTAAAACCAGCAAAAAATGTTTATAAGCCTAAAACACCAAAAACTAAAGTCGTGGTTCACAAAAAACCACGCCCGACTCATTCAGTTAGAAATAATCAAGGCTTACCACCTGCTAAACCTGGTCAATGTTTTGCTAAAGTAAAAGTACCCACAAAATATATTACTAAAACAAAACGTATTCTTATCAAAAAAGCAACGGCAAAACGTGTACTTGTACGTGCGCCTCAATATAGATGGGTCAATAAAAGAGTTTTAGTACGTAAAGCAAGCTACAAAAATAATGTAATACCCGCACAATATAAAACCATTACTCAGAGAAAAATGGTTAAACCTGCTTATAACACTTGGAAAAAAGGACAGGGTGCAATTACCCGTATTGACAATATGACGGGTGAAATCATGTGTCGTGTCAAAATCCCTGCGGTATATAAAACGGTCAAAAAACGTGTTCTTATTAGACCAGCACAAACAGTACGCAAATACATACCTGCTGTTTATAAAACAATAAAACAAAAACAGCGTATATCTTCAGCAATTTATAAAACTGTTAAAACACCTGCACGCTACAAAACACAGAACTATCGCGTAAAAGTCGGTAGTGCTCGTTATGTATGGCGCTCTATACTTTGTAACACCAATGCACCTAAAAATTACCGCCAAATAAGAAAGCATCGAAAGACAAGTATCAAGCAATACCAAGCAAAAAATATTGCTAGCAATAAAAATAGTGCAATATCGGTATATGGGGGTGAATACAATCAATCAGGTATTCAATATAAGCACTCTTTAAAAACCAGCAATACAGATTCTGCATATTATGAAATACAAGATAATAAAACATCAGCCACAGAAGCTGTTATCAAAAGCACTGAGAGCCAACAAGTTTTATTAGCAAAGGCAAAGACAGAAATAAAGCTAAAGAAAGCTCAAAGAGCTAAAAAGCAACGCCAAGCAATAGAAAAGCGAAGAATCGTCTATAAAATTCAAAGAGCACTCAAAGCACAAGGCTTTAACCCAGGAGGCATAGACGGCAAGATGGGACCAAAAACTGCCGCTGCATTAGGTAAATTTCAAAAAGCCCGAGGATTATCAGTCGGTGTATTAAATAACAACACATTTAATGCACTAGGGATGACGATTCGCAGCAACGAAATGCAACTCGCTTCTCGATAAAAAAGCCAACTCTACACCTGTGAAGTAAACCAGCTAAAACACTTCACAGGTTTAGAAAAATGTAAAAAAAGGGGGGGATGGGTACAGGACAAACGCATATAAATGTTAATTTATAAGGGATTGTGAGGCATTCCTAGTTTTCTCATTAAGGCTATGTCATGAACTCCTGTATTTCTAATTATTTTTCAGATATTGAAGATCCTCGTATAAATCGTAAAAACTTCATTCGTTCTCTGATATTCTTATTTTAAACATATGCGCTATGCTTAGTGGAGCAGATGGGTATGAAGCAATAGAGGAATTTGGACGTAATAAGAAATCGTGGCTAAAGACCTTCCTGCCTTTGGAAAATGGCATTCCCAGTGTTAATGACAGGGTCATTCAACAAGCCATTACCCAACGACTGCAAAACATCATCGATCCAACTTTCTCGGAGCATAGTTACGGCTTTCGCCCCCATCGCAGTACGCACCAAGCCATAATGGCAGTGCAACAGCAGATAAAGGAGAAACGTCTATACGCCGTGGACATTGACTTATCAAAATTCTTTAATCAAGTTGACCACGACATACTCATGCACCGACTAGCAAAGCGAATCGATGACAAACAGGTATTGTCACTCATCGGCAAATATCTTCGAGCCGGCGTTAGCATCAATGGAAAAGTAGAGCCAACAACCTGCGGCGTACCGCAAGGAAGCCCGCTCTCCCCATTACTAGGAGGGCTGTCGCTAAGGCGTTTAAACAGTTGATGGGCTTGTTGATAGCTGGCTTCTGCTTGCTCAATATTGCCTTGAGCAAAAAGCGTATCCACAGATTGTGATAAACCAATGACCTTCTGACGCAATGCTTTTGTGTTTTTTTCATTTATTTCAATGCCATCAAAAAACTGATTAATATGTTGCTGTACGCCTTTCATAATATCCAAGCGTCCTATGGGTTTTAGCTTGTCGCGGAGGTCAAAGTTCATGTAGTTGATGAGTTCAATGGCTCGTTGGCGTTCGGCAATGGCTTTTTCTTTGGCTTGTTCTGCTTTTATTTTAGCCTGTTCTGCCTGTGTTTTAGCTTGCTCTGCCTGAAACCAAAAATAGCTCAATGCGGTGATAATACTTAATGCAAGCAGGGTGATCAGAATAATACGGTTGCGGGTTTTGCGGCGGTGAGTTTGTTGGCTTTTACCAACCAACAAGCACAGTACTTTATTGTTAAGGAAACCCTAACACTATTTACCCATCCCCCCCCTTTTTTTACATATTTTCTAGGAAACTGCATGAGGACTCGGACAGCCTCCTAAATCCCCCCATAATAATTGACAGGCAGTTAATCCAGCTATTGCAGCAGTTTCTGCACGAAGAATTCGCCCCCCAACACTAATGGCTGTGGCACCTTTAGATTGCATTAGTAGCTCTTCATCCGAGGTAAACCCACCTTCGGGACCAATAAACAGTGAAATATTAGTCATTGAGGGTTTTGTTTTTTTCAGTTCTATAAGGCTTATTTGAGATTCTGGCAGCATTGCCAAAAAACCCCCAAGGCATTGCCGCTCCAAACATTCAATTAATGATTGGGGCTGATGAATAATTGGAATAGTAGTTCTGCCTGATTGCTCACAAGCTGCAATAATAACACCTTGCCAATGTTGCATTTTTTTCTCTAAGCGATTGGCTTTTATCTTAATAACACTTCGCTTGGTATAGATAGGTTGAATTTCAGTAACACCCAACTCAACCATTTTCTGAAGAGAAAAATCCATTTTATCAGGTTTAATCATTGCGAGAAAAATAGTGCTAGATAAGTTGGATTCACGATTTATTGGATCAAATGACTTCAAGATAATACGCGAGCTACGCTTTTCAACATCAATTAAATAACCAAGAAATTCACCACCCTTGCCATTAAAAACAATCAAAGAATCAGCTTTTTTTAAGCGTAATACCTGAATAGCATGACGATGATTAACAGCTGACAACACTAGTTCGTCACCTACTTTTAAATCAGAAGCTTGATAAAACCGAGAGATTTTTTTCAACATATTACGCCTTGTCCTTGAATCAAATGAAGCTCTTTATTGAACAATAATTCTACAAAAAATTGAACTAAAAGCTCATATCTTCACTCTATAAACACCAATATAAGTTGGAAATTTTGAATAAATTATTTTAAAAAAACTTAAGCTAGTTGTTTTTATTGCAACCAAATCTGTATGAATCTCTTGGATTTAGCTTATTAAAGAGCAAACAACATTATCAAGATTCTCCCATATTCAGCGTACGTTTGTCGCAAGATGCTAGACTGTAAATAGCTAAGTGTAATATTGTTGTCACTTAGTTATCCTTGATATCTTATATACTCTATTAATCTAATAAATAGTAGAGTTTGATTATAAACAACAACAATAATAATAAAAAAGAGCGCACTAATGAAATCACAAACCCTAGTCACACTTTTAACATTGACTGTCATTACCCTATCTGCATGTAGTCAAAACATTAATAACAAACCACAGCAACAAACCAGCCGTTCAAATCAGGTACAGCAACAAAAACAAAGTGTCGTTACCCCCAGACTCGTTGCTTATAGGCCTCAGGTGAAGACACAGGCTAGACCAATATACCGTCAAAATGTTGCACACCAACAAATAAGAAGACCACAGGTAGCGGCTCGCAGAGTAACCCCACCACCGACCAGACCTCGGACATCAAATCCCGCTCAAGCTAATCTTAGCGAATTATATGCGATAGGTGATAAGATATTTAATAATGAAACTGGCGGACGCATTGATCAGCTCGTTCATTGGAATAAAAGAGAAAACTTCGCCTCAATGGGAATTGGACATTTTACTTGGTATCCACGTGGTCGTGCAACTAGATATGGTAACACCTTTCCTGGCTTACTAGACTACCTACAAAAAAATGGGGTAAACCTACCTTATTGGGTACAACGTGCTCGCTTTGAAGGTGCGCCTTGGCGTTCTCGTGGAGAGCTAATGCAAGCAAAAAGCTCACCAGAAGTAAGGCAGTTTGCACAACTCTTGTATAATACAAGACACTTACAAGCAAAATATATTATGGATCGTGCCATGCGTGCTATGCCACGTTTAGTAAGAACCTCTCCTCCACAATTACGTAGCCATGTTGCCAACAATCTAAATGCAGTAGCTAACTCCCGTGGGGGTCGCTATGTGTTAATCGACTATGTCAACTTCAAAGGTGAGGGATTAAACCGCACAGGTGGGTATCGCGGGAAAAACTGGGGACTACTGCAAGTGCTTGAAGAAATGCGACCTGCTCAGCAAGGTCCACAAGCATTAAATGAATTTGCTAATGCAGCGATGCGAGTATTGGAACGTCGAGTAAGAAATTCTGATCCAAGACGCAATGAAAGAAAGTGGCTGGCTGGCTGGAGAAATCGAACTAACACTTACC
>JALSLM010000274.1 GCA_026988295.1 Thiotrichaceae bacterium
AAGCGCATTTGAAGATTTTTTACGCTCAATAAGGTCTCTTGTTTTTTGCCAAAATCTCTTGCTTGTCCTAGCCAGTGGGTTGATATATCAATTGATTTTTGAGGTACTCCTGCTTCTTCTATGTATTCAACTAAGGGGAAGCGGTGCATTCGTTTATCAGGGCGTGGTACAGCAGAAATCAAACTGTGGGTATAAGGGTGGTCTGGGTTGCCTAGTATTTTTTGAGTTGAACCAACTTCGACGACATCGCCACGATACATTACCATGACACGATCACAGATATCAGAGATAACACCCATATCATGCGTGATAATAATCATCCCAACATTGGTTTCTCTCACCAATTTTCGCATTAAATCAAGAATTTGTGCCTGAATGGATACATCAAGTGCTGTGGTTGGCTCATCAGCAAGAATAATATCAGGTTCGGCACAGAGCGATAGCGCAATAACAACACGTTGACGCATTCCACCTGAAAACTGATGGGGATAATGTTTGATGCGAATGGCTGGTTCAGGAATGCCTACTTTTTCTAGTATTTCGATAGCACGAGTGAGTGCTTCTTTATCATTAACAGGGAGGTGTGTGCTAATCGTTTCGACAAGCTGTTCTTGAATGGTTTGTAAAGGATTCAATGAAGTCAGTGGGTCTTGAAAAATCATGCCAATTTTTTTGCCACGAATTTTGCGCATTGCTTCCATTGGCAATCCATCAATGCGTTCACCTTCAAGATAGACTTTACCTGCGGGCATGATTCCAGGTGGTTCAAGCAAATCAAGTACTGCATTGGCAATGGTTGATTTTCCTGCTCCTGATTCACCTACAATTCCTAAAATTTCACCTCGTTCGAGTTCAAGGTTGACATTTTTTGCAGCAATCACTGATCCACGTCGTGATGGAAATTCGACCCGCATACCTTCAATTTTAAGTAATGTCATAAAGTAGATTTACCTTAATTTTGGGTTAAGTGCATCGCGAAGCCAATCACCAAGAATATTTACAGCAAGGACTAATATGACAAGTGCCGCACCTGGGAATACTGTAATCCACCATTCACCAGAGAATAAATAATCATTTCCTACACGAATCAGTGTGCCTAAGGAGGGCGAGGTGGGCGGAACACCTACACCTAAGAAGCTTAATGTTGCTTCGGTGATAACTGCTAAAGCGAGCTGAATGGTTGCGATAACCAATACAGGCCCCATCACATTGGGCAAGATATGACGAAATAGTATTAAGGGTTGAGGCAAGCCGATGACTTGTGCGGCTTGCACATATTCTTTAGTGCGTTCAATCATTGTTGATGAGCGTACTGTGCGTGCATATTGCACCCAAAAACTCAGTGCAATCGCAACAATTAAAACATAAACGGCTAAGTCATCATGGCTACCTTTAGGCAAAAGACCGCGTACTATTCCATCAACTAGCAGGGCGATTAATATGGCTGGAAAAGATAGTTGTACATCGGCAATTCGCATTAATAAAGCATCAACCCAACCACCTGAATAACCAGCAATTAAGCCTACTATAATGCCAATAACCATGGCAAAAAATACCGACATAAAACCAACCAGCAATGATACTCGGCTACCGTATAGAATTGTTGAGAGCACATCACGCCCTTGATCATCTGTACCTAAAAAGAATTGGCTAGTGCCACCTTCCATCCAAGCAGGTGGTTTGAGTGAATCCATTAAATCAAATTGTGCTAAATCAAAAGGATTGTAAGGTGCAACAAAGGTAGCAAAAATGGATGAAAAAACAATTATTACAGTAATGCTAAAAGCAATGACAACCAGTGGGGATGATTTAAAGCTCCACCACAGATCGCTATCAAAAAAACGTCGCCAAAAATCACCCATTAATTCATCCTCAAGCGGGGGTCTATTGAATAATACAAAATATCGACGAGTAAATTAATAATCACAAAAACTAATGCAATTAAAAGTAAGTAAGCCGACATAATAGGAATATCCACCTCTTCAATCGCCTGTATAAATAATAGCCCCATGCCAGGCCATTGAAAGACACTTTCGGTAATAATGGCAAACGCAATTAATGAGCCAATTTGTAAACCAATAATCGTGATAACAGGAACAAGTGTATTTTTTAAGGCATGAGAAAAGCTAATAGAACGCTCATGCAAGCCACGAGCGCGGGCAAATTTAATATAATCAGAACGTAATACTTCAAGCATTTCAGCGCGTATTAGACGAACAATTAAAGTCATTTGAAAAATAGCTAAAGTAATCGCTGGCATAATTAATGATTGCCAACCACTTTTGCTTAAAAAACCTGTTGTCCACCAGCCCAAATCAACGACTTCACCACGACCAAAGGTTGGCAACCATTGAAGGATTACACCAAAAAATAAAATCAGAAAAATACCAATTAAAAATGTTGGTAATGAAATACCAATCAGCGATAGCGTCATAAACCCCTGTGACACCCAACTTTTGGGGTGTAGCGCGGTATAAACACCCATTGGAATGCCAACTAATAAGGCAAGAATGGCTGAGATAATAGAAAGTTCTAGCGTTGCGGGAAATCGCTCCGCAATCAATTCTTTAACAGGCTTTCTAAGGCGATAAGATTGACCGAACTCGCCCTTGCTTGCGTTTTGTACAAAATGACCAAACTGCACAATGATAGGATCATTCAGCCCCAAATCTTGCTTAAGCTTTTCACGATCAGCAACCGAGGTGTCTTGCCCCACCATATTCGCCACAGGATCACCAACATATTGAAACAAAGCAAAGGCAATAAGAGCAACCGTCAGCATTACCATTGCCGCTTGAAATAAGCGTCTAGCCAAGAATAGAAACATATAAGCCCAAAGTTTAGTGTGTAAATCGGGTTAGCAAAGTCCAACCCGATAGGTTCTTTATGGAAACCCTGATCAAGTCCAATTATTTTTAGCTTGTTAAATCTGCGCTAAATTCTAATCGACTTCATCAACATTAGTTAGGGCATAACCACATCGCGATAATCTAATACATTATCCGCACGTTGAGCTACTTTCACACCATCGCGCACACCCCATGATAATGGCTGTTGGTGCAATGGTAGGTAGCCCACTTCATCTTGAATAATTTTAGCGGCTTCATCAATCGCTGCTTGGCGTTTAGCAACATCGGTTTCACTGGCAATAATTTTAGTGAGTTCGTCAACTTTCTTATTACAGTAATTCCCTAGATTAAAGGAGCCTGCTTTTTTCTCTTTGTTTTGACAAACAATTAAGCTGTTGAAAACATTGTAAACATCCATTGATGCAGGTGTCCAACCTAATAAATAGAAAGAGGTATCATAACCACCTTGAGCAAGCACTTTTGCAAAATATTTTGATTTTGGCTGTGCCAATAAATCAATTTTAACCCCAACTTTTGCAAGCATACTGGCAACTGCTTGACAGATTTTCTCATCATTCACATAACGGTTATTTGGGCAATCCATAGTCACCGTAAAGCCATCTGGATATCCCGCTTCTTTTAATAATTTTTTAGAAGTCTCAGGGTCATATTTGTAAGGCGTATTGCTTGCGGCATTATAACCTTGTATTTGTGGAGCCCACATTAAACCCGAAGGAGTTGAAGCACCACGCATAATGGCTTTTTTAATAGCATCAAGATTAATAGCATGAGCAAAAGCTTTACGCACACGGACATCTTTAAAGGGGTTTTTTCCTTTAACAGAAGAATGCAATAGCTCATCGCGTGACTGATCCATTCCTAAGAAAATAGTTCGCGCCTCAGGGCCATTGAGTGCCTTAACACTTGGCGCTTTTGTTAAGCGATTCCAATCCTGTACAGGAACAGGGAATACCAGATCAATCTGACCAGAAAGTAACGCTGCTACTCGTGTTGCTGCCTGTTTAATGGGGGTAAATTCGACTCTATCAATATTCGTGGCAATGTCTTTATTCCAATGATCTTTGTAGCGAACTAACACTGTTTTTACATCTGGCTGGCGAGACTCAACAATAAATGGTCCCGTGCCATTTTCATGCGTCGTGGCATAAGAGCCATCACGCCCTGCATCTTTAGGGCTAGATGATTTAACTGCATTATGCTTCTCTGCCCATTCCTTATCCATTACATACATTTGTGTCATTTCATTTAAAACGGTCGGATTAGGCACAGGTGTTTCAACAATAATATGAAAATCATCCACTTTTTTAATATCTTTAATCAAGGCAGCGCGTGCTTTTTGGTCTGACCCCTCAGAAAGCATCCGTTTCCAAGTAAAGATCACATCATCAGCCGTAAACGGGTTACCATTATGAAACTTGACTCCTTTGCGTAATTCAAATGCCCAAGTGGTTGGTGATGTAGCCTCCCACTTAGTTGCAAGCCCAGGGATTTTTTTCATATCTTTATCATAATCAATCAAAGGCTCATAAACATTGCCTAACAAACCTAAAGTGAAGGTTTCATTTAAAGAATGTGGATCAAGAGACTGAGCATCACCCTGAAAGGCATATTTAAAGGTTTTTGCCTGCACTGGCATTGTCAATGCAACGGTGGTTGCAATAGTCAAAGCAAGGATAGATACATTCGTTGTTAATAATGATTTTATACTCATAGTTATTTCCTTTGGCTGTACTTTTTGATTATGATTTTATGCAAATACTTGAATCTGCGAGGTTAATCCTGACAGGTTAATGCGATTCAGCTTAAGATAATATAGTAAAGATTTTTAGAAACGTCAGAAAGAGTCAATAAATAAATAAGAAAAAACAAATTTTATACACTTACAAAGCTAGCTCGAACAGCCTTTTATTACCCATCCCCCCCCCCTTTTTTTACATTTTTTGTAAGGCAGAGAGTCGCAGAGTTTTCTTTTGAGTTTGAGCGCAGTAGATTGAATAAGTGATAGTGGCATCCGATATGACCATGCCTGTTTAGAATTTTTCAGATTTGTAATCTTATATCAAATCAATCGAGTCTGACCCATTTGATATGGGTGTCCAATTTATTAAATTACAAAAGCTAGATTTAGAAACGACACTCAAAGCTACGACTCTAAACCACTTGGTGTTCATTAATTTAGGTATTAATTTAAGCACAAACTCAAATTAGCACGAATAAAAAGGTTAAATACCCATCCCCCCCTTTTTTTACACTTTTTAGCATTTGATATGGGTGTCCAATTTATTAAATTACAAAAGCTAGATTTAGAAACGACACTCAAAGCTACGACTCTAAACCACTTGGTGTTCATTAATTTAGGTATTAATTTAAGCACAAACTCAAATTAGCACGAATAAAAAGGTTAAATACCCATCCCCCCCTTTTTTTACACTTTTTAGTAAAAACAACGAAGAAAGATAAAGTAGCCACACATTAAAATTATGGGTGTCCAATTTATTGTTTTACTTTGAACGTAATGTATATATGTTGGCATCAACAGTATTTCCGTTTTTGAGCAATTTATTAGTTGCTATTATAAGTCATAATCATCGGGTAAAGCTTCATAGTCAAAATTTAATATAGATAGCTCCACCCCTTGGTGAACTTTGACATCTCTAGCTCCAGCACCAATTGCTAATTCCCTAAATGC
>JALSLM010000275.1 GCA_026988295.1 Thiotrichaceae bacterium
GGATGCGTAATACGGATATTTTTAGGCAAATGCTCGGTTGCTAGATAAAGAAAGTAATCTCGTTTATCTTTGTAATAACGTCGCATCTGGCGCAGATGTCGGTCAAAAATTCCCATTTCTAAATAACGTGCGGCAGTGAGTGCGGGCAGGGTTGCACCTGCCATACTGCTCGATACTTTTAGATGGGTGACTTGATCTAACCATCTTCCTGGGATTGCCCAGCCAATTCGCAATCCCGGTGATAGAGATTTTGAAAGTGATGAACAAAGCAACACATTACTATTTTCACCCGCTTCATCGAAAGCTTTAATGGCTTTAGGGCGCTGTGCGGTATAGCCAAGCTCAGCATAAATATCATCTTCAATAATAACAATATCGGCTTTTTTAAGAATATTGCGTAACTGGCGTTTATTTTCATCCGTCATGCAGTATCCCAATGGATTACTGTAGTTTGGCGTGAGAATGCAGGCACGAATATTCCATTCACGGATAGCAAGTTCTAATGCCGATAAACTCATGCCATTTTCAGCATCAGTCGGTATTTCTAATGCTTTTAAGCCGAGTGATTCTATCGCTTTGAGTGTGCCAAAATAACTGGGGGATTCAACCACAACTGTGTCACCAAATTTAGTGACAGCTTGTAAACAGAGATTCATAGCCTCTTGGCAACCTGTGGTGATAACAATTTCGTCTGGGTGAATATTTACGCCAGCATTGATCATGCGTCGAGCAATCTGCCGACGTAAATTTTTATTTCCAGGTGGTGGGTCATAATCTGCGATACATTGCTCATTATTGCCTCTAGCACCACTGTTTTGACTGTTTGTTTGATCTTCACGAATCACCTTCATCATAATTCGACTGATTAATTTCACCGAAGAGACATTGGTTTGCGGAGGAGCTGTGCCGAGTTGAATAACCTCAGTATCTTGAGTGGTTTGCAATAGTTGCACCGCTAAAGCATCAAGGTTGACCTCAGAAGGCTGTCGTTTAGGTTGGCTAATCGCAGGAGGTTGGCAACGCTCAAACTGGGGGCGTACATAAAAGCCAGATTGCGGACGTGGCTCGATCAGCATTTGATCTTGCAATAGCTCATAGCCACGAATTACGGTGGAAACACTGATTCCCATATCGCTCGCGTATTGACGCACCGAAGGCAAACGCTCACCTGTTTGTAATAATCCAGAAGAAATTTGCTTGCCGATGTGATCAGCAACCTGTTGATAGCGTGTGCTCATACAGTTCTCTTTAAAAATAACAGTACAGTTTATATTCTTAATAACTGTACTGCATCAGTTAGTTGTTTTTGAATCTGTATTCTAATATGGCATAAGCGTATAGTCTCCGCAAGTATAGAAAAGATTGTCTATAAATATATACCCATCCCCCCCTTTTTTTATACTTTTTAGTTTGAATAGCTCGGAAACATAATATGGAACACATTTTTGAATTAAATACCTACTGGTTAATAGGCTTGGCATTTGTCGCCTTTAGTGCGGGTTATATTGATGCCGTTGCGGGCGGTGGCGGAATGCTTAATTTGCCTGCACTGTTATTTGCAGGTGTGCCACCCGTTTCTGCACTTGCTGTCAATAAAGTCTCAGGTATTGCTGGCACAAGCTTAGCGGTTATAAAATATGCACTCAATAAACAAATCCACTGGCGTACTGTTGCCTATGCTGCCATTCCTTGCTTGCTCGCATCTTATATTGGTGGACGGATCGCCTTATATGCTTCTGCCAGTGTTTTAGCATGGGCAATTATTATCTGTATACCGATTGCTTTGGTGATCGTGTTGACTGATAAACCTGTTAAGCAAGAAACCTCGTTAGACCCCAGCCCCATTAAAACAATCGCCACGGTCGCACCCATTGGGTTTTATGATGGAATACTCGGACCTGGTACAGGCACTTATATGGCAATTGCGATTCGCAAAGTTTTGAAATTTGATTATTTATTGGCAACCGCAACCATTAAACCACTCAATTTATTCACTAATATTGGTGCAGGTATCGCTTTTTTAATGGCAGGAAAAGTCATCTGGTCAATCGCCATTCCAATGATTCTAGCAAGCATGGCAGGTGGTTGGTTAGGCAGTCACTCAGCCATAAAAGGTGGCGATAAATTTATACGCCGTTTATTGATTGTGGTGCTAGTCGTGATGTTATTGGCAAATATTTTTAAAATGATTAATGATTAATGAATAAATAAATAAATAAATAAATAAATAAATGAATGAATAATGAAATGCTATGAAAATCTATCAAGTTGATGCTTTTACAAATGAAAAATTTAAAGGTAATCCCGCAGCCGTCTGTATTTTGCCTTCTGAACATAAGCTAGATGAACAATGGATGCAAAATGTTGCCGCAGAAATGAATCTATCTGAAACAGCCTTTGTAAAAAATGCAAAAAAAGGGGGGGATGGGTTGGCAAGGTTTGAGTTGCGCTGGTTTACACCAAAAACTGAGGTTGATCTATGCGGACACGCGACCTTAGCCTGTGCGCATATTTTATGGCAAGAAGGTCTGCTTGAAAAAAATCAAACCGCTATTTTTGAAACACGCAGTGGCCAGCTTGAAGTGTGCCTTAATGATTCTCACATGACAATGGATTTCCCTGTCGATAAAGTCGCAAGATGCAAAGAACCGATTGCTTTGGAGATGGCCCTAGGTTGTTCCGTATTAGGAGTCTACAATGCAGGGCAAGATTTATTGGTTGAGATAGCGGATGAGGCGACTCTGCAAGCATTAAAGCCTTCCTTTCAGCAACTATCCATGATTCCCGTGCGTTGTATTATCGTCACAGCGCAGGGCAACTCGGTGGATTTTGTGTCGCGTGTCTTTGGTCCAGCCGTTGGCATTAATGAAGACCCAGTCACAGGCTCAACCCATTGCTCACTGGCACCATTTTGGGCAGAACGCTTGGGCAAAGCTAAAATGAAAACATTGCAATTATCACAACGTGGCGGAGTGTTAGAAGTTGAACTCAAGGGTGATCGTGTCGCCATCTCAGGTCAAGCAATAACCGTTTTTAAAGGAAATCTCTGTGACTAATAAGCAAATAAAAACCATGAAAAACCACTTATCAGAACGTATTAAAACCGTACCAGAATCATTCATTCGGCGTATTCTAAAAGTTTCCAACCAGCCTGATGTGATCTCATTTGCAGGTGGTCTGCCTAATGCCGATTTATTCCCCATTCAAGCAATACAACAAGCCTGTGTAAAAGTGCTAGAAAACAACGGCAAACAAGCACTGCAATATGCCAGCTCAGAAGGTGATATAGGCTTAAGAGAATGGATTGCTGAGCGTTATCAAACCGTGCAGGGTTTAAGCATATCCCCAGAAAATATCTTAATCACCAATGGCTCACAACAGGCACTCGATTTATTGGGCAAAGTGCTACTCAATACCGCTGATCCAATCGCCATTGAAAACCCAGGCTACCTAGGCGCAATACAAGCCTTTTCACTCTATCGACCCACCATGCACAGCGTTAGTGTTGATGAAAATGGCATGAATATTGATGAATTGGCTCAGCTAGTCAAAGCAAAAAAGCCAAAACTCATCTACACCGTGCCAAACTTCCAGAACCCAACGGGTATCTCCTATTCACAGCAAAATCGCCAAGCCGTTGCTGAAATAGTCGCGCCATCAAATGCACTTTTGATACAAGATGATCCCTATGGCGAGCTACGTTTTTCGGGTAAGGCAAAAACCAACTTTATGTCCTTGTTACCCGAACAAACCATTATGCTCGGCTCTTTTTCAAAAATTATCACGCCCTCATTTAGACTCGGTTGGATTGTTGCACCAACAAACTTAATCAAACCCCTAGTTATTGCCAAACAAGCCGCTGATTTGCATACCAATTACTTTTCGCAACAGATTATATTGCAATACTTAAACGATAACCCAGTGGATGAACACATCGCTAAAATCATCCAATTTTATGGCAAACAAAAACAAGCCATGATGAGTGCTATCACAGAATACTTCCCCAAAGACGTTCATATCGCAACATCAGAAGGCGGCATGTTCCTCTGGGCAACATTGCCAGAAAACAAGTCAGCCATGACACTGTTCGATAAAGCCATACAAGAAAAAGTCGCCTTTGTACCTGGCAAACCTTTTTATGTAGGAGAAAAAGAGACCATACCTGAAAATACACTCAGACTCAGTTATGTCACCATGAGCGAAGCAAAGATAAAAACAGGCATTAAAACACTTAGCGACTGCATTAAAAAAATGTAAAAAAAGGGGGGGATGGGTTGTACAGGGTATAGCTTTTATCCGTGCCACAATAAATTGCTCAAAAATGGACTTGCCGTGAAGTAATTTAATTTCGTTTGAGTTTGTGCTAGTTTATAACTGAATCCATGATACAAAAGCATAAATATCATCTCACAAAATTTATAATGGTGTATTTTGAAAATTATTAGCTCAATTATTGTAAGTTGCCTAATATTTCTAACAATAATTTTTTACCTTGTTAACTTTGGCGAGAACAGTACGGTTTTAAAATATTGGGAACAGCCACAATCAGTAGACTTTGGTAAATATAAATATCGGTTATCAATCGTGGAAGTAAAATCAAAATTACAATTTTTCAAAATAGGAAAAAAACAAAACAAATATAAAATTGTAATTTCAAAGAATCGCACAAAGCCAGAAGTACTTTTTATGTTTGGTCATTACAAACTGTATAGTTTTGCAGAATTCAATAAGTATAGCTCGCACTGGAAAGAGTTAGATATAATGCTATATATTAAAAAGTGTACGGTTGAATGGAGCAAGAAAGGTATTGTTTTTATTGAGCCTTCTGGTCATGAGTTATTTTTCCCAGTAAAGGTTTATCAGTGAGCTGAATCATAAGCTAACAATAATTAGACTTAATCAGTATTTTCTTAAAGTATAGTTCTATATAGCTTCGGATAAGCCGAGAAGTTAATAGCTATCATAGCTTGTCATTTTGTCAGAAAAAATTATGAGTATTCTGATACTTATGGATATTTTTATTGTATAGTTTATATACCAAATAATTTAATATAAGATACTCAGGGGATTAATTTAAGGTTTAGCATTATTTGCTACTAGGAGGCTGTCTGAGAACTAGGATTGAAACGAAAATTTCAGAAATATTATAAGGTGGGCTTATCAAAAGAGGCGAATAGTTGTTCTATTTAACGAATTTGATAAGCTCAGATTATGATGTTTATGGGGTTTGCAGTCAATTCTCTGTTCTCGGACAGCCTCCTAGGAGGCTGTCCGAGAACTAGGATTGAAACGGAAATGCCAGAAATATTATAAGGTGAGTTTATCAAAAGAGGCGAATAGTTGTTCTATTTAACGAATTTGATAAGTTCAGATTATGATGTTTGTGGGATTTGCAGTCAATTCTTAGTTCTCGGACAGCCTCCTAGTATTCCATCAAGCCAATTCTAATTAGAATGCTAGCGGCTTTTTTTGGATACTGTTATCAATATTTGAA
>JALSLM010000276.1 GCA_026988295.1 Thiotrichaceae bacterium
GACAGCCTCCTAGGAGGCTGTCCGAGAACTAAGAATTGACTGCAAATCCCATAAACATCATAATCTGAGCTTATCAAATTCGTTAAATAGAACAACTATTCGCCTCTTTTAATAAACTCACCTTATAATATTTCTGGCGTTTTCGTTTCAACCCTAGTTCTCAGACAGTCTCCTAGTCGCAATACGCCTTGCTGTTGATGGATTATATTCATTCCAAAATATACTTTATGATCTCTTTTGCGATAACTTGCGAGTGTCGAAATAGGCTCTGTGCCTGTTCGCTCCCCAGTATCAGGATCAACCGTAGGAATAGGGCAACGAGAACATGGCTTAACTCCACGCATTGGTATTTCAGCAAGCATAAAATCCTTCCATTCATCCTCAGCAAATGGCTCACAACCTTTAACGACGATATTTGGACGAAAACGGCGCATATCAACAGGCTTATCCAACCGACTATTTAAGTCTTCCAATGATGCCTCAGATAACAAAAGCATAGGAAAACCATCTGAGAACCCTGTTCGATCACCCTGTTTGGCATAATTTAGATCACATTGGCGCACAACATCTTCTTTTATATAAACCAGATGACAATCTACGCCTAATATATCAGTCAGCCATGCGTCACACTCATTATTAATCTTATTGGCTAACACAGTATCATTCCAAATTTTTACAGGCATGGTATTGCTACTCGCTCTAGCAACAATTAAATCTGATTTCCCTTGCATACTTAAAGTCAACTGCCCTGACTCATCCAAATGAGTTTGTATTAGAGCCATCTTAGGTAATTTACGTTGTGATAAAAATGCACCATCAGGGGAAACCAGCATCCAGCGTCGATCATATTTCAAACCCATATTATCCAGAGATGCTTGTTGTAACGAGATTCCCGCTAGTGATTTAACAGGGTAGATAAATAAACCTGATATTTTGACAGTGTTTGTCATGCTTTTTTCCTTAAATTTTAAAGTACAATAGAATATTAATGATGGCTGTTTTACAATCAAAGCCCATTAGTTAAATAAATCAAATTTTATGACCCCACAAATCACAATTATTGGTGCAGGATTTGCTGCACTAACAGCAATAAAAGAAATTCGAAAACAAAATAAAGATGCTGATATTACACTTATTGCACCGAAAGCTGAGTTTATTTATTTGCCAAGCTTAATCTGGATTCCTTCTGGTAGGCGAACGGCAGATGACCTACGCATTGATCTAACCGCTTTTTTTAAAAAATGTCATGTTAAATATCATACCGGTATGGTCACTGCTATTAAAGATGGCGGGCGAACTGTCGTAACTGACAACGGTGAGGTTAAAAATGATGCCTTATTAATAGCCAGCGGTGGTCGCTTTATCAAAAAGTTACCCGGCATAGAGCACGCAATCACAATATGTGAAGGCATCGAATCAGCAGAAAAAATGCGTGATAAAATAAAATCAATGAACAGTGGCACGATAGCCCTTGGTTTTAGCGGCAACCCAAAAGAGCCTTCCGCCATGCGTGGTGGTCCTATGTTTGAATTGCTTTTTGGACTGGATACCCAACTAAGGCAAGAAAAACGTCGCGACAAATTTAAACTAATATTTTTCTGCCCTGCTAAAAAACCCGGAGCACGCCTTGGTGAAGGTGCAGTTAAAGGCATACTCAAAGAAATTAAAAAACGAGGCATTGAAACACATCTTGGTCATAAAATGAAAAGCTTTAATGCCAATAATGATGGTAGCTATAAGATTATTACCGAAGGCACAGAGTTTGAGACTGATCTGATTATCTTTATGCCAGGAATGACAGGTCCCTCATTTGCGCCTAAAACTGAAATGCCATTAAGCCCTGGCGGCCTAATTCAATCGAATATGCACTGTGAAATAGAAGGTTTTAAGCATTGCTATGTGGCAGGTGATGCTGGTAGTTTTCCAGGGCCAGACTGGAAGCCAAAACAAGCGCACATGGCAGACTTACAAGCAGTAGCCGCAGTCAAAAACATGCTTGACGGACTAAAAGGAAAAGCCGCAACGCATACTTTCAAATATGAACTTGTTTGTATTATAGATTCTAATAACAAAGGTGTTTTGGCATTTAGAAATGAAAAGCGAACAATGGTAATTCCACCATTACGATTATTGCATATCGGTAAAAAATTCTTTGAATGGCTATATTTAAGAAGCTATAGAAAATGTAAGTAAACTGTAAAACTAGTACTCTCTCAAATCAATAATTCCTGAATCCGTGATTTCAATACGGATTCAGGTATCCCCCCTTTTTTTGTATATTTTTATAATAAATCCTACCATGTTTATTCTGCAAAACTTTATGGAGCACTTAAGGGAAGCCTGATCAAGTCCAATTATTTTTATCGTGAAATCTGCCGATATTTTCCATGAAGATCGACGCAATAGAATAACTATTACGACTCACTTCATGAAAAATAGCGACGGATTTTTCTGCGCTAAATTCTAATCGACTTAATCAGGCTTTCCTTAAGCAGCTAAATGCTCTTTCATAATCTCATAGATTTCAGGTCTTTTTTCGCGCATTTCTTCTTTATCCAAGCCCTCCAGAGAGTGAGGATACTTTAGCCAATCTGAGGTTTCATGCACGACATATTCAGGCTCAAAATCAACCTGATTTCGACTAGGTTTGTAATATGGCACAGCGATTCGAATATCTTCAGGTGTGTTTAATCTTAAACCTGTGCTTAACTGTTTGATTATCGCTTCAACCGATTTTCCTGTGTCGAAGACATCATCGACAATTAGTAGTTTATCGGTGTGTTGCATATTTTTAATAAGATAATCCAAACCTGATACTTTTACTTGGCGCGATTGATTATCTATTCCACTATAAGATGAAGTGCGAATAGCAATGTTATCAGCATGAATATCATGAAAGTGTAAAAACTCCTGTACGGCAATCCCAATAGGAGCACCACCACGCCAGACAGCGATAATAAAGGTTGGCTCAAAACCACTAATTAACACTTGATGGGCAAGCTTAAAAGAATCTTCAAGTAAACCTTGTGCCGTTAAATAGATTTTATTCATACTTAGGGTAGTACTACTAATAAACCAAACATTTTACTTGCTTTTTTACTCTTACTCAAACACTCTAATTGTTGTAAAAGTAGTGCAAATAGTGCAAACAACTGTGTTTCCTTTGGGATTATAGACAGTGCATAAAGAGTCTATTACCCATCCCCCCTGTTTTTTGCATTTTTTGTGGCCATTACTAATCTATAAACCCTATACTTATTGTTATCAAAATAAATAATGATTATCCCAACTCTCTACAGTGATGATAAAATCTAATGAAAAAGAAATACCTTGATGAAGAAACACTGATTCTTGATTCTTTCAGGCTCGGTGTTAAAATTTTTGAAAGTGATTTTAAACCCACCTTTATTGTCGGATTATGGCGCGGTGGAAGTTCGATAGGTATTTATGTTCAAGAATGTCTACAAACACTTGGCATAAATACCGAGCACTTATCTTTGCGTACTTCTTATCGGGGACAGCCTTATTATCATGATATGGCTTCTGCACCAGTTTCTAATATTCGAGTTCATGGCACACGTTTTTTACTAGAAAACCTTAATGCAGATGATTCTCTGCTTATTGTTGATGATGTTTTCAGCACAGGGAAAAATATCGAAGCTGTAATTAAACGCTTACAGCTTCGCATGAAAAGAAATATGCCAAAACAGATTAAAGTGGCAACCTTGTGGCAACGTCCTTCTTACAAGGCTGTTAATTTTGAACCAGATTACATTATGCATAAAACTGAAAACTGGTTGGTTTTCCCCTATGAAATGACAGGCTTAACATTAGATGAAATACAAGCACACAAACCATTTCTAATGCCTTTATTAAGGAAAAGCTAATCAAGTCCAATTAAATAAAAAGGACAGCCATAATTTGAAATTCTGGGGACATGATACTTAATTATTCGATTGTTTTTTGAATTAAGTATCGTGTCCCCAGAACTCTACTAATTCTTAATATATAACTCATCCCCCCACTTTTTTCATTTTTTTGTAACACAGAGAGCTGCAGAGAAGGCGCAGAGAGCCACGGATTTTTTCTATTAAATCCATGAAGCTAAAGTTTTATCTCTGAAAAAAGTGTAAAAAAAAGGTGGACTGGGTATTTAGAATTGTAGATTGGGCTGAGGTACGAAGCCCAACAATATCATAGTGTATCTTTTGTTGGGCTTCCTAACGTCAGCCCAACCTACCGCGCTAAATCTTAGCTTCACCCTTAGGTTAAGCGGGTATTTTTTTTAAACCTGTGATGAATCAATAGCTTATTCACTGTGCCGTAGTGAGCTCACGGATTCAGGATTATGTCTCACTTCGTAAAAAATAGTGACAGTTTTTTCTGCGCTAAATTCTAATCGACTTAATCAGGGTTTCCTTAAGGGCGACAGCGATACTTAGGATCATTAACAGGCTGCCATGTTTTTTCAGGGATTAGAGGTGTAAAAATATATCCTTCTGTATATTTTTTTCTCAAAATATAGTTTTCACCCTGACTTTTATATGCTTCATAACAAAGAATTTCTGTATCTTTTATATCATTATATTTATGTGTTTCAAAGCGTTTAAGCTGTTCACCCTTGCCCTTTCTCCATAACTGAAATGCTAATGCTCTGCCTGATTGAATCACATGCGGTACTTGCCTAGGATGGTGCATCACCAACCAGTAAGTTTGTGGAATAGCTTTATTATTAGACTGACAAGCCCCATGTCCCTGTGTAGTGACTAGCCATTCAGCCGTTTCTATACGATCATCCAGTTCAATTCTAACTGCAACAAATTGACAGGCTTTTAGCGAATCAGGAGGTAGTGTATTTGAAGTTGGTTTATTTTTTTCATAAGTTAATATTAAATTTTTAAAATAGGGAGCTTTTGAAATAATTAGCTTTCTGCTTTTTTGATAATCTTTGTCTTTCAATAAATTTAGATGACCTACAAACCCTGTTTTTAATTCTGTAAACATTGCAGCATCAGCCTTGTCAGGATTCAATGGTAAAGCACTCTCTGTTTTTGATTCTGCCGAGGCATTTTGCACTAACGTGGTTTTACAGCCGATTAAAAAAATACCAATAAATAAACTTAAAAAAATAAAAAAAGGGGGTTGTCGTTTAGTCTGCATCATTAATTCCTGATCAAGTAAATAGTTACGGAGTCAAAATAAAGCTGAACAAAAGATTAACACAAAATGCTTGACAATGATTTACCCCCCCCCTGTATATTTTATAAGCAATTAACAGTATTACTTATGAAATCAAAGGGGTTAATATGCAAAAAGAGAGTCGTCATACACTCTATGCTGAATGTATTCGCAAACAAAATTCAGCCATAGAGACAATCATTAATTGTCATCATTTTTTATTTCCAGATAGTCCTGATAAAGAAACTTTAAAACAATTAATAGCACAGGATATTAGCCCCTATCTGATTCAAGTTGATCCTTCTAA
>JALSLM010000277.1 GCA_026988295.1 Thiotrichaceae bacterium
TTTAACAAAGGCAGAAGTCATCTCAAGCTGATCGACAAGACGCATGATTTCAGTTTTACGTTTAATGAAATATTTAGCATTGATTTGCTGTTCGCGACAAAATGCAGCAGTACTCAATCCACTTCCCCGTTGAGCTTCGATTAATAATTTCCAATCTTCCGTGTTCCGATACTTGCGCTTAGCCATACTAGCTCCTTTAAAATGGAGCTTAGTTTAATGTTAATCGAGATCTTGGCTAGGTGGGGTTTGCTAGACGTTTACATTAGAACGCTTTATATACAGGTATCAGAAGACGACAGCTTATCGGCTTAACGTGGAGTGATATAGATTTTGATAAACACACTATTCTACTACAATTAAAATATAGTAAGACTATGCGCGAATGGGTGATTCCATTACATGATGATATTTGCAAAGAGCTATTAGTCTTAAAAAATAGAAATCAATTAGTTTATCAGTGCAATGACAAATCGTTAAAATCAGCACAGATCTTCAACGTTACTTTGCATAACCCAAGGTACCACGGAAAACAGATGACAGAAGAACAGTTATCAGGTTTTTTCAGAAACTTATCCAGAAAAACAAATATTAAATGTAGTGCTCACCATTTAGACACAGATTAGCGACTGATTTAGTGAACCAAAAAGGAAATATAAAGGATGTTCAGCACCTACTTGGGCATTCAAATGTAAAAACAACAGTTGGATATGTATCAACGGATCTCCATCAAATGAGAACAACACTTAAGACAACTATTCCGATTAAGCCAAGAAAACCTTGCATAACCATTGTGCCTGATGAACCAGCACCACCAGCTAATCGTTAAATATTTGGAAAGTTAATGCTTTTGGTGTAGATTACACATTATTGGAGCGGTGTTTGTTTTATTTTTTGTGTTGCTTTAATAAAGTGTACTAGATACGGATTGAGCTTATAGCTCGGCTATCCTTTAATTCTTAAAGGATTAGTCTCCACAGAACAATGTCTATGGAGACTGCCTTAATATGGTGGGCCTGGAAGGACTCGAACCTTCGACCAATAGATTATGAGTCTACTGCTCTAACCAACTGAGCTACAGGCCCTTGTCTATTTCTAAAAATAGGCAAGGCGCATATTATACAAGCCTTTGATATTTGATCAAGGGTTTGTCGATTAATTTACTAATTTTATTATAACCTGCATCCGTGAGTTGACTACGACACAGTGAATAAGCTATTCGCATTGGTCTCACGAATTCAGGTATATAACTACTCAGCTAGGAAACTCCTGGGTCTTTATCCATTTCTAAGAAGCTGCGTAACATATCTGAACGGCTTGGATGGCGTAATTTTCTTAATGCTTTTGCTTCAATCTGTCTGATTCTCTCGCGGGTAACATCAAATTGTTTGCCAACTTCTTCTAACGTATGATCGGTATTCATATCTATACCAAAACGCATACGCAAAACTTTGGCTTCTCGTGGGGTTAGGCTACTCAAAACATCACGAGTGCTTTCTCCTAAACCATTGGATGTTGCTGACTCGATGGGTGATTGAACATTACCATCTTCAATGAAGTCACCTAATGATGAATCTTCGTCATCACCAATGGGAGTCTCCATTGATATTGGTTCTTTGGCGATCTTCATAACCTTGCGAACCTTGTCTTCTGGCATTTCCATCTCGACTGCTAATTCTTCTGGTGTGCCTTCACGACCTTTTTCTTGCAGTAATTTACGCGAAATTCGATTAAGTTTATTAATCGTTTCAATCATGTGAACAGGTATACGAATAGTTCTTGCCTGATCGGCAATAGAGCGGGTAATAGCTTGGCGAATCCACCATGTTGCATAGGTTGAGAATTTGTAACCACGACGGTATTCGAATTTATCTACCGCTTTCATTAGGCCTATATTTCCTTCTTGAATTAAATCAAGAAATTGCAAACCACGATTGGTATATTTTTTAGCAATGGATATAACTAATCGTAAGTTTGCTTCAACCATTTCTTTCTTAGCGCGACGTGCTTTTGCTTCACCTACGGAAACAGTACGGTTGATACGTTTGATCTGTGTAATGGATAGCCCAGTAGTTTCCTCTATTTTAATGAGTTGATTTTGGTTAAATAAAATATCATCTTTAAAGGGAAGTAGGCTATCTGCCTGACCTGGGTGGTCTTTTATGTAGTTATCCAACCAACCAAGATTTGTTTCATTTTTTGGAAAGCTTGTTATGAAATCTTTTCGAGGCATTCCTGCTTTTTGCACACAAAATCTCATAACCTGACGTTCATAGCCACGAATTCTGTTAATAATATCATGCAATTGTGAGCCTATCACATCAATAACAGGCTGGGTCAATTTAAACTCAAGTAGTTTACGACTTTGCTTTGCGCGTATCTCTTTATATTGCTCAACATCATTGTTTTCACAGGCTTGGCAGGCTTGTACATAGAGATCATTTAATTCTTGAAATTTCTCACGCGCAATTTCAGGATCAGGTCCTGTATCTACTTCTTCCTCTTCTTCCTCCTCTCCTGCTTCTTTTGCTGCTTCGGCTTTTCTCGCTTCGGCTTCTTTTGTTTCTGCTGTTACGATTGGCGCAGGTTCAGGAATAACATGTCGCTCAGCATCAGGATCAATAAAGTCACTAATAAGATCGGTTAGGCGTTTTTCTTCTGCTTCAACTTTTCTATAAAATTCAAGTAGGTATTCTGCTGATGCTGGAAACTCTGAAAGTGCGGTAAGCACTTCATATAATCCTTCTTCGATACGAATAGCAATCTGTATTTCACCCTCACGAGTCAATAATTCGACTGTTCCCATTTCACGCATATACATGCGTACAGGATCAGTTGTGCGACCAAAGTCATTATCGACACTAGTTAAAACAGCCGCTGCTGCCTCAACTGCTTCATCATCTGTTTCTGTTGTTTCTTCGGTGAGAATTAAGCTATCTTCATCAGGTGCTTTTTCATATACCTTAATACCCATGTCGCCAATCATGGTAACAATTTCTTCGATCTGTTCAGGATCTACTATTGAATCAGGAAGGTGATCATTCACCTCTGTGTAGGTTAAATACCCCTGCTCTTTACCTTTGATAATTAATAGTTTTAAACCAGACACCTGTTGACTTTCTTGAGACTGATTGCCTGTCGATGCTTCTTGCTCTATGTTTTGATCAATATCTTTTTGATCTTCTGGTATTTCATCTTTACTCATAAATAACGTCTGTCCTTTATGCATCTCTATAGATTATGCAATGGATTCATTTGCTAAATAAATTAAACTAAAGTATCAGCAAAAAAATCTTAATCCACCATCTTAACACACTTAACTCTAGTTAAATGTATCTATATTGAGAGAGTATGTTCTAATTTATCCGGAACGCATCGTACTAAGATATGGTTAAACAACAACCAGCCATTAAAGTCAAGTTATCTTTTCAACCCAGTTTAAATACTATCAGATCATTGTATAGAGTGACTATACACCTTCTGAAAACATTCAAGGCTGAGCTCTAATCACGATTACGAAGCAGAAAAGCGTACTCTTCTGTTTCTTGGTCATTTAAGCCTGTAGTACGAGCCTTGTGTATCATTTCTTCAATTTTTATTTCATTGGCCCTTTTACGAATTTGTCGTAGGCAATCCTGGAGTTCGCAACGCAGAACATCTTCATCATCTGTCTCTGGTTGCCACTTCATCAGGTGTATTAGCGGGGCTTCAAACTCGGTATTTCTCCACCTTTCAAGGAGAGCCGCAGCATTAATTTGGGGACTCTCTTGTATAGTTTCAATAAGTGTAGTCAATAAATCCGATCCTGGCAGTTCAGAAAGTGCTATTTGTTCAAAATTATCAATATATTTTACTAAAGTAGGGTCTGACAACAGCAAACTCACAGCATATCGAATTGGTGTTTGTCTAACTTCACGGTTGCTTAGACGTGAAAATGAAAGACTTGGTTCACTTCGCTTCTCATTATTAATCAAATCACGACGAGAAAGTGTTTTTATTCCTACATTAGTTAATTTTGCCAAACGTGCGAGCAACTGATCTTTGATCAATGTATCTGGCATATTTTTTAGATGTTTGGAAGCCTCGCCTAAAAACCGAGCTTTACCTTCATCTGAGGTTATATTAAAGCGTTCATTCAGTTTTTCAATAAAATAAGCGGTTAAGGAGGTAGCCTGATCATAAGCAGCCTCGAAAGCATCTTTACCAATCTTGCGAATTTGTGTATCAGGATCTTCTCCATCTGGTAAAAATAAAAAGCGAATTTCCTTACCATCTTGAGTCATAGGTATGGCATTTTCTAGTGCGCGCCAAGCTGCTTCACGCCCTGCTCTATCACCATCAAAACAAAAAATAACTTCTGGAACAGCCCTAAACAGTTGTTTAAGATGATCTGATGTTGTAGCCGTGCCTAAGGTTGCTACGGCATAAGAAACACCAAACTGTGCCAGTGCGATTACATCCATATAGCCTTCAACAACAATAATACGATCAAGTTTCTGAGTGTTTAAACGTGCCTCATAAAACCCATATAACTCAGAGCCTTTATGAAAAACGGTGGTTTCAGGTGAATTAATATACTTAGGTTTTTCATCACCTAAAACACGCCCGCCAAAGCCAACCACCTGCCCTTTTCGATTGCGAATAGGAAACATAATACGATCACGATAGCGGTCATATTTTTTATTATTTTCCTCTTTTTGAATTACCAATCCAGAATCAATAAGCTGTTGTTCAGAATAACTATTTGAGAATGTTTTAAGTATATTATCCCAGCCAACAGGAGCATAACCGATATTAAACCGCTGAATAATCTTTTGGCTTAATTCTCGATTATTTAAATATTCAATAGCGTTAGGAGCACTTTTTAATTGCAACTGATAATATTTATTTGCATCTTCTAGCAAAGTAAATAAATTTTTAGCCCGCTGTAGTTGCGCTTGGCTTGGACCTTTGCCACTCTGCTCTCGTGGCACGGGTATACCCAATGAATCTGCTAATGATTCAATCGCCTCTATAAAATCCAGATGCTCATATTCCATTAAAAATGAAAGGGCCGAACCATGCACACCACATCCAAAACAGTGGTAAAACTGTTTGCTAGGGCTTACCGTAAAAGAGGGTGTTTTTTCATTATGAAAAGGACAGCAAGCCGTGTATTCGCGTCCTTTCTTTTTGAGTGGGACACGCGCATTGATAACCTCAACAACATCTGCACGCACTAGCAGGTCATCAATAAACTCACGAGGAACTCTGCCAAAAGCCATTAGTAAAGAAAAAAGTTATAAAAAAGGGGGGGGATGGGTTTTAGTCTTTGCTCACAAACGATGGTTTGGAAACAAGGATAAAAACAAGGACAATTGGTGTTATTAATTTTTTTCAGCTCAGTTTGTTTGCTTAAGTTATTACCAAGCAAAATTTGAATAGCTGAAATGAATGAATAAAATATGTAAAAAAAGGGGGGGATGGGTTTAATACATCTCCATACCTTATTTTTTATAGTTGTAATATTTTGTTGAATGTATCTAGTTAATGTGTGATTCATACGCACAGCAGAGCCTACAATCAGTTGAAAGCATAAATAACTTTTTTGGAGATATGAAAGACACCACCAATTCCACCTCATTTTTCTTGTCTCACAGATTCAGGTTATCACTTCAGTCGAGAAGTATAATACCCATCCCCCCCTTTTTTCACATATTTTTATTATTTTTAGTGCTACAATTTGCAGGATTTACCGTACAACTCCTATTCTCAGGACAATTAAACTATGAAATACACCTTAAATTCTAATAATAATTCTGCCACAGATAATCATGATTGCGTGATTCTTCCTATCTTTACAAAAGAAAAGAAAATCCTGCTTAGCGATGCCGCTCAAAAAGCAGATAATATCTCTACTAATAAAATTCAGACACTGCTGGATCAAGGTGATTTTAAGGCTAAAACAGGCAATACATTGATGCTTTATAATCTTGAAAATATTAAAGCATCTAGGGTTTTACTACTTGGTTATGGAGATGAAGATAAGCTAAACAGCAAGTCTTTTGCAACAATCGCTAGCTCTGCCTGTAAAGCACTCAAATCAAAAAACATTAAAAATGCTAGTTTTTATCTTAGTGGAAATACTGATACTCAAGCACTAGAAGTCACACAAAGCATCCTTGCTTTTTCTGATTGCCTGTATCAATTGCAAGATTACAAAAGTAAACCTGAAGATGCACCACTGTTAGAAGAGCTTGTCATCTCATCGACTACAGACTTTTCTAGTGAGTCTCAAACAGCACTGAAACACAGTATTGCAATCACTAAGGGTATGAAACTTTCTCGTGATATGGCAAATCACCCTGGAAATATTTGTACACCAAGCTTCCTTGCTAATACTGCCGAAGAACTCTCAAAAACCTTTGATTCAATTCAACTTGAAGTTCTTGAAGAAAAAGATATGGAAAAACTCGGCATGGGCGCATTTCTTTCTGTTAGCAAAGGGAGCGATGAACCAGGCAAAATGATTGTTCTTCAATATCAAGGCGCAAGTGATAAATCAGAAGCACCTATCGCGCTTGTTGGTAAAGGAGTTACTTTTGACACTGGTGGTATTTCATTAAAACCTGGTGCTAGTATGGATGAAATGAAGTTTGATATGTCGGGTGCTGCCGGCATGTTAGGCACATTGAAAGCCTGTGCCGAAATGGAGCTACCCATAAACCTTGTTGTTATTCTCGCTGCCGCTGAAAATATGCCAAGTGGGCGAGCCACCAAGCCAGGTGATATTGTTACCTCTATGCAAGGCACGACAATTGAAGTATTAAATACTGATGCAGAAGGTAGATTAGTGCTATGTGACGCACTTAGCTATGTGGGCAAATATAAACCAAGAGTTGTGATTGATGCAGCAACTCTGACGGGGGCCTGTATTATTGCCCTAGGTCATCATATTAGTGCTGTCCTCTCAAATAATGATGAATTAGTTAATGATTTAAGCAATGCTGGTGAGCAAATAAATGACCCTGTTTGGCAATTACCGATGGGAGAAGATTATAAAAAACAGCTAAAAAGCTCGTTTGCGGATCTTGGTAATATTGGTGGTCGAGCAGCTGGTACTATTACCGCAGCATGCTTTTTAGGCGAGTTCACTAAAGACTATAAATGGGCACATTTGGATATTGCAGGAACAGCTTGGAGTGGAAAAGATTCCACTGGCAGACCTGTGCCTTTATTATCACAATATTTAATTAACCAAGCTAATTCCTAGTTCTCAAACAGCCTTCTTAGGGAAACCCTAATCAAGTCCGATTATTTTTAGCTTGTGAAATCTGCGCTAAATTCTAATCAACTTAATCAAGTTTTCATTAGGAGGCTATTATAAATTTACAATATGACCAATATTAACTTTTATGTAAGTCAGCAAAATGGCTTAGAGCACCGCTTAAATATAGCCTATAAGCTCATTGCTCACGCTTTGAAAAGGCAGTTATTTATTCATATTCACACAGATAACGAGGATATGAGTAAATATATTGATAATTGGCTATGGACCTTTCAAAAAACTAGCTTCATACCACATCGTATTGTTACACAAGCGGTTGATATAGCAGAAACACAGCCAGAAGCAAAGCCAGTAACAAACATAGAAAAAATAACTATTTCACACAACTATGAACCACTTGAAAGCTGTGATTACCTTATCAATTTATCGGGACAACGACCCAGTTTTTTCTCACGCTTTACCAAGCTTGCGGAAGTGCTCGATAATAGTAACGAAATTCTTGCCGCTGGTCGTAAACGTTATGTTTTCTATCGAGACCGAGGCTATACTCTTGCCTATCATAAACTTTAATATTGACCCTAATAGCAATAGCAAAAAAATGGCAAACGATCAAAACATCCCTATTCTGACTGATTTGGTCATTGCTGGGAATCCCAAATTAAAGGTGCCTGATAAAGATAAACAATCCAAGTCACCCCAAGCTGCGAACCTAAATATGCGAATAGATGAAATTGAAGTCGCTATTGGGCAAGATAAATCAGGTCCAATTGGGAGAGCCTTTGCCATACGAGCTGAAAAGAAATCTGAAAATCCAAACTAAGGAATGTGCATAAAATAACTTGACCATCCTGACTGCCTTTTTTCTCAACTTATTTAATGCACGCTCCTCAGCAATTGGTGGAGTACTAGCAAGCACAATTAAAGTTATTATAAATTTATAATAAATAGCGATCATCTTTTTAATATTTGTATTATTTTTACAACATGTTTGGTATTATACCACACTGTATGAGAACCCCAGCAATACAATTAGCTTTTCAATTAGCTAAGCAACCTGAAGAAATGAAATGGTTGACTTTAGCAAAGACCCCACTACCTACTGGTATTACGGATCTATTGCGTCTCTGTGCGTCCGCAAAACGCCTAGAAAAATTTTCAAATAAAATCAATATAAACACCATAACAATTCGTAAGATTCTAGTTAATTTTATTGAAAAAGTTCTCGTAAATGAAAAAAACTCACCTGAGAAAATCTTAGGGCTAGAAGCTGATTACCAAACAAAAACACTCAAATTACATTATCAATTGTTAATGAGAATTTTTCACCCAGATTTAAATATATCCAAACAGAGCAGCCACAAAACACCGCTACTTTCAGAAGCTTATAGAGAATTAAAAGGTAGGCTAGAAGAGCCTCAGCAGTTTAAAAATATTACACTTTCACGTGTCCCGCCTAAGAGTTTTTATTACGCAACAAAAAATGCAGAAAAGCACCACTCAGGCTTAAAAAATACATTTATTATTTTTGCAGGAATGGGACTTATCTCACTTGGTATTATTCTAAATTATCTACTTGAATCATCAAGGCCAGAATTAATCGTAAATACTCAACAAGCTATACAAGCTCCTAAAAAACAAGCTCCAACAGAAATCCCCACTGCAAATATAAAATCATCTGCTAATCGTTTGAATATTGCCAAAGCAAACTTCTCTGGTCTAGATAAAGCTAGAGATACTGATAACATCTTGCAGATGATACTGCGTGATATTGAAACCTATTATGAAAATGGCAATGTGCAACGCATTAAACCAATTCTTGCTAATACACCAGAAATGCGCAGCCAAAGTGATGCACAAATGCAAGCCAAGCTCGAAAACTTATTTAATATCACACAACAAAGAAAAATGTTGTTATATGGTTTTAAATGGCAGAATATTTCAGGGAAAATCAAAGGAGTTGGCAAGTTTATTTCTCGCTATCAATTAACCAATCAATTAAATTGGCAAATACGTGAAGGCATAGCCACCGTTACCGCAGAAGAAATTAATAACAATTTTTCTGTTACTGGCTTACAACTTGAAAATAATATTACTGAATAGCTAGGAGGCTGTCCGAGAACTAAGAATTGACTGCAAATTCCATAAACATCATAATCTGAGCTTATCAAATTCGTTAAATAGAGCGACTATTCGCCTCTTTTGATAAACTCACCTTATAATATTTCTGGGATTTTCGTTTCAATCCGAGTTCTCAGACAGCCTCCTAGAGTATCCCAAATGAAAAAAACTGTCCTTAACATTTCTGATTGCGACACATCTCACCTTATCTCTCTGCTTAATAAATACCAGCTAAAACTCCATATAAAACCAGATGATCTTGAAATACCAGGAAGTTATTGGGGAGAGTCTGAAGCGGGTCTGATTAGCAATAATATCTATGTGCGCAACGATACACCCATTCATTCCATGCTCCATGAAACCTGCCACTATATTTGTATGGATAACTCACGCAGACAAAATTTAGATACCAATGCCGCTGGAGATTATGATGAAGAGAACGGTGTTTGTTATTTACAAATTATTCTAGCTGAACTAATACCTGAAATGGGCAAACAACGCATGATGCAAGATATGGATAGCTGGGGTTATACATTTCGATTAGGCTCAGCACAAAAATGGTTTGAACAAGATGCAGAAGATGCATTTAACTGGCTAATAAACCATCAAATAGTTAACACAAAAAAGCAAGCTACATTTAAACTACGTTCGTAGGAGCTGTTCGAGAATTAAAATTTGACTAAAAATCTTAGTATTCCAGCAATATTAGTTTGATAGATAAAGTAACTTTAAGGAAAACCTGATTAAGTCGATTAGAATTTAGCACAGAAAAATCTGTCGCTATTTTTCATGAAGTTAAAAATAATTGGACTAGATCAGATTTCCCTTAAGAACCCATCCCCCCCCTTTTTTATATTTTTTATAACATGGCATCATCAAGCTGATAACTCATGAATTTTTAACGCCTACGAACAATCTTGACTGATGATCCTGTGGAATTCACGCGGTCAACTTGAACACAATCTGCATGTAAATCATATTTTACAGTACGTTTAAATTTCCTAGCTTTTCTTGATTTAGCTATAGCAGGGTATTTTTTTGATCTTTTCTTTCTAGTTACTCTTTTATTGCTCCTTTTAACTTTAGTGCAACGTTTCACATATCTACATTTTGTTACATAACGGCTACGCTTTTTACTTCTTACTTTGCGGGCTTTTCTCACTACTTTTTTGGCAGGAGCAGCAATCCTTGGGCAGTTTGTCCGATAGTAATAACCTACCCGTCTATTGTTGGCAACATATTGATCACGTGACTGCCAACCTTTAAACTCACCGCGATAAACACGCGATGTTTTAGCCGCTGCACCACACATATTCATGTGATCAACTTCTGGCCAAGCATAGCTTGGTAATGTAAAAAAACTAAAAAACGTCAAAATTATTGATAATACTAATTTCCTTATCGTTGAATTACTCATAAAATGTCTCCTTATTTTATTTGCGTCATTTTTCCATCATAAACTAAAAATATTTACAGATTATTACTAATACCTTGTTTTGTTTAATATTTAATCGCAATAAATCCAATTATCAGGAAGACTTATGCCAAACACCAAGCAATCAAACGATACCTCTGAAACAACACACTTTGGCTACACTCAAGTGCCTGTTACTGAGAAAGCCAATAAAGTGGCGGATGTTTTTCATTCGGTTGCAGATAAATACGACCTTATGAACGATTTAATGTCGGCAGGCGTTCACCGTTTATGGAAGCGTTATACAATAGAAACCTCAGGTGCTAAAAAAGGTGACACAATTCTTGATTTGGCAGGTGGTACAGGCGACTTGGCGGCAAAATTCGCACGCATTGTTGGTCAGGATGGTTTAGTAACACTTTCTGATATTAATGGCTCAATGCTTGAGAATGGGCGTGAACGCCTCACCAATATGGGTATTGCAGGTAATATTGAATATGTGCAAGCCAATGCAGAAAATCTACCTTTTGATGACAATAAATATAATATTGTAACAATGGCCTTTGGTTTGCGTAATGTAACCGATAAAGAGTCAGCACTTAAATCAATCTTTCGGGTATTAAAACCTGGTGGAAAGTTAATGGTTCTAGAGTTTTCAAAACCTGTTGTACCTGGGCTTGGAACTATCTATGATCAATACTCATTCAAGCTTTTGCCCCTCATTGGAAAAATTGTTGCTAATGATGAAGACAGCTACCGTTATCTTGCTGAATCCATTCGTATGCACCCTGATCAAGAAACACTTAAAACCATGATGGAAGAAGCTGGCTTTGAACGCTGTAGCTATCATAATATGACAGGTGGCGTAGTTGCGCTTCATGTCGGTTATAAGCTTTAGGGCTGAATGATTTTTTCAAATAAACGGAACAAAAAAAAAGTGCAAATCCCCCTCCCCTTTTTATCTGCCATTGAAACGGCCTTTAACGCTTGGTTAAAACTTGATGGTGAAGCACTTCCTCACTTTGCTGAACTAGATGGTAAAATTATACGTTTTCATATTACTGGACTTGATTTTAATCTGTATTTTCTTCCTGCGAGTTCTGGCATTCAAGTTTTAGGAAGTTATCCTGATAAAGAACAAGGCGGCATTGTTGATGCCACAATTCATGGATCACCTATGGCTTTAATACGTTTAAGCACATCAGATAATGCTGGTGAAGCTATGCTTAAAAGCGATGTTGAAATTGAAGGTGATATGCAAGTCGCTGAAAAGTTTAGTGCTATCTTGCGTGATGTTAATATCGATTGGGAAGAATTACTCTCAAAGTTAGTCGGTGATATTATTGCCCATCAAGCGGGACAAACAACGCGCAATATAACAGGATGGTTGAAAGATAGCCGTGACGCAATGCAACAAAATACGGCCGAATACCTTACTGAAGAGTCAAATTTAAGCCCTGCCGAAGCTGAAATCAATGACTTTATAGAACAGGTTGATGATATTCGTATGAATGTTGATCGACTCGAAGCACGTATTAAACTATTGCAGAATAAATAATCCCCACATTTTTTTTGTATAGACTCCCTAGGAGGCTGTCCGAGAACTAGGAATTGACTGCAAATTCCATAAACATCATAATCTGAGCTTATCAAATTCGTTAAATAGAACAACTATTCGCCTCTTTTGAGGAGCTCACCTTATAATATTTCTGAAATTTTCGTTTCAATCCGAGTTCTCGGACAGCCTCCTAGTTGATCGCTTCCAGAAGATAGCAACCCTATGAATATATTTAAATTATATAATTTGCCTCGCTCCACTCTCGGGGTGAAAGCACTACAGTTTATCCAATTAAGGATTCTAGGATAATGAACTCATTTACTCAGTTGCTTCGCTTATTTGAGATTAACCGCATCTTAATTCGTCATAATCTGGATGAATTAATCTATGCAATCCCCGCCTTTCGCCCACTCAGTTTCATCTATCATCTTTCACCTTGGAACTGGGATAAGCAAAAAAAGAAAAATCGAGCACCCAAAGCGGTACGCATCCGCAGAGCACTTGAAGACCTTGGTCCTGTCTTTGTGAAATTTGGACAAATCCTCTCTACACGCCGTGATATGTTGCCAGATGATCTAGCTAATGAACTGGCCAACCTGCAAGATAATGTACCACCATTTTCAGGAAAAGAAGCCCGCGCTATTATCGAAAAATCATTAGAAATGCCAACCTCTGAGCTATTTCAACAATTTGATGAGACTCCATTGGCATCCGCTTCAATCGCACAAGTTCACACTGCCACACTACACAATGGGCAAGAGGCAGTAGTTAAGGTGGTGCGCCCAGGTATCGAAAAAACTATTCGCCATGATATTGATCTGATGCTATTGATAGCCAAAATGGTACATCGTTTCAGTGATATAGGAAAACGACTTCGCCCCATAGAAGTTGTTCAAGACTATGAAAAAGTCATCTTTGATGAACTCGATTTAGGTCGAGAAGCCGCCAATGCCAGCCAATTACGGCGTAATTTTGAAGACTCAAGCGACCTTTATGTGCCTGAAGTTTATTGGGACTATTGTACTGATAAAGTAATGACAATGGAGCGCATACACGGTATCCCAATGGGGGCTACCCAAACACTTCGTGATAATAATACCAATATGAAAAAGCTCGCAGAACGCGGAGTTGACATCTTTTTTACACAGGTATTCAAACATAATTTTTTTCATGCTGACATGCACCCTGGAAATATTTTTGTTGAAGAGCACAACCCTCAAGATGCACGTTATATTGCCGTTGATTTTGGCATTATGGGTACACTAGAGCCACAAGACCAACGCTATCTTGCCGAAAATCTACACGCTTTTTTTAACCGTGATTACAAGCGAGTTGCCGATGTACATATTGAATCTGGTTGGGTTCCTGCTGAAACCAAAGCCAGTGAATTTGAAGCCGCCATTCGAACTGTGTGTGAACCAATTTTTCAGCTACCGATAAAAGATATATCATACGGTAAGTTATTATTACGCCTGTTTCAAACCGCACGACGTTTTAATATGGAAGTACAACCACAGCTTGTATTATTGCAAAAAACCTTACTAAATATTGAAGGCATGGGTCGAGAACTTTATCCTGACCTAGATTTATGGGTAACAGCAAAACCATTTCTGCAACGCTGGATGGATGAACAGGCAGGTATACGCTCTTTATTTTTAGGCGCAAAAACCAACCTACCCAAATTTATCGAACAACTCCCGCACATGCCTGTCATGATCAATGAAGTTATTAAGCAAGTACATGATCAACAACTCAACCTAAAATGGGAATCACAGCAACTTGAACACATCCGCAAAGAAATAAAAGACGCTAATCGCAGAACCACATTGAGCATTAGTGGTGGTGCATTACTCATAACAGCAGTACTTTCAAGCACACCCCTACTCCCTGTGGCATCAAGCCTATCTCCACTAAGCTGGGGCATTGCACTAATGGGGCTTTTCTTGCTGATTCTGGGGCTGCTTAGAAAATAATACGGTAATACAGACAAAAACACAGATTTAACCAACTACTAGTACTCCATCAAATCAATATTGATAATGTACTATTATACCCTAATCCCCAGATAGAAACACGAATGAGAGTGCAAGTATTTGGTTTCATAGGATATTCGAAAAATAATCGTCTCACCTGTAGGTTAATCGAGTATTTTTTGGATGTTCTATGGAATCAAGGGCTTGTGCTATCATCGTGTTTTCTATCTGGGAGTTATAGTTTAGCTGGACGATGCCATAGCACTCTGTTAATTTATCACTTTTATAACCTATAAAAATATCCCCATGTCAAACTCAAAAAAACGTAAGATTCTCATTACCAGTGCCCTTCCCTATGCTAATGGTCCAATTCATTTAGGTCATATGTTGGAGTATATCCAAACTGACATTTGGGCACGTTTCCAGCGTCTACGAGGGCATAGCTGTATTTTTGCTTGGGCAGATGATGCACATGGCACACCAATTATGTTGCGTGCTCAACAAGAAGGTATCGAGCCTCAAGAATTAATTGACAATATGAAGGCTGAGCATGAACGAGATTTTCAGGATTTTTTGATTTCCTATGATAATTTTCATTCCACTCATTCAGATGAAAATAAACATTTTGCTGAATCAATTTATCTATCTGCCAAAGCCAAAGGTAATATTACGGTTAAAACAGTAAAGCAAGCCTATGACCCTGAGGCTAATATGTTTTTACCTGATCGTTTTGTTAAAGGTGATTGCCCTAAGTGTGGCACACCAGATCAATATGGGGATAATTGTGAATCTTGTGGGGCGGCCTATTCCACAACAGAGTTAAAAAATCCTTACTCTGTCGTCTCTGGTGCTACACCTATTGAAAAAGATAGCGAGCATTATTTCTTTAAAGTCAGTGATTATATTGATTTTCTAAAAGACTGGGTAAATGGCGGCGCGATTCAAAAAGAAATTGCCAACAAAATGAATGAATGGCTCGATGGTGAGCTTAATGATTGGGATATTTCTCGTGATGCACCTTATTGGGGTTTTAAAATCCCTGATACAGATAATAAGTATTTTTATGTCTGGCTGGATGCACCTATTGGTTATATTGCCTCCTTCAAAAACCTGTGTGATCGTAATGGGATTGATTTTGATGAGTATTGGAGAAATGACACATCAGGTAATAATGATACTGAATTACATCATTTTATCGGCAAAGACATAGCCTATTTTCACACCCTATTCTGGCCTGCCCTGTTAAAAGCGGGTGATTTTAGAATACCCACTGCTGTTTATTGTCATGGTTTTTTAAATGTAAACGGGCAGAAAATGTCTAAATCACGCGGTACATTTATTGAAGCACGAGTCTATCTTGAGCATCTTCCAGCAGAAGCACTACGCTATTATTTTGCAACTAAATTAAGCAATACTGTTGATGATATTGATCTGAATTTGCAAGATTTTCAGCAACGTATTAATAGTGACCTTGTAGGAAAAGTCGTTAATATCGCTTCACGCTGTGCTGGGTTTATCGGCAAAAAATTTGATGGAAAACTATCAGATCAACTTGCTGATCAAGCACTTTATCAAAAATTTATTGATGCAGGTGACAGCATTGCACAGGCCTATGAAGAAAGACGTTATAGCAAAGCAATGCGAGAAATTATGGCATTAGCTGATGCTGCCAATCAATATGTTGATGAAAAACAGCCTTGGGTAGTAATAAAAGATGCCGATAGACAGCAAGAAGTGCAAGGAGTTTGCTCCTTAGGCATTAATATGTTCAGGGCATTAATATGCTATTTAAAACCCGTTTTGCCTGAGCTAGCAAAAAAATCAGAAACCTTTTTAAATGCAGGTGAATTAAACTGGGATAGCGTTGCTACCCCCTTACTCTCGCACGAGATTAATCGCTTTAAACCATTGATGACAAGAATTGAAGAAGAACAGATCAATGCCATGCTTGAAGCGAATAAAAAACGGTTAGCTATCGCTGCAACTTTACAAGCTAAAACAGGAAATGACTCAAATGCTACTGAAGAAAATGATTCTCAGTTGAGCAATGACCCTATCAGCCCCACAATAGAATATGATGATTTTGCCAAAATTGATTTACGTGTCGTTAAAATCCTCAAAGCTGAGCATGTTAAAGGTGCAGACAAGCTATTACAACTTACACTTGATTTAGGTGACGAGCAGCGCAATGTATTTGCAGGTATAAATTCTGCCTATGATCCCACTGATTTAGAAGGAAAAATGACCGTTATGGTTGCCAACCTTGCGCCAAGAAAAATGCGCTTTGGAATTTCAGAAGGAATGGTTTTAGCCGCAGGTCCAGGTGGTGAAGATATTTTTGTATTAACACCTGATGATGGTGCTATAGCTGGCATGAGAGTTAGATAATTCGATAAAAACAGACTAGTAGACTGCAAATCCTAGTACCCATCCCCCCCTTTTTTTGATTATTTTTGAGCTTTACCAATATGATTACACTCTATCAGTTTCAATCCTGTCCTTTTTGTTGCAAAGTCAGAGCCTTATTGAACTTTATTAAACAACCCTACGAAATAGTAGAGGTTACTCCTTTCGGCATGAAAGAGCTGGATTTTACTGACCATAAAAAAGTCCCTGTATTAAAAGATGGTGATAAGGTTATTACCGAATCTGCCACCATAATCGAATACATCAATGACAACTATGCCAAGTTTCCAATTAGTGATGCAGATAAAGAATGGACTGATTGGGTAGATAACACGCTGGTGCATTATCTCCCACCATTAATTCACCCTAACTTTAAAACCTCTTTAAGAAACTTTAAAACAATAATTTTACCAGGGCAATTTGGTTGGCTTAAAGGGAAGTTAGTACGTTTCGCAGGTGCTATCGCAATGCCTAAAGTAGCCCGAAAAATGAAGCAAAAACATAATATCATTAATACAGAATCAGAATATCTAGATGCTATTGATCATTGGGTAAATGATGGTTTAAAAGATCAAGCATTCTATGGTGGCAATCAACCGAACTTTGTTGATTGTAGTGTTTTTGGTGTTTTACGCTCTGGACATCAACTAGGCGTAGTTAAACTTGCCAAAAATCATAATAAGTATTTTGCTGTCTGGTATGACAAGTGTTATCCCATGATGTCTGGTGACCGCATTTCTAATACTGAAAAGAGTTAGACATATTTACACAAGTACTCCAACAATATGAGTAGAGTCAACCTGAATCCGCATTGACCTCACGGATTCAGGTTCAAACCAATATTGTTGGAATGCTGCCATTATTGATTGGCTGATAACTGCTCTTCACGAACAGGTGGATTGAAAAATCCATCTGCCCAATCAGGATCGGCTGGCAATCCAGATTTATCCACCAAAGGCAAATCTGAATCATTCCATCCCTTGATGCCCGTTTTTAAAGAAGTCACATCTTCATAACCCAACATTTTCATGGTTAATGCCGCTAATACACTACGGTTACCTGATCGACAAATCACTAAAACGGGCTTTTTTCTAGCTCTCACTAATTCGGGAATAGTCTCTGCATAATCCCATTCGCAAGACTGTTCTAATATACCTCGTGGTACATGATGAGTATTTTTAATATGCGCCCCGTCATACTCATCTTGCTCCCTAATATCTAGCAATAGTGCATCTGGATGTTTTTTTCTAAAATCTTCAACATCCCAAGGGAATATTTCCTTAACACCTTGAGAAAGCGCATCTTCAATTAATTCATTAAAAGTTTTAGCCATGGATAATCCACTTTAGGTAAAAACTGGGAGTATATACTCAATGAATCATTGGGATAATAGGCAAAAAGAAATATAAGGGACTTAGCGAAAAGAAAGCTGAAAGCAATTGAAGGCGACCCACACCAGCTACACCACGGCACCCGAGTCCGCTACTACCGTTGCTCCCTTCCAGGCCTGGCGGGGTTCGCAGCGTATCGTCGCGAGGGAACCAATATGAATCACCACTATATTGAATTCTGCATGAAACCTCGTTTATCTAGCATTTCTTGCAGAAGGCGGGATTATGTAGGAAGATGCATTGTTTCACAATAGAAACATGATAAAATAATCTAAATAATTAGCATTATTTATCATGATTACTATCTGAATCCGTGAGGTTACTACGGCACAGGACTCAGGTACTATAAAAAACACAATTAACAATATTTTTAAAAATATAGAAGAAGAATTAAAAAAATGCCATTTACTGTATCTCACGTTGTTGCTGTTATTCCACTCTATAAATACTTAGGTAGATTCGGCGCTTTTTCTGCACTTGTTATTGGTAGCATGGTGCCTGACTTTGCCTATATGACACCTTATTTAGTCCATCAACGTATGGATAGTCACTCCTTAGTAGGGATTTATCTTTATGGTATTCCTATGGGTTTGACCATTTATTATTTATATCATTATTTTATGGCACCTGTAATCTCTTCGCTATTGCCTAAATATATCAGACGACATTTACACCCTGATTTATTTCTAGGAAAAATACCAGAAATTCCATCCTATGCTCTTGTTTTCTCATTAATTGTAGGAGCAATGACCCATGTCTTTTGGGATTTCTTTACCCATTATAATGGTATCCCTCAATATATTGATTGGTTTAATACGCCTCTAACCAGCATTGACAGCTACAAGATCATGCCTTTCCGTGTATTACAGCACTTCAGTACTATTTTTGGATTATCTTTACTTGTTTTCTTAATTTGGAATTGGATTGCAAAAAGGAAAAGCCAAGAAACTTCCACTCAAGTTCCGCAGACCTCTATCTGGCAAGCCCCCAAAAAACTAAAACTATTTTCAAGACTTGTTATTATTTTTGTTCCCATATTTAGCGGCATGATTTATGCAGCATACAATGTTCCAATTGTTGATGATGTCATGTTCGGCATGTACAAAGCCCAGTTTTTCTTACGCTATGCAATAGTCAGTGCAGCCGCTACTTTTATTATCTGCTGTGTATTACTTGGTATGATTTATCATCTATTGATTTATAAGAACCAGAAGGGAAATTAAAGCAATGCTTAAGAGGCTGTCTGAGAACTCAGATTCTCAGTTAATTCTTAGTTCTCAGATAGCCTTCTAGACCCATCCCCCCTTTATTTTGCATTTTTTATAACATAGCATCGACTTGATGATGCAAATATTTAAAACCGTTGCTTATTTCTTTAATCGCGCTTTAATCACATCCATCAATACATCAAAATCTATGTGCTTGGCTTTTTTTAGCTTTTCTTGGTGGTTTAATAGGTCGGCTTTAAACACGATTATATTTTCTCGTGCTTTTTTGATTTGAATATCATCCATTTGCAGATGATCTGTGTTGAGCTTTTCAGTAAATTGCAATAAAGCATCTAAAGTATGATTAAAGAAAGGGCGAATGCTGTTTAGTTTTTTATTATTTGTACTATCGCTCAGGTCGGCACCTTCTGCAACCTCATCTAAAATGGCTTTTGCTTGTGTTATTACTGGTTCTAGAGGGTTTCTCCATTCTGCGGGTAATTTTGCATGACTAGCAATAAGCTTCTCATACCGATCAAAGCCTTTTTGTAATATATCTGGGAGCTTTTTACGCTGTTCTTTTTCCATCCACTTCTGCTGCTGTTTATTTACAATTTCAGTGCCTTTTTTTACAGTAAATTCTAGCCCTCGTTTTATTTTTTTAATCACAATATAAGTAATAATGCCAAAAAATAAGGCACCAAAAATAAGTATAAAAGGAATAAGGGTTAAACGAAACATAGCTTGATCATGGAGCCTCTCTTAAGAAAAACAATAGAAATTTAATGTATTTCCGAGCTACAAAAAAGTTAGCAACACGCAGACTCCTTATTTGCGGCATTCCCAAACTAGTATTTCTTGCCCATCTTTAAGTCTTACGCGTGAACTGAGTCCATTCATTTGCATTAATTTTCTCTTATGAACTCCTGTTTTTGAAGATACTCTCATTAAAGTCTCTCCTTTTTTGGCTGTATATATTCTTTGCCAAACGCCATTTCCACTGAGAACTTTTGTTGATTGCCTGATACGGGTACTGGTTCGGTTTTGGCATTGTCCACGAGAGATATTTCTTTGACGATTTTTATAAGGACTAAAACGTGATTTGGGCATTGCTCGTGGAATAAAAAAAGTTTGGGCATAATCACCGCTTTTAAAATCATTATAAATCGTTTCATTTTCTTCCTTACTGTAGTACCTGTAAAGTGTGGAAACCTTAGCAACATATTCGCGTGTTTCTTTATAGGGCGGAATACCTTTATATTTCTTGACCGTTCCTTCCCCTGAATTATAGGCGGCGATAGCATCTAAGAGATCATCTTCAAAATATTCCAGCAAGAACTTCAAATAACGTGTTCCTCCTCGGATATTTGCATCTGCATCAAAACTATCTTTCACGCCAAAACGCTCTGCGGTAGCTGGCATTAATTGCATTAAACCTTCAGCACCTTTTGGCGAAACTGCCTCTGAATTAAAACAGCTTTCTGCTGTAATAATAGATTTAATTAAAGCGGTTGAAATTCCATACTTAGTCGCATATTTATTAATGCTAATATCATATTTGCTAGTACGTTCTTTGAAAGCATGATAATTACTACCAAGGCAAAAGCTTGCTTTGATAATTTTCATTGCATTGTTCTTTTTTGCCTGATTAACCTCTTTAGCTGATGCTGCCAAACTATTTGAAAAAGTAAAAACTGAAAGAACAGCTAAAATCAATATTGGTATTAGTTTTTTAATATTCATCGACTAATTTTATGTCATTTTAACTAATTCATCTATTTCTTCTTGAGAAAACCCTGCTTGAATTCTTGCCTCAGTATTTAAAAAACCACGTAAAGCACCACCCATATACTCTTGTAATAATTCACGAAACTTCTTTTCATGATTAATATTTTGCAAATCACAGCAATATTTAAACCAGCGAGAACCAATAGCAACATGCCCTATCTCATCACGAAGAATAATTTTTAATGCATCAACTGTTTGTGTATCACCCACTTTTTCGAGTTTATCCATCATTGCTGGAGTAACGTCTAGCCCGCGTGCTTCCAGCACACGAGGAACCAGTGCCATTCTAATCATCACATCATGATCTGTCTTTAGCACCATCTCCCACAAACCATTGTGTGCGGGAAAATCACCATATTGGTAGCCGAGGTCTTGCAGACGTTTGCTTAAAAGTGAAAAATGAGTGGATTCTTCAGCGGCAACTTGTAACCAGTCAGTATAATAATCATCTGGCATATCACGAAAACGATACACCGCATCTAATGCCAGATTTATCGCATTAAATTCAATATGCGTAATCGCATGAATCAATGTTGCCCTGCCAAGCTCTGAGCCTAACTTGCGTTGTTTTAATTTAGAAGGTGAAATCAGTGGTGGCTTTTCAGGGCGACCTGGGATTTCTATGCGCTTTAGCTCAAAATCGTCACGTTGCAGTTTATCTGATTTCCAATTTTCATAAAGTGCGGTTACACAATCTTGCTTTTGCTGAATATCACTATGCATTAAGCATTTATAAGCGGACTGATATAGATTCATAGAAGTTCTTTAAATTTATCCTAATAAGGTTTAAGGAAAACCTGATCAAGTCCAATTATTTTTAGCTTGCCAAATCTGCCGATATTTCCCATGAAGATCGGCGAAATAGAATAACTATTACGTCTCACTTCATGAAAAATAGCGGCAAATTTTTCTGCGCTAAATTCTAATCGACTTAATCAAGTTTTCCTTAATTAAAACCCATCCCCCCTGTTTTTGATACTTTTTTTAGTATTACAGCAAACTTAATACTGTTAATCATGCTATTGATTCTCGTATACTTCGAGTCTTAATATTTAGATCAAACTTAATAATGCTATGAAAGTATCCCAATTCCCTTTTTCTACACTCCGTGAAATTCCTGCTGATGCTGAAATCATCAGTCATCAGCTAATGCTAAAGGCTGGCATGATCCGCCGCTTAGCTTCTGGTTTATATGTTTGGGCACCGCTAGGCTTAAAAGTTTTGAGAAAAGTCGAAGCCGTTGTTCGCGAAGAAATGAATAAGGCAGGGGCTATTGAGCTATTAATGCCAACAGTACAGCCCTCTGAGCTTTGGCAAGAATCTGGTCGCTGGAAAGAATATGGCCCTGAGTTATTGCGCCTTAAGGATCGTAAAGGTGCTGAGTTTTGCCTAGGCCCAACACATGAAGAAATCATTACAGATTATGTTCGTAAAGAATTGAAAAGCTACAAAGAATTACCAATTAACTTTTATCAAATTCAGACGAAATTTCGTGATGAAGTACGCCCTCGTTTTGGCGTAATGCGCTCACGCGAATTTATCATGAAAGATGCATACTCTTTTCATCTAACCCAAGAATCACTACAACAAACCTATGAAACAATGTTTGCAGCTTATACAAAAATCTTCACTCTATTGGGTTTAGATTTTCGTCCTGTATTGGCTGATACGGGTTCTATTGGCGGCAGTGCTTCACATGAATTTCATGTTTTAGCTGATTCAGGTGAAGATGCTATCGCGTTCTCCAATGAAAGTGACTATGCCGCAAATGTCGAACTTGCCGAAGCGATTGCACCCGCAGGTGAACGCCCTGCACCATCACAAGAAATGCAAACCATAGATACGCCAAATATGCACACCATTGATGAGCTATCTGCGTTTCTTAAACTAGACCCTAAGCACTCAATTAAAACACTGCTTGTTGTGGGCGAAGAAGAAGACACTGTTGTTACTATTTTAATGCAAGGTAATGATCAACTTAATGAACTGAAAGCCGAAAAACTCTCTGGCATAGCTTCACCTCTTACTTACGCAAGTGATGAGCAATTACTTGCAACAGCAGGATGCCAAGCCGGTTCCATCGGCCCTATCGGTTTAAAAACAAAAATTTATGCAGATCGTGCAACCATGAATATGGCGGACTTTGTCTGTGGAGCCAATATAGATGGCAAACACATCACAGGAGTCAACTGGGGGCGTGACCTCCCTGAGCCTGAGTTTGTTGATGTTCGTAATGTTATCGATGGCGACCCTAGCCCCGATGGTAAAGGAACATTGAGTATATTACGCGGTATTGAAGTGGGTCATATTTTCCAACTTGGCAACAAATATTCAGAAGCAATGAATGCCACTGTTTTAGCTGAAAATGGAAAACCTGCCACCATGACAATGGGTTGTTATGGTATTGGTATCACCCGTGTTGTAGCCGCTAGTATTGAACAAAATCATGATGATAACGGAATTATTTGGCCTGAAGCATTAGCCCCATTTCAACTGAGTATCATTCCCATCAACTACAATAAATCTGAAACCGTCAAAAAAGCCAGTGATGATCTTTATGCTGATTTAATTAAAAACGGCTTTGATGTATTACTGGATGATCGCAATATGCGCCCTGGTGCTATGTTTGCTGATCATGAACTGGTGGGTATTCCGCATCGTATAGTAATTTCTGAGCGTGGTATTAAAGCAGGTCAGATAGAATACAAATCCAGAACCGATGAGAACGCTACAGATGTCGCATTGGATGAGATATTAGTGTACTTAAGGAAACTCTGATCAAGTCCAATTAGTTTTAGCTTGCCAAATCTGTTGCCTGAATCCGTGTGACCTCACGGATTCAGGCGTTAATCAAAAAAATGCAAAAAAAGGGGGGGATGGGTATATATCTTTTTCAAACCTCCTCATGCTGTATTTAAACTAGAGTAAATCAATGTGACTGATAAATTTATGCGCCCAGTGCGTAGTTTTGTTTTGCGACAAGGTCGATTAACTAAAGGACAAGAATTAGCACTAAAAACTGCTTGGCCAATCTACGGCATCGAGCGTGCTGATACTCCTTTAGATTTAAAAAACTTATTCGAACAAACTGCGCCTATCACACTTGAAATAGGCTTTGGTGACGGTGTATCACTGGCAACAATGGCTGAAAATGCACCCCAAAAAAACTTTATTGGAATAGAAGTTCACCGCCCTGGTGTGGGGCGTTTGCTCCATTTAATCCAGCAAAAAGCTTTAAACAATGTGCGCGTAATGGATGACGATGCAGTACAAATTATTAAACATCGAATCCCTAAGCAATCGCTTGACTGTGTGCAATTATTTTTCCCTGACCCTTGGCATAAAAAACGCCACAATAAACGACGCATCGTACAAGCAGATTTTGTCTCTTTAATTGCCTCACGTTTAAAAACAGATGGTATTTTTCATTTGGCAACAGATTGGGAGCCTTATGCCGAACAGATGGCAGAGGTTATGGAAGCATCTAATGAGTTCAAATCTATCTCTGACTCCCCTTTTTCAGCCAAACCAGCAGAACGCCCTACCACTAAGTTTGAAACACGAGGCATAAAATTAGGGCACGGCGTTTGGGATTTATTGTATAAAAAACTGTGAGGAGAGTTTATTTGCAGTTTAGATGAATTTCTAATGGGTAGCTTTTCTTAGCTACTATAGTCTGCCCCTTATAATCAAGAAACTTCCCATCAAAATTTTCATACGGCATCTTTCCTAGCATGGTCGTTACCGAACCATTTTGATGAAGCTCTACCTTATAATTGGTAATATTCTCTTTGCTTTTCACGCCATTAAGCAACAATACTATTTTTGTTTTACCAGTAATGCCTTGAGCCACAATACTGTAATGAGTTATTGACTGCCCTTTGAAAGTATCAGTACGAGGTTTATTACAAACCTGAATTGGCAGATGATAAAGTGTTTTGTTAATTGTGATCAAAGCTTCGTTTAGAGCAGCTTTATTACTACTACCACTACTGTCACTGTTATCACAAGCTGAAATAGCCGTTAGTAGCAAAGCAATGAGGCTTATTTTTATTATAGATTTCATAATGAACTAGATTCTGAGTATTATTATTTAGGACTCAGGATTAAATAAGTTGCGGAAGTTAACGCAGTATTTTTGTTTCAGATTGGATGATCTAAAGAGGCGCATAGTTATTCTACGCAACGACTTTAGATCATCCAATCTGGGGCAAAAAGCCAAGTTATGTTTCGTAAGTTATTTACTCCTGAGTCCTTAGGTTACGTTGTGGTTTGTAGTTTTATGCGTTTGTGTAGATCAAGGAAGCCTAAAGAAACACTAAGGAAACCCTGATCAAGTTTTGTCGGATTACGCTATTGCTAATCCGACCTACAGAAACACAGATTTAGATATAAACCACATTGGTTTTAGTATAAATACTCATGGCTGAACCTAAACTAAATACAGCTTAAAATAGTGACAAACGGGTGAATTATTATTTCATTGTCACTAATTCTTCTGCACTCACGGGATGAATTGCAATCGTATCATCAAAATCAGCTTTAGTTGCTCCCATACGAATAGCTACAGCAAAGCCTTGCAGCATTTCATCCGCTCCTAAGCCAATGATATGACAGCCGATAATTTTCTCTTCTGCGCCGAGGGTGATCAACTTCATGTGTGTTTTGACTTTGTGGCGAGTCATTTGGTGGTAGAGTGGTACAAAATCCGTCTGGTAAATTTTTACTTTATCACCATATACCTCAAGTGCTTTTTCCTCACTCATGCCTATCGTTCCAATCGGTGGATGAGTAAACATCACCGTAGCAATATTCTCATAAGACATTATGCGCTCAGGTTTGCCGCCATATAAACGATCACCTAAACGACGACCTGCGGCAATAGCAACAGGTGTTAGCGGTGCTTTGCCAATAATATCTCCAATAGCATAGATGCCATTAACCGATGTTTTTTCCTTATCATCAACAACCACCATACCACGCGGATCTAGCTCAACATCAGTATTCTCTAAGCCAATATTATCGGTATTGGGGCGACGACCTATTGCCCATATTAGTGCTTCAACATCACTAATACTATTGCCATCTTTAAAATGAATTGTGAGTTTACTATCAGATTGTTTGTCAATTCGATCAATAATCTCATCATCATAAAGGGTGATATTGTCATCTTCCATTTGTTTACGCAAAGCTTTCTGGATTGTGCCATCAAAGCCTTCTAAGACTGGCCATGCTTGATGCAAAACAGACACATCTGAACCCAAGCCATCCATAAGCATAGCAAGTTCTAGCGCAATATAACCACCACCAACAACCACAACTTTTTGTGGCTGAACTTCATCCAAATCCTGAAAAAAGCCATCTGAGTCAATGCCATATTCAGCCCCTTCAATATCAGTAGGGATAATCGGACGACCTCCTGTAGCTATAACAATATTATCAGCCGTGTAGGTTTCTGTTCCTTCATCTGTAACAACTTCAATAGTTTTATTATCAAGAAATTTGGCATTGCCATTAATAACATCAACACCTGCTTCAGCCATATAGCCGTCATACCAATCAAGAATTCCACCTATGAAGTTTTCACGCTTCATAACCAGTTTTTCCCAGTTAAGTTTTCCTGCTTTCTCTCCGTTGACAACGCCATCTAAATCAATATTAAAGCCATAATCCTGAGCATCTTTTAGACCTTGAGCAATACCCGCGCCATACCACATAACTTTTTTAGGTACGCAACCAACATTTACACAGGTTCCACCTAATTCTTTAGCTTCAATAACCGCTGTTTTAGCACCATAAGAAGCTGCACGCTCAACAATAGATAAGCCACCGCTACCCGCACCGATAGAGATTAAGTCGTAATGTTTGCTCATGATTATTTCCTTTTTGAGTAATAACTTTTTGGGTTACAAAAAGAGGGAGATGAATATAGAACCCATCCCCCCCTTTTTTTGTATATTTTTGTTGGAATTATAACTTACTTTAACCACTCTTTCAGATCTGTTGATCCACCAATATGATCACCATTGATAAATATCTGTGGAACCGAGCTACTACCAACAATGGCACGCAAGCTACGGTCAGTATAGTCCTCTCCCATCAATAAGGTTTCATATTCCATACCCGCTTCATCTAGCATCTCTTTAGCTTTAGCACAGAATGGACAACCTTTTCGTGCCATAACAGTAACACTTGCAGGTACTTCTGCATTAGGTGCAATATAGTTTAGCATGGTGTCAGCATCTGACACTTCAAACGGGTCGCCTTCAACATCAGGCTCAATAAACATTTTTTCAACCACGCCATCTTTAACAAGCATCGAATAGCGCCATGAGCGTTTGCCAAAACCTAGATCAGACTTATCAACTAACATTCCCATACCATCTGAGAATTCTCCATTCCCATCAGGCATAAAAGTAATATTATTTGCTCTTTGATCTACCTGCCACTCATTCATTACAAAAGTATCATTCACTGACATACAAATCACATCATCAACTCCATTTGCCTTAAATGCTGGCAAAAGCTGGTTATAGCGAGGAACATGTGCTGATGAACAGGTCGGCGTAAATGCACCAGGCAGTGAAAATACCACCACTGTTTTACCTTTAAATAATTCATCCGTTGTCACATCAACCCAACCATTATTTTGAATAGTGTGAAATGTAACCGTTGGTATATTTTGACCTTCTTTATTTACTAATTCTGACATTGTTTTTTCCTTTCAATTGTTAATAATAGTTTGGTAGCGGGTTAAACCTGTTGATTGTAGTTTAATATGTAGGTTGGGTTAGCGTAGCGTAACCCAACAAAATACCGCGATCTGTCGGATTACGCTATCGCTAATCCGACCTACAAAATACATAATTGACTCACTACCAATAGTTTCTAAGATACTTAAATAGTATTTTTAGAGGTGGTTTATGAATGTGCGATGGGTTTATCTGTAAATAGATAATCTTTTAGCTCTTTATCAAATGTTGAGTCTTTACGTCGTATCCATTCTAGTACCATTGCAGCGTGTTCTTTCTCTTCATCACGATTGTGCTTTAAAATAGCTTTTAGCTCTTCATCTTTACAGGCATCTACTCGCTGGTTATACCAATCAACTGCTTCAAGTTCCTCCATCAATGATGTAATTGCACGGTGCATATCACGGGTTTCATCTGAAATTTCATTAATTGGCTCATGGTAACCTTCGTTTGCCATTTTCTTTCTCCTGTTGGCTTGCGCGTGTTGTTGGCTTGCGCGTATTGTTTGTATTGCTTGTTGGTGGGAGAATAATAAG
>JALSLM010000278.1 GCA_026988295.1 Thiotrichaceae bacterium
ATTGAAGCTGCTGGAAAAATTATCCCTATTGTCTTTGCGGCAAATTATAGTGTTGGTGTTACGCTAAGTTTAAAGCTGTTGGAGCTTACTGCTCGTGTTTTAGGCGATAGTGTTGATATTGAAATTATTGAAGCTCATCATCGTTATAAAGTTGATGCGCCTTCGGGGACTGCATTGGCAATGGGTGAAGTGATTGCTGATACCTTAGATCGTACATTATCAGAAGATGCCGTGTATTGTCGTGAAGGCAATACTGGAGAGCGAAGCAGAAAAACAATAGGTTTTCAGTCTATTCGTGCAGGTGATATTGTGGGTGAACACACGGTTATGTTTGCCGATATTGGTGAGCGTATAGAAATCACACACAAGGCATCTAGTCGCATGACCTTTGCTAAAGGAGCCGTTCGTGCGGCAATCTGGCTAGCTAGTAAGCCAGCTGACGTTTATAATATGCAGGATGTGTTAGAGTTGTAGTCTCACGGATTCAGGCTTGGGAAAGAGAATTTAAGGAAAACTTGATCAGGTCTTATTAAATCCTCATTTCTTGGGTCGGCTCCTTGTTAATCAAGAGGCTCTTTAGTATTGCATCACATACCCAATATAATCAGTGTACTACGAATATTATTAGTATTACCTATTGCAATCTTATTGCTTAATAAAGCATGGGAGATGGCATTTATTCTAATTTTTATTGCAGGTATTTCTGATGCTTTTGATGGTTTTTTAGCCCGCACATTTCATTGGCAAAGCAAACTGGGTTCTATTCTTGATCCTGTTGCGGATAAGCTTCTTTTAGTCGTGCTTTTTGTTACTTTAGCCTATCGGGATATTATTCCCAGTTGGTTAGCTGCTTTGGTGATTAGTCGAGATGTGGTTATTCTTGTGGGTGCAATGTCTTATCAGTGGATTACACACGATCTTAAAATAACACCACTGTTAAGTAGCAAGCTCAATACTGCTTTGCAAATAGTGTTTGTATTGTTGCTTATGTATCATTTAGCTGTTTCTCCCGTACCTGAAAAAGCAATGTTTGCAATGCAAATAGCAGTGGTTGTTACGACAATAATCAGTGGTGTAAAATACGTTATTTGTTGGACCAATTACTATAAAAATTACTTAGAAAAAAAGAACGGATAAAATAAAAATGACACAAAGCACACGCTGGTTCTGGCTAACTATTTTCATGGTGAGTTCGGTTTTACTATATCTACTTGCCCCTATTTTATTGCCCTTTATTGCTGGTGCATTGCTTGCTTATTTGGGTGATCCGTTAGTTGATAGGCTAGAGAGATTGAATATTTCTCGTACATTGGCAGTGATTGTCTTGTTTTTTGTCCTATTCTTGTTGATTCTCCCCTTGGTATTGTTTTTAATTCCTTTGGTTGAATCACAGGTGAGTCTATTGGTTGAAAAATCACCTAGCTATATTGCTTGGATAATAGATAACCTTGGGTCTACAATGAATAAAACCTTTGGTGTTGATTTTCCCGCTTTAGAGGCTGAACAGCTAAAAGAATCTTTTTCACAACAATTTTCTCTTGCAGGAAGTTTTCTTAAAGGCTTGCTAAGAACAGTCACTCATTCAGGTTTTGTGGTTGCGGGCTGGGCTGCAAATTTGTTTTTAATTCCTGTTATTAGTTTTTACCTGTTGCGCGACTGGGATCGTCTAGTCACTTATGTACATGATTTAATCCCACGACATATAGAGCCAAGAGTCAGCCTTTTAGTGAAAGAATCTGATAAAGTATTAAGTGCTTTTTTACGTGGTCAGGTGATGGTTATGTTAGCTCTAGGTGCTATTTACTCCCTTGGGCTAAAGTTTATCGGGCTAGAGTTTTCCTTGTTGATAGGAATGCTCGCTGGTCTACTCAGTTTTATTCCATATATGGGATTAATTGTGGGTATTCTTATTGCAGGCATTGCAGTTATGTTGCAAACGCATGACCCCATGAATATTGCTTGGGTCGTACTTGTATTTACCTTAGCACAGATGATTGAAGGGATGTTTCTTACGCCCCTGCTGGTTGGTGATCGAATTGGTTTGCATCCTGTTGCCGTGATTTTTGCAGTTTTGGCGGGTGGACAGCTCTTTGGTTTCTTTGGTATTCTCCTTGCTTTGCCTGTTTTCGCTGTACTTGCTGTGGTCTTGCGCTACCTGCATGAAACCTACAAACAAAGCGTGATGTATGGCGTTCCAGAGGATGAAAATGAATCCAGTAATAACAATATTGTATAGTTTTTTATGGTATTTGTTGGATACATTCTATGTCTGAACCTCAACAGCTCACTTTAAAAGTACAGTTTCGAGATGGCTTCCGTTTTGAATCTTTTTATGTTGCCCCGCAAGCCGAAAATATTGAAGTATTTGGTATTTTGCAGAATCTATCCTCAATTAAGGTCGAGTCTCAACAGCTTATGCTGTGGGGGGAGTCACAGGCAGGAAAAACCCATTTATTGCAAGCCTGCTGCGCCAAAGAGGCAGCCTCTCATTCTCATTCAGTGGTAAGTTATATTCCCTTGAAGGAGGTGGCTTCATTTGGTATTGAAATATTAAACGGCTTATCATTTTCAAGATTAATCGTTTTAGATGATATTGATTTTGTCATTGGTGATAAAGAATGGGAAACGTCTCTATTTAATTTAATAAATCATTGTAGAGCATCAGGGCAACAGCTGTTAATGAGTAGCACTCAAAACCCACGCCAATTGAATTGTCTATTGCCAGACTTAGCTTCTAGGCTAATCTGGGGTGGAAGCTATCTAATACGGGCTTTAAATGATGAGGATAAGCCAAAAGCATTGCAGGCAAGAGCTGAACAACGTGGCTTTAAGCTCACCGATAGGGTTATTGATTATATATATCGACGTTACCCACGAGATATTGAATCATTAATGACTTTGCTTGATAAGCTTGATAAAGAAAGTTTAAGACAAAAAGCAGTAATCACCATACCTTTTGTGCGAGAAGTTTTAAAATCACTTGACTAGTCCCTAATTCAGCCTATAATACGCAGGCGCTTGAAAGTACGTTTTATATTTATGCAACACCATCTCGAAGTTCCATCTGTTTAGTTCCTCGTCCCGTTTCCATAATCATAGCAACAACATTCAGCAACATCCGTCTTGGATGTGTATCCAAGGCAAATTTATTATTTGAATATTAGGAAAAAAATATGTCTACAACTACTGGAACAGTTAAATGGTTCAACGAATCTAAAGGCTTTGGTTTTATTGAGCAAGAAAACGGCCCAGACGTTTTTGCACATTTCAGTGCAATTCAAGGCGACGGATTCAAGACTTTAAACGAAGGTCAAAAAGTTGAATTCACTGTTACTGACGGTCAAAAAGGCCCTCAAGCTGAGAATATCGTCGCAGTTTAATTTTTAGAAGTTAAAAACTAATTGCAAAAAAGCGAGGCTCATGCCTCGCTTTTTTTATGCTTGAAATATATTAAATATGCCCCTATAAATAAAGTTAACATATCTATCAACAAATAAAGGAGTATCAAAATGGACACTAAATCATTTCTTGATGAATTACTAAAAACAGGTAAAGATTTTGCCGATCAGGGGCGTAAGATAGCCGAAGACAAATTACAAATGCCCAAAGAGGGTGAAAAACGTGATGCCACATTGGATGGAATGAAGAAAGGAGCTATTGCAGCTGGCGTTCTTGCTTTGTTGCTCGGTACAGGAGCTGGTCGAAGAGTCACAGGGTCAGCCTTAAAAATTGGTAGTTTAGCCGCAATTGGTGGAATCGGGTGGAAAGCCTATCAAAACTGGCTGGCTCAAAAAGAACAGGCCACAGAAGAAATCAAAGAGATGGCTGAAAATGCAAAAACAATTTCCATTAATGACTTGGATGAAGATGACGCTAATAAACGCAGTCAGATTTTATTAAAGGCTATGATTGCAGCGGCAAAGTCAGATGGGCATATTAATCAAAAAGAAATTTCAGCCATCGATGAGCAGATTGTAAAACTTAATTTAAGTGGTGAAGTGGCAAGCCTCTTAAAAGATGAAATCGAAAAACCTTTGGATGTTAAAGAGGTTGCGGCACTTGCTGAAAATAGTGCTATAGCGGCAGAAATTTATTTGGTCTCAGCCGTTGTGACTGATAGAGAAAATTCTATGGAAAAAGCTTACCTAGAAGATCTGGCTAAAGCCATGAATTTACCTGATGCATTGGTTGCACAGTTACAAGCGATTAAAGAGGATGAGCTTGCCTAAAATATGTAAAAATAGGGGGGGATGGGTATATACAGGTATGTATAGCGATAAGTATCTTTATTGTGTTTAATCAATGAGGATTGATTGATAATTTTACATACTGCGCCTTTTAATTTGGTTTTATTGTTATGCGCTCTGTCATTTTCTCTATTATTATATTTATCTTTGGTATTCTTGTGAGCAGCTATTGGAATGCATTGCAAAATCCAATGAAACCTTTGTTTGTTGAATTAGTTAATGATACGGATTCCCTAGTCCCTTCTGTTATTATTGAACATGGAAATGGTAACTTGCAGGAAAAAATTATGATTATTCAATTAAAGTCTAAGGAAACTAGGGTCATTGCGCTAAACCATAAGCCAGGTATGGGTTTTAATGTTGCAGTAAATTATGCAAATGGAGAAAAAACAGAGATTTGCGGTGGAAAAAGCAAAGATCATTGGTTTTTTAGAGAGACAATTACCAAGTTTGGTATTTACAATACCCCAATAAGATAGAGTTAAGGAAGAGATTTAATGGATGCTGAAATTCAGTTTTTTATGACTGATAAAGATGAATCAGACTTTCTTGAGTTTGCAAAAACTCAAGTTGATAGCATTGATAAAAGTGCTAACCCCATACGACTTATTCTGGGGGATTGTACTTTGTTTTTTACACCATCTATAACTGAATCAAATACAATGTTTATGGGGAAGCTTGAAATCAGTGCAAATAAGGCTAATTTGAATTATCAAGACCTAGAGCGCGCTAAGAGTTCTTTTAGAAAGCTGAGAAATAAAATCAAAAAAGACTTTTGGAGTCGTTTAGCCTATCTTGATAAAAATAAAAAAAATAGGCTTACGCCATCACGAACCCATTGGCTGGGTGCTGATGCAAAAAAATGGAAAGAGTCTGATCCTGATAAGCATATTTTAAAATTATCGAAAACCAGTTGGATGGTTTTCGATATTGGATTCTAGGAGGCTGTCTGAGAACTCGGATTGAAACGAAAATGCTAGAAATATTATAAGGTGAGTTTATCAAAAGAGGCGAATAGTTGTTCTATTTAACGAATTTGATAAGCTCAGGTTATGATGTTTATGGGATTTGCAGTCAATTCTTAGTTCTCGGACAGCCTCCTAGGAGGCTGTCCGAGAACTCGGATTGAAATAAAAATGCCAGAAATATTATAAGGTGGGTTTATCAAAAGAGGCGAATAGTTGTTCTATTTAACGAA
>JALSLM010000279.1 GCA_026988295.1 Thiotrichaceae bacterium
GCTAGCACATCATAAATATTGCTGGGAAACAGCAATCGCTGTTGATTTTCTGTTGGGGCTGTTTTAAATAAAGGGGTCATTCGCTTATTTTACACTTTATTCTTTGTTAGTTCTCGGACAGCCTCCTCCTTGGCTAGACTACCATCATCAACATTGGCTTGATGGGGTACTACGCTCTAGCTTCATCAATTAAACGATGAATGATCGGTGCAAGTATAATTTCCATGGCCATACTCATTTTTCCACCGGGGATTACAATAGTATTACGACGAGTCATAAATGAGTTGTTTAACATATTAAGTAAATACGGAAAATCGACACAAAACTTCTGTGGATTATCAAAGCGGATGATAACAAAGCTTTCATCTGGTGTGGGGATGTCACGAGCTATAAATGGATTTGAGGTATCCACTGTTGGTACTCGTTGGAAGTTAATATCTGTACGTGAAAACTGAGGTGCAATACAACGTACATAATCTGGCATACGACGCAAAATAGTATCAACAATAACAGCTTCATCATAGCCACGTTCAGAGTGGTCACGATGAATTTTCTGAATCCACTCAAGGTTAACACTTGGCACAACACCAACACCAAGATCAACATATCGTGATACATCTACATCTTGCCTTTTGCTTGCTACCAAGCCATGAAGACCTTCGTAGAACAAAAGATCACTACCTGCTTCTATATCTTCCCATGGAGTAAATTCACCTGATTTTTTGTTGCAGCCTAAACGCTTATTATGTTCTGCTGCTTCTTCATCATTATGTAGGTAGTAACGCTTTTTACCGATACCAGTTTCACCATAAGCTTTGAAAGTTGCTTCTAGAGCCGCAAAATCATTAGCCTCAGGGCCAAAATGACTAAAATGATTATTACCTTGTGCTTCGGCTTTTTTAACCTCTTCTCCAAATTCTACGCGACTCAAGCTATGGAAGCTGTCACCTTCGATAATAGCGGGTTTAATACCTTCACGACGGAAAATATTTTCAAAAGCACGTTTTACAAAAGTAGTACCAGCTCCAGATGATCCAGTGACTGCAACAACGGGGAATTTTAATGACATAAGGACTCCAATAGTTAAGAAAAGACACGGGGTATTGTACATTAACTTGTCATAAAGCGGAAATTAGATGAAACTTCTTATGACTTCTAACAGTGGTAATACCTATTTATGGTTATAGTTTATGGTTATGGTTTATGAATAAAGGAATAGTACTAATCCTTCTGGGATATATAATTTGGGGCTTCTTTCCACTGTATTGGGTATTACTAAAACATGTAGCTGCAACTGAAGTACTCGCACATAGGATGCTTTGGTCTGTTCCAGTATTGCTTATTTTTGTGGTTTTAATCAAAAAATGGCGGGAGGATTTTTTGATTGCCATAAAAAATCCTAGGGAGCTTCGCTGGTTACTAGTTACAGCAATCTTAATTACCATTAATTGGGGGGTATATATAATTGCAGTGAGTCTTGATCGTATTGTTGAAGCGAGTATGGGTTATTTTTTAACACCATTACTTCACATTCTTGGTGGCTTTATTATTTTTAAAGAGAAAATAGGTCGCATTAAGCAATTAGCAGTAATTTGTGCGATGTTAGGTGTTTTTTATTATATTGCGAGTGTAGATGTATTTCCTTGGGTTGGTTTGGTATTGGGTTTTAGTTTTGCTGCTTATGGCATTTTAAGAAAATTCATAACAACACCAGCAGTCCCTGGATTGCTTGTTGAAACACTGTTGCTTGCGCCACTATCACTTAGCTATATTTTTTATTTAACGGAAAGCCATCAAATGGCTTTTTTCAATATATCTTTTGATACTGATATTTGGTTGATGCTAGCGGGAGTTGTAACTGTTACCCCTATGATATTATTCACTACAGGTGCACGTTTATTGCCGATGACAACAACGGGGATACTATTTTATATTTCACCTACGATACAGTTTCTGGTTGGTGCTTTAGTGTTTCACGAGAAAGTAAATATACACCAGCTAGTAGGTTTTATGGGAATCTGGATAGGGTTAGGTTTATATAGCTATTCTTTGATGAAAACTGAAAGCTGAAGGAGTAACACAAGGCGAATAAAGAAAGATGCAATATCCAGAAACAATAAACCCCAGCGAGCTGGGGTTTTGTACTGCTTAGGGATGATAAAGTACAAATATCAATTAAATGATACTTGTGCTTTCTTTATCAAAAAACTTAGGATTTTTTGATAAAGAAAGTAAACTCACCACCATCTTCAGCAGTAGAAACTAGCTCATTGCCTGTTTGCTTACAAAAAGCTTCAAAATCTTTTACTGAACCTGGGTCAGTTGCAATAATTTTAAGTACTTGTCCATCTTCAAGCCCATTAATTGCCTTCTTAGCGCGTAAAATGGGTAATGGGCAGTTTAAACCGCGTGCGTCTAGTTCTTCATTAAAATCACTCATAGATGTCTCCTCTATATTAGTTAAAGCTGATATGCGCGATACTCTACCATCAAATACCTTAAATCGCACTATTTTTGTATGTCAATATCGACATTCATCATATATTATTGTGCAAGTTATTAAATTTTCAAGGATTAAGGAATAAAATCCTAATAATATCTCGATACTATTTGTATGTTTTATATACATATTGAGAGCTTATTAAGCATATCTTCCTATAATAATATAGAACAATGCGCTTTAATTTTACTAAAATGCACGGCTTAGGAAATGATTTTGTCGTCATTAACTGTATAAGTCAGTCAGTTGAGCTTAATGCTAAACAAATTCAATTTATTTCTGATCGACATTTAGGTGTGGGTTGTGATCAACTATTACTGGTCGAAAATACTCAAGACAAAGATGCTGATTTTCGCTACCGTATTTTCAATGCCAATGGCGGAGAAGTAGAACAATGTGGAAATGGTGCTCGCTGTTTTGCTATTTTTGTGCGTGATGAGGGCTTAACAGATAAAACAGAAATCCCTGTAACCACCAATACAGGGCGTATTATATTAAAAATAGAAGCTGGAGAAGATAATCTGGTGACTGTTAATATGGGTATCCCAGAACTTCTACCTGAGAAAATTCCATTGATTGCTGATAGACAGAATAAATCTTATACGCTTGATATTGAGGGAACATCGGTAAATATTAGTGCCGTTTCGCTAGGCAACCCTCATGCGGTGATACTTGTAGATGATGTTGAAAAATTATCTATTGATAAATTAGCACAGGGTATCCAACAGAGTTCATATTTTCCAAACTCGGTCAATGTGGGATTTATGCAAGTTATTGATCAAAATAATATTAAGCTTCGAGTCTATGAAAGAGGTGTGGGCGAGACTCAAGCCTGCGGTACTGGAGCATGTGCAGCGGTAGTTGCTGGGCACATCCAAAGTTTATTGAATGATACTGTTAATGTAGAACTACTAGGTGGAAGCTTATCAATTCACTGGGCAGGAGGGCAAAATCCAGTTATGATGACGGGGGCGACTGCCACTGTATTTAAAGGGACAATTTCATTATGAAATGGGGATTTTATGACTTCATCTGCTGGTAATAACAAAGTTGGTAAGAACAAAAATGTAGAGGATGATAGCAACATGCCAGACACTATCATGGTCGACGCGATGATGGATGAATCTATCATTGTAGACTACTTATCTTCACATCCTGATTTTTTTCAAAGACATGCGAGTCTATTAGAAACCTTGCGAGTGCCACATGGTACTGGAACAGCATCTTTAATAGAACGCCAAGTTGCTGTTTTACGCGAAAAAAGCCATGACCTAGAAGAGCAACTTAATGGTCTGATTCGTACTGCACGTGGCAACGAACAAATTGTGACACGCTTACAGCGTTTCACTCTCGAATTAATGCGCGCAGAATCTATTGATGATGTGATAGCAATCTGTCACGATGTCTTGCGTGATGATTTTAATGCAGATTTTGTAACTCTAAAACTTATTGGTAATAAAAAATCAAAACATTTTATTTCAGCAAAGAACCAAGAAATAAAACAATTTGATAAATTATTGGATAGCAAACAACCCGTTTGTGGACGCTTGAGAACAGAGCAACAAGAATTCTTCTTCAAGAAAAATTCTGATAAAGTCAACTCTGTTGCTCTTATTCCTCTTTCAGGTGTAGAAAAAATTGGGCTTCTAGCCCTTGGAAGTGAAAATGAGTCACGTTTTCATCCAGGTATGGGAACTGTATTTATTCACCACTTGGGTGAACTAATTTCTACCAGTCTGTCACGTTTTCTTTAGAAACGAGGATTAAGGATTTAGGCAATAGCACTTACCACTATTCGTTTGATGGGTGCAGAACAAACTTATAAATACCCATCCCCCCCTTTTTTTACATTTTTTATGACATACCTGAATCCGTGAGGCTAATACGGATATGAGGGATAAGATATTGGTTTCACAGTGGAATTAAAAAGCTCTGCATAATTGAGTTCACCCATAGGTTAAGCGGGTATTTTTTAAACCGCTGTGAAATCAATAAGTTGTTCATCATGCCGTAGTAGCCTCACGGATTCAGGACATAGATAGTCACAGAAGTTTTAGCCGTAGTAAACTGTAGTAAGGAAGCATCGGCTTGACGATTCAGGATATAAACCTCTGTGGCTTGCTGAACTTAAACAAAAATAGTAGTGAAAATGTGCGCCAAAAATCTCCTTTAGAACAATTTGAAGAATACCTGCAATACGAAAAACACTATTCTAAGCACACTCTTAATGCTTACAAACGCGACCTAAAGCAATTTAAGCTATGGTTAGCTAGCCAGCAATGTGAAGATATTATAGAGGCAGATAGCCTCCATGTTCGTAACTGGATAGCTAAGCTACATCGTCAAGGAATCAGTGGAACAACACTACAACGCAAGCTTTCATCGCTAAGAAGTCTCTACCAGTTTTTAGTGCGAAAGCATCTACTTAAAAACAACCCAGCGATTGACATACGTGCGCCAAAAACAGCCAGAACTTTACCTGATACACTCGATGTAGATGCTCTAACTCAATTATTAGAAATTCCAGGTGATAGTATTCTTGCCATTCGTGATAGAGCAATTATGGAACTATTTTACTCATCAGGATTGCGCTTATCAGAGCTAACAAATTTAGATTTGGCAAGCATTGATCTCATTGAAAATAACTTACGAGCTATCGGTAAAGGCAATAAAACCAGAGTCTTACCAATAGGGAAAAAAGCCAGTGAAGCCCTCTTACATTGGTTAAAAAAACGCAAAATACTCGCAAAAATCGAAGAGCAAGCTCTTTTTGTAAGCCAGAAAGGTACTCGTATTAGTACCCGCTCAGTTCAGCAACGGCTTAATTATTGGCGACAAAAACAAGGTCTTGAACAACACGTTCATCCTCATAAATTGCGCCATTCATTTGCTAGCCATATTCTTGAATCATCAGGTGATTTAAGAGCCGTACAAGAATTATTAGGTCATGCAGATATAAGTACCACACAAATTTATACCCACTTAGATTTTCAACATCTTGCTAATGTATATGACAAGGCACACCCTAGAGCAAAAAAGAAATAATACCTGAAATCGAAGGCTATCTGTTCTCAGACAGCCTTCTAAAAGTAGCAAAAACAGGGGGGGGGGATGGGTTTAAAGAAATTAAGTTACCCTATTGGGCAGTCATAATCGCTCAACTTAATTCCATGCAGCCTCCTAGTCTTCCAATATCTTTCTGCGTTTCTTGTTCCTTAAAATATAAAAGACTGTAATGAGCGCCACGGATACTAAAGCAATTAGTGTTGCAGACTTTAAGTACTCAGAGATGAGAGCTTCGTTTGAGCCTACTAGATAGCCGACTCCCACTAGTACGACTACCCAAATACCTGCACCAATCGCTGTGTAGAGTGAAAACTTTGCTATATTCATGCGTGCAAGCCCTGCGGGGAGTGAGATAAGTTGGCGTATACCTGGAATAAGCCTACCTGTGAATGTGGAGATTTCACCATGTTTGGCAAAAAATGTATCAAGCTTAGTTAGGGTTTGTTCTTTTATAAAAAAATATTTACCATACTTTATAAGAAATTTTCTTCCTAAAGTTACTGCTAGATAATAGTTAAGTAATGCACCAGCCAGTGAGCCTAATATTCCTACAAGTACTATTATATAGATATTCATCTCACCCTGATACGCTAGGTATCCCGCAGGAATCATAATGATTTCACTAGGGAAGGGGAAGAATGTGCTTTCTAAAAACATCAATAAAAAAATACCTATGTAGCCCCAATCACCTATGTAAGAAACAATCGTGTTCGCAATATCATGTATCATAAAGTATAAAATATCCTTTTTATAAAGGAATCTCCGTTTTTTTAATTAATTGTCGTAAAACAAAGCTAGAGTGAACACCGCTTACCCCTTCTAGTTTTGTTAATTTTCCCAGCAGGAATTCTTCATACTGGCGCATATCTTTTACTAAAACTTTCAATAAAAAATCAGCAGATTGCCCTGTTACAATACTGCATTCTACCACTTCTGGCATATCTATAATTGCCTTTTCAAAAGACTCGAATCTATCAGGAGTGTGACGATCCATTGAGATGCCAATAATTGCGGTTAAATCTAGCCCAAGTGCTTTTGCATTTAGCAGGGTCACATGACGATCAATTAAGCCTAGTTTTTCAAGCCTTTTTACTCGACGTGAACAGGGTGTAGCTGATAAGCCAATTTGTTCTGCTAATTCAAGGTTTGTAATACGTCCATTGGATTGCATTAAATTTAGTATGTGTTTATCAATTCTATCTAATTTTAAAGGCATATTCTTAGTTACTTTTAGTTGCTTTGATTATTATGGCTGTAGTATCTATAAATTCCTATTTATTTAGTGTTTTTCACTCTATTTAATCAATATTAGAGATATATTTGCAATTTTTCTCTAATGATATTGGCTTATAGTTTGTTTATTACAAGGATCTGAATCCGTACTGGACTCACGGATTCAGGAAGGAACAAGAAAAATAGGAAGAATCAAATGCATCACTTTAACCATAAAAAATACCAAGCTTTTAAGCCTCTTAATAAAACTGATCGACGTTGGCCAAAGCAAATGATTACGCAAGCACCAATCTGGTGTAGTGTTGATTTACGTGACGGTAATCAGGCTTTAATTGAGCCAATGAACTCAGAGCAAAAACTTGAACTATTCCAGCTTTTAATAGATGTGGGTTTCAAGGAGATTGAAATTGGCTTTCCTGCCGCATCACAAACAGATTTTGATTTTGTTCGTCTATTGATTGAAGAAAATAGAATCCCTGAGGATGTCACCATTCAAGTTTTGACTCAGGCACGAGAGCCTCTAATTAAACGCAGTTTTGAGGCATTAAAAGGAGCGCGTCGTGTGATTATGCATTTGTATAATTCTACCTCGACCATTCAACGTGAACAGGTTTTTAAAAAATCACGCGATAAAATCAAAGCCATTGCAACAGATGGTGCAAAACTTGTAAAGCATTATGCCGCTCTACAAACAGATACAGAATGGCAATTTCAGTATTCACCCGAAAGCTTTTCACAAACAGAGGTGGATTATGCTATTGAGGTTTGTAATGCAGTGGTTGATATTTGGCAACCTAGTATTGAGCATAAAGTCATCCTTAATATCCCTGCCACGGTAGAAGCTTCAACCCCCAATATTTATGCTGATCAAGTTGAATATTTTAATGATCATATCACTCAGCGAGACTGTATCAGCATTAGTTTGCATACACATAATGATAGAGGCTCAGGGGTGGCGGCGGCTGAACTAGGTTTGTTGGCAGGTGCTGACAGGCTAGAAGGTACGCTATTAGGAAATGGTGAACGCACAGGCAATATGGATATAGTCACCACGGCATTAAATTTATATAGCCAAGGGATTGATCCAAAGCTAGATTTATCACAAATGGATAAGATCATTAGTGTTGTAGAGCGTTGCACTCAAATCACAGTTCATCCTCGTCACCCCTATGCTGGTGAATTGGTTTTTGCTGCATTTTCTGGCAGTCATCAGGATGCTATCAATAAATGCTTGGCTATCGACAAGCAAAATCGTCAAAAATATGGTGCTGAGCATCCTTGGCAGGTGGCATATTTACCCATAGATCCGCGTGATGTTGGGCGCAGTTATCAAGAGGTTATCCGCATCAATAGCCAATCAGGAAAAGGTGGCATGGCTTATGTGCTAGAACAAGATTATGGATTAGTGCTACCACGCTGGTTACAAGTTGATTTCAGCCCGCATGTACAACGCTATGCGGATATGCATAAAAAAGAAATAAGCGCAGAAATCATCCATAATATTTTTACACAAATTTATCTTAATGTAGAAAACAAACCCTATACGATAAAAAATTATACAGCCACACATAGCAATGGAATAGACAAACTCAGCGTAGAGCTAATCATAGCAGGTCAATCTATTCAAATTAACGGCAGTGGATGTGGGATTTTAGATTCCTTTATTCAGGCAATTAATCAGACTATTGATGGCAAAATAATCATTATTGATTACAGTGAGCACACCCTTGGCAATAGCGAACAATCTGAAGCTGTTTGCTATGTGCAAATTAGTATAAATAATCAACGCTATTGCGGTGTGGGAAAGAGCAAAGATATTGTTGGCTCATCACTTAATGCAGTACTTAATGCGGTAGCTCGTTCGGGTTTGAAATTAACAACTGATAAATTAACAAGCAATAGTGAAGTTGCAAAAGTCACATAATTTTTTTTCAAGGTTCCATTTTTAAAATCAGGTGATATACTGCGCACCTCGAATCTGTGGCACTGTGGTGAAATTGGTATACACGACGGATTCAAAATCCGTTGCCTTCGGGCGTGGCGGTTCGACTCCGCCCAGTGCTACCACTTTTTTATATCTAAATTCCTATGACTGAAATAAATACTAAAGGACACTACCTTGAAGACCTTAGCGTAGGCATGTTCTCAGAAAAAAAGATGGTTGTTTCAGATGAGAAAATCACTACCTTCGCTGAACTTTCTGGTGATTATAATCCTGTTCATATGGATGCAGAATATGCTGCAACCACTATGTTTGGTCGTCGAATAGCACATGGCGCACTTTCAGCATCACTAATCTCTGCTATTTTGGGTAATGACTTACCTGGTCCTGGTGCTATTTTTACCGAACTCAATATGCGCTTTCGTAAACCTGCTTTTATTGATGATGAAATAACTGCTCGTGCTGAAGTTGTTGAAATAAACGAAAAAACAGGACGAGTAAAAATGAAGGTTGCCTGCTTTGTTGATGGTAAAGCAATTATACGTGGTGAGGCAGGTGTCGTAGTAATGAAGCGACCACAGTAACCCACACTTCTATTCAATTCATGAAATTAAGTGATTTTCGCTATAATCTACCCCCTGAGCTAATAGCACAGGAAGCCTTAACAAATCGTTCTGCCAGCCGTTTATTGCATCTTGATACACTTAACACAGAGTATAATTCCCCACAAATACACGACAAACACTTTTCAGATATTATTGATTTAATCCATAAAGATGACCTGCTAGTATTTAATAATACTCGAGTTATTCCTGCTCGTCTGCGAGGCAATAAGATCACAGGTGGAAAAGTAGAAGTTATGGTCGAACGCGTGTTAGACGATCATCATGTTTTAGCACATATCCGTGCTAACAAATCACCAAAGGCTGGCACAACTTTATTACTTGAAAATCAGTTGAATGTAGAAATTACAGGAAGGCAGGGCAGGCTTTTTGAAATTAAATTTGCACATAAACGCACTGTTTTTCAACTACTTGATGAGTATGGACATATTCCTCTACCGCCCTATATTGAACGTGAAGATACAGAAGATGACCGCGACCGTTATCAAACAGTTTTTGCCAAAAAAGAAGGTGCTGTTGCTGCTCCTACGGCGGGTTTGCACTTTACCCATGAACTTTTGCAAAAACTAAAAAATAAAGGCGTTGCCTTTGCACAGGTTACATTACACGTTGGTGCAGGAACTTTTCTGCCTGTCAGTGTCGATAATTTGAAAGACCACATCATGCACTCTGAGTGGGTGGAGGTAGATCAAGATGTTTGTAATGCTGTTGCCGATTGCAAAGCACGAGGTGGGAAAGTTGTCGCTGTTGGAACAACCAGTGTCAGAAGCCTAGAATCAGCAGCAAAAGCAACAGGAAACTTACAAACCTTTAGTGGTGATACACAGCTTTTTATTACGCCAGGATATAAGTTTAATGTTGTTGATGCCATGATTACCAACTTTCATCTCTCAGAATCAACACTCTTAATGCTGGTTTCAGCTTTTTCAGGCTATGAAAATATTATGACTGCCTATTCACATGCCATCAAAGAAAAATACCGTTTTTTCAGTTATGGAGATGCCATGTTTTTAGAAGCAGCGGAATAAACACTGTTATACCCATCCCCCCCTATTTTTACACTTTTTTATCTGTTTTTATCATTTTGGAAGTATTGTTATCCATTGTTGATTAGAGTTTAAAAACAATACAGAAACAATACAGAGGAATAATCATGTATCAACAGCGTTATTTAATCACGGGTGGCACAGGCTTTATCGGGACACCACTGGTTAAACAATTATTGCAGAATGATCAGCAGGTAACAGTACTAACTAGAGATTGTGTTAAAACAGCCAATCACTTTGCTGCTGTAATGAAAGGGCATAAAAATAAAGTCATCGCCATTGATTCTTTAGATTCTCTCAATCCTGAAATAACTTTTGATGTAGTAATTAACCTTGCAGGACAAGGGATTGCGGATAAGCGTTGGACAGCTAAAATAAAAAAACAATTGATAGAAAGCCGCATTGAAACAACAAAAGTACTTTGTAAATACTTGCAAGATGCCTTGGTTAAACCTGACGTCTTTATTAGTGGGTCAGCTCTTGGTTATTATGGTTTAGGTACTAATGTTTTAGATGCTAATAATGATTATAACGCCTCTGTTGATGAAACAGGAGAGCCAGATAATAGCTTTTCCAGTCAGCTCTGCGTGGCATGGGAGAATCAAGCAAAATGTATAGAAAAATTAGGCATTCGAAGCTGTTATCTACGCACGGGTATTGTGCTCGGTAAAAATGGAGGGGCATTATCTAAAATGTTACCTGCTTTTAAGCTAGGTCTCGGTGGACCAATGGGAGACGGAAAACAATGGATGCCTTGGATTCATCGTGATGATCTAATCGGTATTATTCATTTTCTAGTTGATAATAATAAGATAAACGGTGCTATTAATGGCACATCACCAAACCCTGTGATAAATAAAACTTTCTCTAAAATATTGGCCAAAGTCTTAAAGCGTCCTGCATTTATTCCCATGCCTACTTTTGTATTAAAACTAATGTTAGGCGAAATGGCAGAAGAACTATTATTAGCTGGAAGACGAGTTATTCCTGCAAAAATAATAGAAGCTGGCTATGAGTTTAAATTTCCTGATTTAGAAAATGCTTTATTGGATATTATAGCTTGATTTTTTTAGCCCATTGTGGAGTTTTCCTTAACTACAAGTTACTCAGGAACAAAAATTCTACAATATAATAGCTGGGTTTAATATTATCCCATCCCTAGGTTATACTTGCTTTTCTACTTACAAAGTACCAATATTCCAACATGAATGCAAAGAAGAAGACAGCACCCGATTTTGAGACTGCAATGGTTGAACTAGAAGATCTGGTCAATAAAATTGAAGATGGAAATTTACCCTTGGAAGAGTCTTTAAAAGAGTTTGAAAAAGGCATTAAGCTAAGCCGTATATGCCAACAAGCACTTACTAATGCCGAGCAACGTGTGAAAATTCTCACTGCTGATGGTGAACAGGATTTTGTGGTGGATTCTGAAGAATGACTCATCAGGAGTTTTATCAAAAACGTATTGAGGCACAACTCGAATCAATACTTCCAGCCAGTAATCAGCAACCTAAAGCCCTGCACAAAGCAATGCGTTACAGTGTTCTAGGCGGCGGAAAACGAGTTCGTCCTTTACTGGTCTATGCGACAGGTGAAGCACTAGGAATAGCCACCGAGTTACTCGATAAACCCGCTCTGGCGATTGAATTAGTTCATGCTTATTCACTGGTGCATGATGATTTACCCTGTATGGATGATGATATTTTGCGCAGAGGCAAAGCAACAACACATATCGCCTATGATGAGGCTACCGCCGTTCTTGCTGGTGATGCCCTGCAAACATTGGCTTTTGAAATTCTATCACCTCCATTAGCGGGTATTTGTGCAGAAAATCAGTTGAAAATCCTTAATATATTAACAACTTCCAGTGGTATCAATGGTATGGTTAAGGGGCAAGCAATAGATCTTGCAGCCGTTGGTGAAAAGCTGACAGAAGCACAATTAGAGACTATGCATAAGTATAAAACGGGTGCATTAATAAGTGCTAGTGTTTTAATGGCAAGCTATTGTTGTGATAGCCTTAGTGGCAACAATCCCCCTAAAACCAAAGGGGAAAATGAACCAGTTGAGATGGATATTCACAAAAAAAGAACTCAGCTATCTGCTTATGCTCAAGCAATTGGACTTGCATTTCAAGTTCGAGACGATATTTTAGATATCCAGAGTGATACTGAAACACTAGGAAAACAACAAGGAGCCGATATAGCAGCCGGAAAACCAACATATCCCTCTATTATGGGAATGACAGCAGCTAAAGAAAAATTATTTCAGCTTCATAAAAAAGCTGTCGATTCTTTGCAAGATTTTGGGGAAGAAGCATTTCTGCTACGGGAAATTGCTGAATTTATTGTAAAACGTATAGCCTGATATGAGACGTTATATTGAATAACAAAACGCTACTTGAGAAAATCAAGACACCCGAAGAGCTTAAATCACTCAGTATTGATGAGCTTCCCGCTTTTTGTGATGAGGTTCGAGAATTTCTACTAGAATCTGTTTCATCCTCAGGTGGTCACTTTGCTTCTGGTCTAGGTGCTTTAGAGCTAACAATAGCGTTGCATTATGTTTTTGATACACCCAATGACAAACTCATCTGGGATGTTGGGCATCAAGCCTATGTGCATAAATTACTAACTGGTCGTCGTGATCAATTGCATACGGTTAAACAAAAAGATGGTTTAAGTGGTTTTCCACGCCGAGAAGAAAGCAAGTATGACACCTTTGGAGTAGGACACTCCAGCACCTCAATCAGTGCAGCACTTGGTATGGCACTTGCCGCCAAACACCAAGGCTCAAAAAACAAAAGCGTTGCAATCATTGGTGATGGAGCTATGACAGCAGGCATGGCTTATGAAGCACTCAATCATGCAGGCGACATAGATACTGAATTGCTTGTTGTGCTGAATGATAATGATATGTCTATTTCTGCCAATGTCGGCGGACTAAGTAAATATCTTGCACGAATTATTTCAAGTCGTTTTTACTCCACCATACGTGAAAATAGTAAAAAAATTCTCTCCATCACGCCTTCGATGCAAGGTTTTGCCAAGCGTGCTGAAGAACATGCCAAGGGGATGGTTTTACCCACAGCAACAATGTTTGAGGAAATGGGCTTTACTTATTATGGCCCCGTTGATGGTCATGATGTTATTGAACTTGTTAATATTCTTCAAAATATCAAAGATACAGATGAACCAAAATTTTTGCATGTTGTTACTAAAAAAGGCAAAGGCTATAAACCTGCTGAAGAAGACCCTATTGAATATCATGCGGTATCCAAATTTGATTTAGATACAGGCGTAAAAAAATCAACAAAAGTCAGCACACCAACCTATACGCAAGTTTTTGGACAATGGTTGTGTGATATGGCAAGCACCGATAAAAAACTCATAGGGATTACACCAGCCATGCGAGAAGGTTCTGGTATGGTGGCTTTTGCAGATAGATACCCCAAGCAATATTATGATGTTGCTATAGCAGAACAACATGCCGTAACCTTAGCAGCAGGGATGGCTTGTGAAGGTTTAAAGCCCGTTGTAGCGATTTATTCTACCTTCTTACAACGTGCCTATGATCAGTTAATCCATGATGTTGCCTTGCAAAATCTCCCTGTCGTATTTGCAATTGATCGTGCAGGGCTTGTTGGCTCAGATGGCGCAACACATTCTGGAAACTATGATCTCTCCTATTTACGTTGCATCCCTAATATGATTGTCATGGCACCTACTGATGAAGATGAGTGCCGTCAAATGCTATTTACTGCTTATCAACAAGATTGCCCGACAGCCGTTCGTTATCCACGTGGCAAAGGCGTAGGAATAAACCCTCAAAAGAAAATGCAAGCTCTCGAAATTGGTACAGGTAAAATTCTACGCAAGGGTAACAACATAGCTATTCTACTCTTTGGCTCACTTCTGCAAGAAGCAACCGAAGCTGCTGATGCACTTGATGCTAGCCTAGTGAATATGCGTTTTGTTAAACCATTAGATCAAGAACTTATCCGTGATATTGCTGAAAGCCATAGTTTATTAATCACACTTGAGGATAACTCACTCAAAGGAGGAGCAGGAAGTGGGGTAAGTGAGTTTCTAAATGCAGAAGGCATTCAAGTACCTATACTTCATTTAGGTATACCTGATCTATTTATAGAACATGCTACCCGCGAAGAGCAACTTGAGAGTATAGACCTATCTGGCCCAGGAATTATCAAGCAAATTAGTCGTTACAATGCCAAACATAAAATTCTTCCTCTAGTCTCTATCGCTAATACGACTATTAAATAAGCCTCTGAAAATATATAAAAAAAGGGGGGGGATGGGTTTGTATTATAGACTAGGAGGCTGTCCGAGAACTAAGAATTGACTGCAAATCCCATAAACATCATAACCTGAGCTTATCAAATTCGTTAAATAGAACAACTATTCGCCTCTTTTGATAAACTCACCTTATAATATTTCTAGCATTTTCGTTTCAATCCGAGTTCTCAGACAGCCTCCTGGGCTGTTTTTATTCACCTCACAAAAAAGATAGCTCAATATTATGTGGATTCAAAAAGAAATACAGCTAAAGCCCTACTCAAGAGGCTTTCATTTAGTCACTAATGCAATTATTAATAGGATTCCTGAAATAGAGAATATTAAAATTGGAATGATGCATGTTTTTATTAAGCATAGCTCAGCTTCATTGACCATCAATGAAAATGCAGACCCTACTGTTAGGGATGATTTTGAAGCCTATTTCAACCGTGCTGTTCCTGAAAATGAACCTTATTACAAACATCTTGATGAAGGATCTGATGACCTCCCCGCACATCTAAAATCAAGTCTGCTTGGAGCTAGTTTGAATATCCCTATTACCGAAGGAAAATTAAACATGGGAATCTGGCAAGGCATTTACCTTTGTGAACATAGAAACTATGGAGGTAGCAGAAAAATTGTTGTGACTATAAATGGTGAATAGTTTCCTTATGGAAATCCTGATTAAGGCGATTAGAATTTAGCAAGCTAAAAATAATTGGACTTGATCAGGGTTTCTTTATATCGGAACAAAAAAAGGGATGCAATGCATCCCTAAAAAATCTAGTATTCCAACGTGGTTAGAGTACTAGTTATGGAGAGCTAAATGATTATGAAATCTTTTGATCTAATTCACCAGCTACATACTTCTGTGACATTTCATCGAGTGAGTAAATCTTGCCTATCTTGCTCGCATTACCCGCTGAACCAAATGCTTCATAGCGTGCTTTACAAATCTCTTTCATCGCATTAGTTGCTTCTTTAAGGAATTTGCGTGGATCAAAGTTTGAAGGGTTTTCTTGTAGATGTCTACGCACAGAACCAGTAGAAGCCATACGCAAATCGGTATCAATATTTACTTTTGTAACACCACTCTTGAGGCCTTCAACAATTTCGTTAACTGGTACGCCATAGGTTTGCCCCATATCACCACCGAAATCATTGATAATTTTTAGCCATTCTTGTGGCACTGATGATGATCCGTGCATAACAAGATGAGTATTTGGCAAACGTGCATGAATCTCTTTGATGCGATCAATACGCAAGATTTCACCTGTTGGCTCTTGGGTGAACTTATAAGCACCATGAGATGTTCCGATTGCGATTGCAAGTGCATCAACATTAGTTGCTTTTACAAAGTCTGCTGCTTCTTCAACGGAGGTTAGTAGCATGTCAAGGTCTAGCTTTCCTTCTGCGCCGTGTCCATCTTCCTCACCCATCTCACCTGTTTCAAGTGAACCTAAACAGCCTAGCTCGCCTTCTACTGATACACCACCTGCGTGAGCCATTTTAACGACTTCTTTGGTGACTGCTACATTGTATTCAAAAGATGCTGGTGTTTTACAGTCTGCTTCTAGAGATCCATCCATCATAACTGATGTAAAACCAGATTGGATTGAACGTAAACAAACTGCTGGCTCTGAGCCATGATCTTGATGCATTACAATAGGAATATGTGGATACATTTCAGTTGCAGCAGTGATTAGGTGGCGTAGGAAAGGCTCGCCTGCATAGCCACGTGCACCCGCTGACCCCTGCATGATAACTGGAGAGTCAGTTTCATCAGCTGCTTGCATGATTGCATGAACCTGCTCCATATTATTTACGTTAAAAGCTGGCATTCCATAACCATTTTCTGCTGCATGATCGAGCAGTTGTCTCATTGAAATTAGAGCCATGTTAATCTCCTATGTATAGCTATATGTTAATAAAATTGTAAAAAGTGCCTATATACTACGCACCTAAAATTTTTTGAGCAAATGACCTTAAATTTGATTATCCATCTTGGTGTTCTCCGACTTTGATAATCTTCATCTGATTTGTTCCACCATCGGTTCCTGTTCCTACAATATCGCCTTTGGTAATAATCACTAAATCACCTTTGCTTACGATTTGTTCATCGAGTAGGTGCTCTACGACAAGACGATTTGCTTCCCGTGGGCTGGTTAATGGTTCGTGAATATATACAGGATACACACCACGATAAATATTAACGCGCCTACAGGTTTCCTCATGTGTGGTCATCGCATAAATGGGGATACCAGAACTAATGCGGGACATCCATAATACTGTTGATCCAGATTCGGTTAATGCACCTATGCCCTTAACCCCCATGTGATTTGCCGCATACATGGCAGACATGGCGATACCTTCATCAATACGCTCAAACTTTTTACCGATACGATGTTTGGATTTTTTGGAATTAGTGGATTGCTCTGCTTCGATACAAATATCTGCCATCGCTGCAACCACTTTAGCAGGATGCTTGCCTACTGCTGTTTCACCCGATAGCATCACCGCATCTGTTCCATCCATCACTGCGTTGGCAACATCAAACACTTCCGCACGGGTTGGGATAGTATTATCAATCATGGTTTCCATCATCTGCGTAGCTGTAATAACCGCACGGTTAAGCTGTCTTGAACGCTTAATAATTTTCTTTTGCATCAGTGGCAAATTAGCATCACCAATTTCGACACCTAAATCACCTCGGGCAACCATAATCACATCAGATGCTTCTATAATAGCATCAAGTGTTGGTTGCTCTACGGCTTCGGCACGCTCCACTTTGGAAACAATCGCAGCATTACTACCAGCATCCCTAAGTAGCTCTCTAGCATAAACCAAATCAGCAGCATCCCTTGGAAAAGATACCGCTAAAAAATCTACACCAATCTCAGCGGCATATTTAATATCTTCTTTATCTTTTTCGCTTAAAGCTTCGGCTGATATTCCACCGCCACGTTTATTAATACCTTTATTATTAGAAAGTTCACCACCGACAATAACGGTTGTATGAATTTCGGTTTTATCGATCACATCGGTGACTTCAAGAACGATGCGACCATCATCCAACATTAAGTCATCACCCTTGTAAACATCATTAGGAAGGTCTTTATAAGCAATACCAACGCGTTCATTTGTTCCTGCATTTTCATCAAATGCGGCATCTAAAACAAAGGAATCACCAGGGTAGATAGTAACTTTGCCATCAATAAAACGATCAATTCGAATTTTAGGCCCTTGTAAGTCACCTAAAATACCAACTGACCAGCCGAGTTTTTTTGCAGCATCTCGAACTAACTTTGCACGATATTTATGATCTTCAAGTTCTCCATGAGAGAAATTTAAGCGTACAATATCAACACCTGCACGAATCATAGCTTCAACAGTTTCGGGTGTATTAGTTGCAGGACCCATGGTTGCAACAATTTTAGTTCTTCTGAGTGTTTTTCTCATCATAAATGACATTCACTGTACTTGTAATGTGGTTTGACAGGACTTGGATTCTAATTTAGGAGTCTGTAAATATAGAGAACAGCCTCCAAGGAGGCTGTCCATGAACTATGAATCTAAGTAATAAAGCCACAGTATACTGTGGCTTTATTACAAAAATATTACTTATCCTTTTGCTCGTTCTTCTAGCATAGCAACAACAGGTAGCTTCTTGCCTTCAAGAAACTCAAGGAAAGAGCCGCCACCTGTTGATATATATGACACTTTATCAGCAATATCATATTTATCAACAGCAGCAAGCGTATCACCACCACCTGCAACAGAGAAGCCATTAGATTCTGCAATTGCCATTGAGATTTCTTTAGTACCAGCACCAAACTGATCAAATTCAAATACACCCACTGGACCATTCCAAACGATAGTGCCAGCTTTTTTAATCACTTCACATAGCTCAGCAACTGATTTAGGGCCTATATCAAAGATCATGTCATCATCTGCTACATCTGCAACATCTTTAGTCACTGCTTCGGCTGTTTCAGAGAATTCTTTGCCACAAACAACATCAACAGGAACAGGAATATCGCCACCATTTTCTTGAGCGGCAGCTTTTAATTTTTTTGCGGTCTCAACAAGATCTTCTTCATAAAGTGAATTACCAACATTATGACCTTCTGCCGCAATAAATGTATTTGCAATACCACCACCAACAATGAGTTGATCAACCACTTTTGAAAGTGACTCAAGCACTGTTAGCTTAGTTGAAACTTTAGAGCCTCCAACCAATGCCACAAAGGGACGCGCAGGATTATCAAGTGCTTTGCCGAGTGCTTCTAATTCACCAGCAAGTAAAGGCCCTGCAGCGGCAGTTGGTGCAAATTGACCTGCGCCATGTGTAGAAGCTTGAGCGCGATGTGCTGTGCCAAAAGCATCCATCACATAAATATCACAAAGTGCTGCATATTGCTTTGAAAGCGTTTCATCATTGGCTTTTTCGCCTTCGTTGAAACGTACATTCTCAAGCAATACAACCTGTCCGTCGTTTAGCTCTGGAGAGTTTTCAAGATAATCTGTTATAAGATTAACATCTTGACCTAATAAGCCCGCCATGTGACTAGCAACAGGTGCAAGTGAAAATTGATCTTCTGGTGATCCTTCTGTGGGACGACCTAGATGAGACATAATCATCACTTGTGCGCCTGCTTTAACCAAGATTTGAATAGAAGGCAGTGAAGCACGGATACGCTTATCAGAAGTTACTTTGCCATCTTTTATGGGTACATTGAGGTCTTGGCGAATTAGAACACGTTTTCCAGCGAGATCTAAATCAGTCATCTTGATTACAGACATGGGGAACTCCTTTAATTGGGTTTACAGTAGATTTATTAAACAAAAGAACTTCGGATTTGATGAGGATGAGAATAACACCCATCCCCCCCTGTTTTTGATACTTTTTAGGGAGAAGCAAAACCAAATCGTTTTGTTTAATAAATCTGTGGGCATGAATCACTTCACACCCACAAATATTTTTTATCTAAACCAAAACTACTGCTTAGTGACTCAGATTGCATCTAGTAGTCTTCAGATTGAGGAGGGAAAATAGGAGCTTACAAATAGTAAGTGACTACTTTCTCAACGAAAAGCTGGGGGCTAATAGATGTGAGCTGAGCTACTAAGCGACGTGCTCTACTAAGCGAAGCATATTACAAGTGTAGCCATACTCGTTGTCATACCAAGAAACGACTTTAACGAAAGTATCATCTAGTGCAATACCTGCGCCAGCATCAAAGATTGAAGATGCGCTGATTCCACGGAAGTCAGAAGAAACAACTTTTTCATCTGTATAAGCAAGTGTGCCTTTCATTTCACCTTCAGAAGCTTCTTTGATTGCAGCACAAATATCTTCATAAGAGCCTGCTTTATCAAGTTCACAGGTAAGGTCAACAACAGAAACATCAACAGAAGGAATGCGGAAAGCCATTCCCGTTAGTTTGCCGTTAAGCTCAGGAAGCACAACACCCACTGCTTTTGCAGCACCTGTTGATGATGGAATGATGTTCTCAAATACAGAACGTCCACCACGCCAGTCTTTCATTGAAGGACCGTCAACTGTCTTTTGTGTAGCAGTTGATGCGTGAACAGTTGTCATTAAACCACGCTTTAAGCCCCAGTTATCATTGATAACTTTAGCGATTGGCGCAAGACAGTTGGTAGTACAAGAGGCAGCAGAAACAATTGCTTGACCATCGTAATCGTTGTGGTTAACACCATAAACGAACATTGGACCGCCATCTTTACAAGGTGCAGATTGAACAACTTTCTTAGCACCAGCATCAATGTGAGCCTGACAGCTTTCTTGTGTTAGGAAGAAACCAGTACAATCAATAACGATTTCGGCACCAACTTCGTCCCATTTTAGATCAGCAGGGTTACGTTCAGCAGTGATGCGGATTTTATTGCCATCTACTGTGAAAGAAGTATCGTCTACATCTGTTATTTCTCCGTCAAAACGACCGTGAGCCGTATCGTACTTTAACATGTACGCTAGATAGTCATTTTCAAGTAGATCATTGATTCCTACAACTTCAAGACTTGGGAAATCTTTTTTAATTGCACGAAATACCATACGTCCGATACGTCCAAAACCGTTAATACCGACTTTTGTTGTCATGGGGGCTTCTCCTTAATTGATTAAATAAATAATAAAATATGTAAAAAAAGGGGGGGATGGGTATGTATTAAATCTAAATTAAACAACTAATCATTTATTTAATATCTGAATCCGTGAGGCTAATGCGGATATGAGGGATAAGGTATTGGTTTCACAGTAGAATTAAAAAATCTTAGCTTCACCCATAGGTTAAGCCGGTATTTCTTAAACCGCTGTGGAATCAATAACTTGTTCATCATGCTGTAGTAGCCTCACAGATTCAGGTAATACACCATCCCCCCCCTTTTTTGATAGTTTTTGTTGCGTTTGACCTGAATCCGTGAGGTCAATGCGGATAGCAGGGCGCAAGATATTGGTTTAGCACGGGATTTAAAAAATCTTAGCTTCACCCATAGGTTAAGCGGGTATTTTTTAAACCCGTGATGAATCAATAGCTTGCGTCCTGTGCCGTAGTGACCTCACGGATTCAGGTTTGAGTTAAGCGACTTCGTTAATTGCTTCTGAAACAGCAGCAGTCGTAATACCAAAATATTCAAATAGCTCAGGTGCTGGTGCAGATTCACCGAAGGTTGACATACCGATCACTTTGCCGTTCATGCCAACATATTTCCACCAGCCATCCATAATTGCTGCTTCAACCGCAACACGCGCGGTAACTGCCGCAGGAAGTACAGATTCTTTATAAGCATCATCTTGCTGTTCAAATACTTCAACAGAAGGCATTGAAACAACACGTACTTTTTTATCAGATGCTTCAGCCGCTTCCATTGCTAATGCAACTTCTGAGCCTGTTGCGATAACAATTACGTCTGGTGTTCCGTCTGTATCTTTAAGGATGTAACCACCTTTTTCGATATTAGCAATTTGCTCAGCATCGCGCTTTTGGAAAGGCAGATTTTGACGAGAGAATACTAATGTAGAAGGACGCGCATCATTTTTGATTGCATCTTTCCAAGCAACTGCCGTTTCAACGGTGTCACAAGGTCTCCACAGTGCCATATTTGGAATCATGCGTAATGTAGGGATTTGCTCAACACACTGGTGAGTCGGTCCATCTTCACCTAAACCGATAGAATCATGTGTGTAAACGAAGATTGTACGAATCTTCATTAATGCCGCCATGCGTAGCGCATTACGTGCATATTCAGAGAACATTAAGAATGTTGCACCATAAGGCATCAAACCGCCATGAAGTGTTACACCATTCATAATCGCAGACATACCAAACTCACGCACACCGTAAGAAATGTAGTTGCCCGCAAAATTCATTTCGGCAGAACCATGATCATCATTGATTCGTACTGATTTATCGTTAAATGTATTGTTTGATGGAGAAAGGTCAGCCGATCCACCTAAGAATTCAGGCAACATTGGGGCAAAGCCATTTAGAGCACCTTTAGATGCAACACGTGTTGCTGGAGACTCTTCTTTAGCATTAACTTCTGCAATAAACTTGTTAGCTTGCTCTTCAAAATCAGCTGGAAGATCACCCGCCATACGACGTTTAAATTCAGCTGCCTCCTCAGGATAAGCAGCTTCATAAGCAGCAAACTTCTCATTCCATGCGGTTTCTTTTGCTGCACCAGCTTCTTTAGCATCCCAAGCTGCATAAACATCATCAGGGATTTCAAATGGTGCATGATCCCAACCCATGTTCTTACGTGCATCTGCAAGAGCAGCTTCACCTAATGCTTCACCGTGGATATTATGTCCACCTTCTTTCTTCTCACCAGCTGTACCGATACCTTTACCGATAATTGTCTTACAGCAGATTAATGAAGGCTTATCAGACGCAATAGCTGCTTCTGTTGCGGCTTTGATTGCATCAGCATCATGACCATCAATTGATTGAACATGCCAGTTACATGCTTCAAAACGCTTTGGCGTATCATCACCAAACCAACCATCAACATTTCCGTCGATAGAGATATTATTATCATCATAAAAACAGATTAATTTACTTAGACCGAAAGAACCAGCAAGAGAGATAGCTTCTTGAGAAATACCCTCCATTAAACAACCGTCGCCTAAGAAAACATAAGTATTGTGATCAACAATTTCGTGTCCATCTTTGTTGAATTGAGCCGCCATTACTTTTTCAGCAAGTGCAAAACCTACTGCATTTGTAATACCCTGACCGAGTGGACCAGTAGTTGTTTCAATTCCTGGTGCATAGCCATATTCAGGATGACCAGGAGTCTTAGAATGAAGTTTACGGAAAGACTTAAGATCATCAATTGATAAATCGTAGCCTGTTAAATGAAGCACAGAGTAAGGTAACATTGAACCATGTCCATTAGACATAATAAAACGGTCACGATCTGCCCAATCTGGATTAGTTGGGTTGTGATTCATAAAGTCGTTATAAAGTACTTCTGCTATATCAGCCATTCCCATTGGCGCACCAGGGTGACCAGAGTTAGGGATTTGAACAGCGTCCATAGTAAGAGCGCGTATGGCGTTAGCCAATGTTGCACGATTTGACATTAATGCTCTCCTTAGATGTTAGGTAGTGATTTGATAATAGATTGCTTTAAAACCTTGGCACGTATTTATTTTTGTCCATTCTCATTTTTTCATTTAGTACTGTTTGGTATAAATACAGTGCTAAAGTCGCAGAGGAATCTACTATCCTAGCCAAATCCGCATTGGAACACGGATTCAAGCTCTATTTATTTATCTTATTTAGCGGTGATGCAGAGTATATTTAGGACTCAGGATTGAACAATATATAAACTTTGAGTTCTTAATAGTATTCTTTTAAAAAACCAATACATAAAATAAGGGTAAAAAAACCGAGCGGATAACATAGCGTTTTTACCGATGAACGGCAACATCCTTTTAGGGATATACTATAAATTAATAAAAAAAACCCTCTTTTTATCTCTTCTACAAAGTCTTGCTGGAAATACTCACATTTTTAGTATATTATTTTTCGCCCAATGTCTGAGGAGCGTTGCGATCTAGCTATTTCTACTTTAATTAGAACAAAAATTAAAGAATAAGAAATTCAGTTGGACTAGGCTCAGACTTATCAAATTTCATATTGCAACGACGCTCAGCTAATTTTAAGGAGAACTTAATATGGCTGGGAATCATCTATTTACTTCCGAGTCTGTATCAGCGGGTCATCCCGACAAAATGGCAGATCAAATCTCTGATGCCATACTTGATGCAATTCTTGAACAAGACACCTCTGCACGTGTAGCCTGTGAAACTATGGTTAAAACCGGCATGGTCGTATTAGCAGGTGAAATCACCACAAATGCAGATATTGACTACGAAAACATTGTACGCGATGTGGTTAATGAAATTGGCTATGATAATTCAGAAGTTGGTTTTGATGGTCATAACTGTGCCGTGCTCAATGCACTAGGTCGTCAATCACCTGATATTGCAATGGGTGTTGACCGAGCCGAAAAAGAAGCGCAAGGCGCGGGCGATCAAGGTTTAATGTTTGGTTATGCTAGCAATGAAACAGATGTTTTAATGCCAGCACCAATTACTTATTCACATCTTTTAGTTGCCAAACAAGCAGAATTAATGAAATCAGGTAAGCTTGATTTCTTACGCCCTGATGCAAAAAGTCAGGTGACTTTCCGTTATGAGGATGATAAACCCGTTGCAATTGACGCGGTTGTGCTTTCTACGCAACATGATGAAATGGACTTAAAAACCCTGCAAGAAGCAGTAATGGAAGAGATTATCAAACCTGTTCTTCCTGCCGAATGGTTAAATGCTGATACACAATACCATATTAATCCAACGGGTAATTTCGTAATTGGTGGCCCTGTTGGTGACTGTGGCTTAACAGGTCGTAAGATCATTGTTGATACTTATGGTGGAATGGCACGTCATGGCGGCGGTGCATTCTCTGGAAAAGACCCATCTAAAGTTGACCGTTCTGCGGCCTATGCCTGTCGTTATGTTGCCAAGAATATTGTTGCTGCTGGGCTTGCTGAACGCTGTGAAATTCAGGTTTCTTATGCAATTGGTGTAGCAGAGCCAACCTCGATCTCTATCGAAACTTTCGGCACAGGCACAATGGATGATGAAAAATTAGAAGCATTAGTACGTGAGACGTTTGATCTTCGTCCTTATGGTATCGTTACCATGCTTGATCTGCTTCAGCCTATCTACCGTCAAACAGCCGCTTATGGTCACTTTGGTCGTGAAGATATCGACCTACCTTGGGAAAAGACTGACAAAGCTGAAACGCTAAAGAACGCTTAATCAGGATTTCCTATACCCATCCCCCCCCTTTTTTTATAATTTTTTGTAAAAAAAAGGGGGGGATGGGTGTTAACGTAATAATAAATACCCCTCCATTAAATTTATAGTAATTCTGAGGAGCGTTGCACCTGACCATTTGGCTCATTAGCTCAAATAGTCGGGGAGGCTCAGAAAAGCTATCAAAACACATACTAACCGCGCTCCTAGAAATACGGAAAACCAAAATGACAAAACCACACGATTATATCGTTACTGACATCGCCCTCGCTGATTGGGGTCGTAAAGAATTAAATATTGCTGAAACTGAAATGCCTGGTTTAATGGCACTTCGTAAAAAATATGGTGAAGAAAAACCTTTAACAGGCGCACGCATTGCTGGCTCTTTGCACATGACAATTCAGACTGCTGTTTTGATTGAAACTTTAACTGCATTAGGTGCTGAAGTACGCTGGGCATCTTGTAATATTTTCTCTACTCAAGACCATGCTGCTGCTGCGATTGCCGCTTCTGGTGTCCCTGTTTTTGCTACAAAAGGTGAAACATTGGATGAGTACTGGAATTATGCTCACAAAATCTTCGAATGGCCAAATGGCGACACCGCTAATATGATTCTTGATGATGGTGGCGATGCAACAATGCTTATCGAGCTTGGCACAAAAGCTGAGTCTGATATTTCAGTGCTTGATAATCCTAGCAGTGAAGAAGAAGTGGCACTTTATAACTCTATCAAAGAAAAGCTAAAAACTTCACCAAATTGGTATTCAAATATTCGTCCGAATATTCAAGGTGTTACTGAAGAAACAACCACGGGCGTTCATCGTTTATATGAGATGGAAAAAGCAGGTGAGCTAATCTACCCTGCAATCAATGTAAATGATTCTGTGACTAAATCTAAGTTTGATAACCTTTACGGTTGTCGTGAGTCTTTAGTTGATGGTATTAAACGTGCCACTGACGTTATGATCGCAGGTAAAATTGCAGTTGTACTGGGTTATGGTGATGTGGGTAAGGGTTGTGCGCAATCACTACGCGGCTTAGGTGCGACTGTTTGGGTAACTGAAATTGATCCTATTTGTGCATTGCAAGCAGCAATGGAAGGCTACCGTGTTGTAACTATGGATGATGCCGCTTCACAAGGTGATATTTTCGTCACAGCGACAGGAAACTTCCATGTAATCAATGAGGAGCAAATGCTACAAATGAAGCATGAGTCTATCGTTTGTAATATCGGTCACTTCGATAATGAAATCGCCGTTGCTGACATGGAAAAATATGAGTGGGAAAATATTAAACCACAGGTTGACCATATTATCTTACCAAGTGGCAACCGTATCATCCTACTTGCACAAGGTCGTTTAGTTAACCTTGGTTGTGCCACAGGTCATCCTAGTTTTGTTATGTCAAACTCTTTCACCAATCAGGTATTAGCACAGATTGAGCTATTCAAAGATGGTGACAACTATGAAAACAAAGTTTACATGCTACCAAAAGCATTAGATGAAGAAGTAGCACGTTTGCACCTTGAAAAAATAGGCGTAAATCTAACTGAGTTGACAGATTTTCAGGCTGATTATATTAGTGTTGATAAGGCAGGACCATATAAGGTTGAGCATTATCGTTACTAAGGAACGTACATGAAATAACTTGATCATTTTGACTTGTCTTTTTGCTCCTGACTCAATGATCTCAATCGTCGCGTAGAATAACTATGCTTCTCTTGAGATCAGTGAATCAGAAGCAAAAATCCTACGTCATAATTGCTCAACTTATTCCATGCTCGCTCCTAAGGAACAATAATTTTGTAGCCATAGATAACATTATGCTTCGCTACAATAAAGCTTAAAAGCCTCTTCTCTTCTTTGAAGGAAGGGGCTTTTTTATACTTGCCTAAGGTGAAACAACCTACAATTCTAAACACAGCAACCGCATTGGAGTTACACCCATGAAAAAACAATCATTTAGCTTTGAATTTTTCCCTCCCAAAACAGAAAAAGGAATTGAAAGCCTCACTAAGGTTAGAAATACACTAACAGAATTAAACCCCAACTTTTTTTCGGTCACCTATGGTGCTGGTGGATCTACTCAAGATTCCACCTTAAAAACTGTTCTTGATACCCAAAAAGAAACTACTATTCCTACAGCACCGCATCTTTCCTGTGTTGGTTCTAGCAAGCAACAAATAAGAGAAATCTTATTAGAATACAAAAAGAATGATGTGAATCGTATTGTTGCTCTGCGCGGTGATCTTCCTTCTGGAATGCAAGACATTGGTGAATTTCATTTTGCAAATGAACTGGTTGAATTTATTCGACAAGAAACAGGTGATTATTTTCAAATAGAAGTAGCCGCCTATCCAGAAATGCACCCACAAGCCGCAAACTACCAAACTGATATCGATAACTTTATCAGAAAAATAAACGCAGGTGCAGACCGAGCAATCACTCAGTATTTTTATAACCCAGATGCTTATTTTCACTTTGTTGATAGCCTCAGAAAACTAGGCGTTGATACACCTATTGTACCCGGCATTATGCCAATTACTAACTTTACAAATCTGGCACGCTTTTCAGATGGTACAGGCGCAGAAATCCCCCGCTGGCTACGCAAACGTATGGAAGGTTATGCCGATGACACTGATTCAATTCAAAAACTTGGGCTAGAATTTGTAACCAAAATGTGTGAACAGTTATTGAAAGGTGGCGCACCTGGTTTGCACTTTTATTCCATGAACAAAGTTGAACCAAGCAAAACAATCTGGCAAGTACTTGATCTTTAACTTTTGCTATCACTTGATCAGAATTTCCTTAAGGAAAGCCTGATCAAGGGGTTTAGAAATTATCTTCAGATGTGTTAAAACTCGTTTTCGGGTAACCCTATTTTAAACTTTTTGACATATTTTTTGACAGCACGTTCATAGTTTTTTACGTGTACTTTAAAGCTAATAAAATATTTATTATATTTTCCAATACTGTGATCGAACTTAACAATTTTATTGATTTCAAGGAAAAACTTGTCAGTTAGTGGACTTAATTTGCTTTCCTTTTTAAAAGAGATTGCTTGTGGATAGGCTTGATCAGCGAGGTTTTTACTAAAATCAGATAGATTCTTACAGGCTTGAAGCAAAGATTTTGAAACAGGATCTTTAGCTTTTAGTTTACGAACTGCAATATCATAAGTATTAATGGTGCTTCTGTGTGCGAGATGATTAAAGTTCTTAACTTTTTTATAAGAGTCATGAAATTTTTCAGGATTAATTTCATGAAATAATTTCACGTAGTTAGCTCGTGCATAAAGTATAGATTCATCACCTAGG